>NZ_JBTLQG010000045.1:0-38183 GCF_054461535.1 Flavitalea antarctica
TTTCCAAGCCAACCCATATCGCGAACTGTCTTAACTTCTAAATCCTTTCCAAAGTCCGCCTGCAATTTTTTGGGTAAATTCTCATCAAGCAAAATTCTCATCGAGCATCTTTTCAGTTGTCAATGATTTCTTTGCCATCTCTAATACCTCAAGCGCAGACTCTTTTGAAACGCTCGGAAAATCATCTAAGAATTCGTTTACATCGTCACCACCTTCCAGGTAGTCAAAGATCGTTTGGATAGGCACGCGCGTACCGGTGAAAACTGGCGTCCCTCCCAAAACCTCCGGATCGATATTTATTGGACCATATTTCATTTTCCTGAATTTCTCTTGTAGTCTAAGATACAAAAATTTGTTCGCTTCCCGATTCGGTCTACGGCAAGTAGCTTACCGCTAACGTGGAAGTATTGGCGAAGGCGGGCATAGCTTACTGTTTTATTCCACATGTAACTGGCGGCCCGCTTTTGCCAATACCATGTTATGGGCAGTGCTTGCAACAATCACTACTGGTGTCGTTTTATCGACCTTCCCATACCAACATCCACCCAGGCTCGGGTTAACTCGTAGGCTTGCAGTTCGCTAGATGGATATACTTCGCCATTTTTGTTAAATATCTCAATGCAGTCTATAGTCCCATTTGTCAAATGAACCGTTGCGTCTGCAAGGACGTTTAACTCTTGATTAATAATTTCAACACCATTTAACATCTCAGTCCTATTTCCGTCAATGTCTGTATTGAATATTTTATCCGTGGGGGTTCTATAGGGTTCAATACCGGGTTCGAAGAGAAAGGAGATAAAAAGTCCAATTCCCGTATGTTCTTCATGTTTTATAGAAAGAAACGGAACTTGTTTCCGCAACAAATCTTCATATTCTAAACCATCAAATGTTAAGTCCAGTATATCAAGTATGTATTTTGATTGGATCATAATTAAATGACTTCAACAATTGAAACCCTGGCATTGCCCATAACGTGGAAGTATTGGCGAAGGCGGGCACAGCTTGATGTTTTGTTTGCCATGGTATGTGCCGCCCGCTTTTGCCAATACCATGTTGTGCGTTCGTGCGGCGAACACAGGAGTCTACCCTTTTAAAGACAGTTTACTCCTTATCGTTGCATGTCGCCACCTTAATCTGTTGCTTACATGTCAAAATCAAGATAAAAAGCAGTTCGAGACGATTCGTGAAACCACAGATATCGATAATATTTATTTCCCATAATATAACTGTACGGAACCAAGGTTTTTATCTTTTCGATCTCCCACCACTTGAAGCTTGTCCAAAGTCCGCTGCTTGTATTATTGGGTGTTCGCTCAGGGGACAATTCCAGGTTTTTGATTATTCTAACTATTGTCGCGGTATCGCATTTAAACGAAAATTGAAACTTCGAATCAATCCCTATTTGATCGTTATAGCAGTAAAGATCCGATACATCATGCGTTGGCTTAAAGCCAAAGAAATCGGTAAACCTTTTTTTGTTATACTCTGTGTCTGGGTTGTAACTGTCGAAGTGTGGAATTAGCCTATCGACTGCAGCATCTCTCTTTGCTTCAAGCCTTTCCTTCGCATTAACAGCAATTGCATGGCCCTTACCCTTTATTCTTTCACACGAAATCATGCTTAGAAAAACAGTCACCAATGATATGTATCCAATTAAGCGCATTGCGAAACTAGGATGACGCACAACGTGGAAGTATTGGCGAAGGCGGGCAACAACTTGGTGTTTTGTATGCCATGGTATTCGCCGCCCGATTTTGCCAATACCATGTTGTATGCAGCCAAGCTACGGGAATAGCCAATTTTTCCACTTGGGTTGTTTTTCAAAATACTCTTTGTAATGTGTTTTGAAATCAGAGAACTCACTTTTCATAGGAAGCCTATTGTCCTTTGCGTACTCAGCATATTCAGTTTCCGTCATAAAAGTCTTATTTATCTTATTTGGTAAGTCACAGACAATAAAGTCATAATTAGGGCTGTTTGTTTTTTGATGCGAAACTTCTGCACAAAGTATATTGTCTTTAATTATGAAATTTTCAATTTGTAATTCATCCTTATTCAATTCGGTTTTGGTTAAATCAGGATAAAATTCTGTCCAAGCGAAGTCAGGACTATAAATGCGTTGACCGTAGCCGATTGGAATTGATGGATTTTCACCTAAACCTGTGTCTTGCCAATATGAAAAGGAATAGAAAAACAAGCAGACAGAAATGAGAAAATGAAGTAGTAACCAGTTTCTAAACTTGTGGTTCATTCTCTTTTTCAACCAGTGATTTTGTGTTTTTTTTGAAAGCAAATAAACAATGAGTAATACAAGGCTTGCATATACCGTCGATAGTAATACTATGTGGAGAATTGTAAACAATAAATCTAACCATTGCATTATCATTTTCGTTGCTCCTTAATATTCAGGCCGTCGGTTTAGGTTGCATACAACGTGATGGGTATTGCCGAAGGCGGCCCAGAAGTAATTGTAAATATCATGAATGTACCGGGCCGCTTTTGGCAATACCGCGTTAGCCGACGTTGCCGATGATCAGCAACAGCTAAGCAGTTGTGAAGGAAAAATAATTTTGTCAATATCCGATTGACGAAGTTATTTTTCCTGGCCAGGACGGACAAATACGTTCCTACTTAATTAACCTTTGTCGTTGGGTTGGATACGGTGAAAATACCACGAGTTCACGATGTTAATACGTCCCCCGATCACCGACATTTAAAAATTTACCCGCTAACTTTGCTGGGTGAGCCGCGCGCTTCGGCTTTGGCAAACAACCTTACCACGCCGAAGCGCACGGCTCACCTGGCACTCATAATTTATCGTTTATTTCTCTGTAATAATTTTGATGCAGTAGCCTTCCCTTCGACGTCCGGACTGGCACAACTGCGGGCATACTCACGACTCTAGCGATCATCGGCAATGTTGGCTAACTATTAATTATACGTCATTGCAGTGACGTATATAAACTTCGTAGTATTTTATTGAAACCGAAGGTTTCCTGCCTCTTACCCTAATGGAATTGAGGAAACCCGAACCAATTCAAATTAGCTTCGGTGATAAAGAAATGTGGATAGGCGCCCCTGGGTCGAATATCGCGTACTTCGGGTGCGCGATACTTATCTACTCGATGCTGTTTAAACCTGGATTCACAGGCTTTTTTTACAATGGCTTCGCCATGCCAGTCCCATCGAAGTTGTTCAACAAGGCAGCGAATTAGAGCATAAAATACTGCTAATTATGCCATTGTCAAGTGTTTCGGGAAATATTTTTATGAGCATGTTATAAGAGTTGTTTTTACACCGCTGCTCCCAAGGATGCAACCCTTGTGCTGGTATTGGACGGCCAATCGTGGCGGATACAAGTAACAAAGGCCACCCCGCATTTGCGGGATGGCCTTTGAGAAGGTAAACTGCCGCCTTAGGCTTCCGCAGCCTCAGCCTTTGCTTTATTCGTGCCCATTAATTCAACACTCCGGTTGATAAATGAGGTCAGGTTATTTCCTTTCAACAGCCCCTGAGATAACAAGGCAAGATCTGCCAGGTTACGCACCACCTTATCCTGCTTTTCTTTATCAGCTTCACCAAGGATCTGCTGGTAGATCGGGTGATTACCATTGACCGTCAGCGTTACCTCGTCCGGCATGTTTGCATAAAAACTTCCCATAGGCCCGCTTAATGCCGCCATATCTTTCATCCTCCGCATAAACTCAGGACGTGTCGCAAGCACCGGCGGTGTATCAGGACTTAACCCCTTCACCTCTACCGTAGCATGGAGCTCCCCTTTCTGCTCTTCGAAAATTGCTTTTAGTTTGTCCTCTTCTTCTTTGCTCAGCACAGAAGCGGTTGACTCCTGTTTGTCGATCAGGTTATCAGCAATGTCGGCATCCACTCTCACAAAATGAACCTTCTCCCATTTGGATTCCATCGTGTTGATAAAGCTCGCATCAACAATGGTATCAAGCGATACTACTTTATAACCTTTTTGTTTTGCTGCCTGAACATAACTGTCCTGCTGAACAGGATCAGTAGAATATAATATTACAAGCTGACCCTCTTTATTTGTCTGTAACGCGCTTGATTCAGTGCGATATTCTTCCAGCGTATAGAACCTTTGTTTATCGACATCGGAGAAGATGTGAAACTTGTTTGCCCTGTCGAAGAACTTATCGTCCGTCATCATACCATATTTCACAAACAGTCCCAGGCTGTCCCATTTATCTTCAAATTCCTTGCGGTCCTTGTTGAAAATTTCTTCCAGTTTATCGGCTACTTTTTTCGTGATATGATTGTTGATCTTTTTTACATTCGGATCACCCTGCAAGTAGCTCCGGCTCACGTTCAATGGAATATCGGGGCTGTCGATCACACCCTGTAATAACATCAGGAATTCAGGAACGATGTCTTTTACTTCTTCAGTAACAAATACCTGGTTTGAATATAACTGGATCTTATCTTTCTGAATTTCGTAGCTCTGTTTGATCTTCGGGAAATACAGGATACCGGTAAGATTGAAAGGATAGTCCACGTTCAGATGAATCCAGAATAACGGCGGCTCATTATAGGGATAGAGCTGCTTGTAAAACTCCTGGTAATTTTCGGCAGTTAACTCAGATGGTTTCCTGGTCCAGGCCGGGTTGGTGATATTGATCTGCTCGCCTTCAAACATGATAGGCACCGGCAGGAAGCGGCAAAAACGTTTGAGGATACCTTTGATCCGGTCCTTATCAAGAAATTCTTTGCTTTCTTCATTTATATGAAGGACGATATCTGTACCGCGGGTTTCCTTCGTGGTTTCTTCGATGGTGTAGCTCGGACTTCCATCGCACTGCCATCTTACGGCTGTTGAATCCGCCTTAAATGATTTTGTAATCACCTCCACATTATCACTCACCATAAAGGCTGAGTAAAAACCAAGACCGAATTTACCAATGATGGCGTTTTCATTCTGTCCCTTGTACTTATTGACGAATTCTTCTGCACCGCTGAAAGCTACCTGGTTGATGTATTTCTCAACTTCTTCGCCGGTCATTCCGACACCCTTATCAGAAATGGTGATGGTTTTGTTTTCCGTATCGAGTTTAACTTCAATGCTCAGGTCGTCCCCGATTTCGCCTTTAACTTCGCCGAGGGTACTCAGTGTTTTCAGTTTTTGGGTGGCATCCACCGCGTTACTGATCAATTCCCTCAGAAAAATTTCGTGGTCACTGTAAAGAAATTTTTTAATTATCGGAAAGATGTTCTCCGTTTCGACGCGAATATTTCCTTTTTGCATGGGTGTATTATTTTAGGTTGACCTCCCAAAGAAGGTGCCATTCCTCATTTTCTGCCAACCTGTCCGGATCGGAATTGGAGGCTGGCCAGGCCGGGAAATATCAACAATCACTTTGCCATGTGGCCGCAGAACCTTACCTTTGCAGCCCGAATTATCAAAAATTATTAATTAACCAAAAACAGGGAAATGAACAACTACGAATTGATGGTGATTTTTACCCCTGTGCTGTCTGACGACGAATTCAAAGCGTCTCAGAAAAAATTCACCACTTTTATCAAGGATAACGGTGGCGAAGTTACGCACGAGAACCCCTGGGGACTAAAATCACTGGCGTATCCCATTGCCAAGAAAACCACTGGTTTATATTGGGTTATGGAATATTCTGCGCCAACCGACTTCAATGAGAAGCTGAAAATTCAGCTTCTGCGTGACGACAATGTGATGCGTCACATGTTCACTGTGCTCGATAAATACGCCGTCGAGTACAATGGTAGAAAGAGAAGTGGTGTAACTTCAGCACCAGAAAAAACGGAGGCATAAGTCATGGCAAAACCTAATGAGATCAAGTACCTCACGGCTATCAAAACCGAGAAACCGAAAAAGAAGTACTGCCGTTTCAAGAAAATGGGCATCAAGTACATCGATTACAAAGATGCAGAGTTCTTAAAGAAATTTATTAACGAACAAGGGAAGATGCTGCCAAGGCGCATTACTGGTAACTCTCTGAAGTACCAGCGTAAAGTTGCCCAGGCGGTTAAGAAAGCGCGCCAGATGGCTTTACTACCTTATGTCACTGACCTTTTAAAGTAAGCTAACATGGAAGTAATCTTAATAAAAGATGTTGATAACCTGGGAGCCGCTCATGAAGTGGTGAAGGTTCGTAATGGCTATGGCCGTAATTTCCTCATTCCCCAGAAGTTTGCAATCGAAGCAAATCCATCTAACCGCAAACAGTTGGATGAGAAGCTGAAGCAACTGAAGAAAAAGGAAGATAAAATGCTGGCTGAAATCAACCTCGTTATCGCGAAGTTGAAAGACGGTCCCGTTAAACTTACTGCCAAAACAGGAACAAGTGGCAAGATCTTCGGTAGCATCACGGCACTGCAGATCAGCCGTGCAATCCGCGAGCAGAAAGGATATGAGATCGATCGCAGGAAAATAACCATTGCAGAAGAAGTTAAAGAACTGGGAACTTATAAAGCAACCATCGATTTCGCAAACGGTAACTCAACCGAACTCGAATTCGAAGTAGCAGGCGAATAATCCTTCTTCATAATTTTGAAAACCCATGACTTTGTCGTGGGTTTTTTTATTTAACTCTAGCCTGATCTTTGCTCGGAATACGGAAACATCTTTTCTTCACTAAAACCATTTGTATGAAAAGACTATTCTTTCTGTTGATGAGTGCCATCACGCTTAGTACCATTTCCGTGAATGCTCAGTCCCTGCCCGAAACGGCGAAAAAAGCCGGCCAGGTAGCAGGCGTTTTACCCATCGGCGATGTTGCTGAGACCGCTTCCAGCATCCTGGGTGTTTTAAAGCCAAAATTGTCGCTGGACGAAACCCAGTCCCCAAAGGTATTGGACGCCGTTACCAGCTTCCTGCAGTCAAAATCGGGGATCATCGACCAGGCGACCTCCAACCCGGCTGGTTATGCGACGAAATTCGGGGGTATAAAGGACAAACTGTTCAGCACATTGAAGACGGTTTTGACTGCAAACCAGTTCAAAAACATGTTATCACTTAAGCCTAAAACCAGCGCTGCGAGTGATGTTCTGAGTCATTTATTTTTCTAAAACACAAACACGATATTTTTTTCCGCCCGGAGATTTGGAGCAAACATAATTTTGTTGTATTGATAAAATTATTCTATATCTTCGGTTCTGATTAATGGACTTAGTTCTCGTGTTCTGCAAACCTTACCTGATTCCTGGTTTCCTCAGTTCAAGTGTAACTACTGTCATTGTCGGATTTCAGAACATTTTAAATTTTTAGTTACAATGAACATTTACGTAGGGAACCTCTCCTGGCAGATGACCGACGAGGACTTGAGAACCCTTTTTGAACAGTACGGTTCAGTTACATCAGCAAAGATTGTTAAGGACAAAGTAAGCGGACGCAGCAAAGGCTTCGGTTTCGTAGAAATGCCTGAAGACACTGAAGCTCAAAATGCATTGAGCAGCCTCTACGACTCAGAAGTATTGGGTAGGAAAATCATCGTTAACGAAGCTCAACCGAAACCACAAGGTGGTGGCGGCGGTGGATTCAAGAAAAGAAGCTTCGGTGGCGGCGGCGGCGGTAACAGCGGCGGCGGCGGCGGTTATAAAAAAGGTGGCTTTAACCGCGGCGGTGGCGGCGGGGGCTATAACAGGGATTATTAATCTTCAACGATACATCTTTGTTTCAAAATCCTTTCTCTCATGAGAAAGGATTTTTTATTTGTAGAAACTTACAGATTACTCTGGATTTCTGAGATGGTTTTAACGGTGCACATGACAACTTCTCACTTTTTCGCTCAAAAAACTGCCCTGGACCACAATATTCTCCTCCAATTAGTTATATATACATTTTGACCAATTTGAATGGCCGATTTAATATACATTTAATACCCATTTACCTTAGATTTTTGATTTAAATTCGATCTTACCGGTGTTGAGAGTATCAGGCGAAAGACGAGTTCAGGACGGAAGAATTTATCGAAAAATGGCTCCTAACACAATGATAGGCATAGCATTTGCATATATGTAAAACCTGAATTTTACTTTCCGGGATATTTTATTCCCGCTTTCCATCGGTTTTGACAAGGTTTTGGCAATTGGACTGGTTTAGAAGCGTTGTTTGTTTGTTACAATCGCTTGCATCATAAATCAATGATCGATCTGTTTATAATGCAACGAGTGGTTAAAGGTTAACCTGGCTTTCCCGGCACTGCCCCATGGCAATGCCCGAAGAATTCAACGGCATATTCGACCGGATTTAAATTTTACTGACCTGTTGTTTGTTTTTCCTTTTGCCGTTTGTCAACAAACAACACTGTTTACGTTTACATGTTTTGTGTCTGAATTTTTCGATTTAATGTTCGAAAGATTTGCTGACCGGTAAACATTTTTGCGAGCGTCGAAAAAAATTTGGTTGAGATTATGCTAACAGTGATCATCCCGGTCCTAAACGAAGAAAAGACTATTCATAATGTGGTCACCTTCTGCCTAAAAAACAGCCTCGTGACCGAAGTGATTGTGGTAGATGATAAATCGGAAGATAATACGGTTGAAATAGCCCGCAATGCAGGCGCCACCGTTATCATAAGCCAGGTGCGCGGCAAAGGGATCTCGATGAAGGATGGAATTAAGGTCAGCTCCAACGAATTACTTATTTTTCTTGATGGTGACATTGATCCATATCCTGAAAATACGATTACTGACCTTGCGCAACCATTGCTGGATGACCAGGCGGATTTTATCAAGGGCACCTTTGCGCGTAATGCGGGCCGTGTAACTGAACTGGTCGCCAAACCGCTGCTGACCCTTTTTTACCCGGGGCTTTCCGGGTTTACGCAGCCCCTCAGCGGGATGATCGCAGGCAAGAAATCGTTCTTTGATAAAATAGACTTTTTCAACGATTACGGGGTTGACATCGGGATCCTGATAGACATGTACCTGATGCAGGCCAGGATCAAAGAGGTTAACATCGGCTATATCGAAAATAAAAGCAAACCCTGGGAAGCGCTGGGCAAGATGAGCAAGGAAGTTTCCAAAGCCATCATTTCACGAAGCCAGCGAAGACAATCAGGGCAGATCAACGAAGAAGAAATTCATTCCGTGGAAACCATCAACCGGGAGATGAACAAGATCCTCCGGGAGAAGCTGTCAGGGTTCCATAAAATGGTGGTCTGGGTGATGGACGATACTATATTGAGGGGAAGGTTTATCGATGAATGCGCAAGGATCTATGGCTTCACCGCTAAACTGGAGGACCTGAGAAGTAAAGAAAAGGATCCCATCATCCTGACAAAAAGAATTGCTCTTTTACTTAAGGGAAGAACAATGGATGAGCTGTTACATGTTGCCGGACAAATTGCCATGGTGGAAGATATCCGCGAAGTGGTCAAGGAACTGAAGAAAAAAGGATATATCACCGGAATCATCAGTCACAGCTATGCATTGATCACCAATTACGTCCGGCAGAAGATCGGGGCCGATTTCTCCTATGCGAATCAGCTTGAATTTTTTGACGGGCTTGCAACCGGGGAAGTGAATCTTCCTTCCTACTTTTTTGGCTCACCTGAAAGCATCTGTGGTCATGCCTACTGCAAGACCAATGCGCTTCAGTACGCTTGTGAAAAGTATAACGTACCCCTGAAGAACTGCATTGTTGCAGGCGACAACACCGATGATCGTTGCATGGTGGGACATGCCGGCAAAGGAGTGGCGTTTTGCAGCCAGGATGAGTTGCTAAATACAATTGCTTTTCGTAATATACAGGAGCCGAGTTTCCAGGAGTTATTGAGCCTGTCATAAAATCCATTGATCACCACTAAATCTATCGTCCAATGCCAAAAACTTTCTACAACATCCTAGTCCCGGTAGACTTTACTGTCAAAAGTAAATGGGCCATCAGCAAGGCCATTGACCTGGCAAATAACTTCAACTGTAATATTCACCTCGTTCATGTAGTGAGCAGCCAGCTTTTCCCTTATATCCCCATCGAGGCCGGTAGTATATTTCCGTATGACATGGCGATAGATGCAGAAAATGCCAGGGTAAAACTGGAGGCAATGCGAGATACATACCGGCACCATATCTGCGGCGGTGGCAACATCGAAATAAGCCTGCTGCAAGGCATCAAGAGCGAACAGCTTGCAAAATATATCGAACAATATCAAATGGACCTGGTCGTGGTCGGCCTGTCGAAATTTAACCTGGTTCACCGGGTGCTTTCTTCGGTGTCAATCAGCAACCTCGCGCGCAAAACAAATGTACCTGTGATGGCTATCCGCTCCAGCGGACTTGTGAGTCATTTCAAAAAGATCGTGTTACCATTAACCAGCGAGATACCTGTGCGCCGCCTGCAACTGGCCACTATGATGGCCAGGTCATACCGTTCGACCGTTTACCTGGTGAGCCTGAGAAAGGACGACAACACCAGCGAAACTATACTTAACAAAGCGCTCGAAATAGTGCAGAGCCTGTCCACCATACCCGTTCAATGTTTTATGCTGGAAGGTAAAAACCTGGCAAAATCAACGCTGGAGTTTTCAAAAAGGATCAACGCAGATCTGATCATGGCAAATCCTTTGACAGAGTTTATTATGCCCGGATTCTGGAACAGGTTAACCAGGAAATTGCTGTCTTATGATTCAAAGATCCCGGTGATCACTGTCGATAAAAATGTTGAGAATAAAACGTTGATTAATCCCTGAGAGATTGCAGAGGCGGTTGGCTAATGATGAATACAGACTAACTCTGAGATATTTTGAAGCCGGTTTGCTGTTGATAAATACAGATTAATTCCTGAGACATTTTAGAGGCCGTTGGTTATTAGTAAAGCAGATTTATGCCTCAAACATTTTGAAGCCAGTTGACAATCGAGAAAATTGATACACCAATTTTAAGTAAGAAAAGTCAACAGCGAAAAAAGAAATGGCCGGGCAGGATATGTATGTCGAACTGTTGAGACACCATAAGTTCCCCGTCAAGATGGGCAGCAATTGGTTTCTCTGCTGAAACAGATACAGATTGAACTTTTAAAGTCTTTACAAAAGGCAGGCTGAGATGTCTGCCTTTTTTCATTCGTGGCAGGTAGAAGTATCTTCGTAAAACATTCACGGCCCCGATGATGACCAGGTCAAGCTGGTTATCGGTTAGGGATGACTGTGGTGCCACCATAAAGTTGCCGCCGAATCGTGACCCATTGGCAACCGTTATCATAAAACACCTGGCAACCACCTGCTCATTCCCGTTGTTTATATTGATACGCAGCTGCTTTGACCGGTAAGCCGACAGGGTTTTTATCACTGCCCAGTAATAAGCAAGATTTCCCTGCAACCATTTCCTGGAATTGATGAAGTCCATAACAACCGCACCATCGAAACCGATACCTACACCATTAATAAAATAACGTCCGTTGCAGATGCCTGCATCAACCGCAAGCGGAACGCCATGGATAGCTGTGTTAAGCTGCTCAGCCAGGCTTCTGTACCCCGAAAGTTTCCATTGAAAATCATTCCCCGTGCCTGCCTTAAACAAAGAGATAGGAATCTTTGTGTCGGGATAACTGTTCAGAAAATGATTAAGGGTACCATCTCCACCCACCACAAATAGATCGGTGAAGTGATCAAGTTGCTCCGGCCAGGATCTGTTATAAACAGTATAAGTTGCTTTTTCGATTAACAGGAAGTCGGTGATCTCTTTTTCGATGGAACGGTATCTGGCAGTGCGTGCAGTAGGATTAATAAAAATAGCAACGGAGATTTCAGACATGTATTAAGCCATCATACGGCTGCAGGAAGATAGTAGTTTGTTGGTAATAACGGAAACGCTAAGCTAATTTCTAAAGAACAAACCGGCAAAGCGACTGCTGGATGTGTCCCGGACCGCGCCATCCTTGTCGCGGTAAATAAAATACGCTGCAAGTGATGGTTTGCCTTCAACAAATTGCAGCGCATCCCTGAGCCCCATAACCATCAGGGCATTGTCATAAGCATCGGCGGTGATAGCATCTTTCGCGAATACTGTAACCGCTATGAGTTCGTTGCTGATGCTATAGCCGGTCCGTGGATCAAAGAGATGGGAGATCTTTTTTCCCTTGCTTTCATAATATCTCCGGTAGTTGCCTGAAGTAGTGATGGCACCGCTGTCAATCACCAGCACGCTTTGCATCATGCCCTGGTCGCGCTCACCACGAACCGGTGACTCGATGCCCAGTTTCATCTTTTCATTTCCTGGTTTGCGGCCCTTTACCCTGATCTCTCCGCCCAGTTCTACAACATAATCAGTAATGCCATAAGCGTCGAGAAGGTCAGCCAGCATATCTACTGAATAACCCTGCGCAATGCCGTTGACATCGATCATTACACAGGCCTTGTCCTTTTTTAACACGTCACCCTGCAACTGCAGGTGCCGGCTGCCCACGCATTTCAATAACTTCTTTATTTCTTTTTTTGTGGGAACCGATTCGTCGGGCTTTGCTCCAAAACCCCAGGCCTCTGTAAGCGGCAATACCGTGATATCAAACCGGCCACCCGTTTCTTTGGAAATGTCGAGCGCTTTGGAAACAACGTTCTGCAGGTGGTTGTCAATTGGCAAACCCGTTGGAGAAGCGTTCCACCTGTTGATCAGCGAGCCTGCTTTGTAAATGGATAAGGATTCATCAAGACGATTAAGCAGGCTGTCAATCGTTGCTTTTTTTACTAAGGAGTCATTTGCGTAATACGTAATGCTGTAGGTTGTTCCCTGCGCCCTGCCGTTTATCTGGATACGTTGCACTTCTAATGAACGAAATGAAAAACCCGAACAGAGAATAACAAATAATACAAATCTGGTCACGTGGTAAAATTAAGCGGAACGGAACTTGCATCCAAATAACACCGTGACCAACGGCTGTTGATACACGGGTCTGTCACCTAGCTAATGTTCGTTGGCAATCAGACAAAACGGGCAGCGCTTAGCACTTCAACCAGCCTGTAATGCTCATGCGTTGCCTGTTGCTGAGCAATACCTCATGTGGGAGCTCGCTGCTTCTGAAAAATACGCTTTTGCCGTTGTTGGGTGATATATTCTCCATGTGGTTTTCGTGATGGATCCTTAGCTCACCACCATCACCCGGTTGCCATTCATCATTCAAATACATGATCATGGAATATTTCCTGCTGTCATTTCCCTGGAACTGGTCGATATGTTTTTTATAAAAACTTCCCTCCTCATACATGGTATAATGAAATTCATAGCTGGTAATACCGGTGTAGCAGCTTTCATTCAGGTAGATGATAAATGCATCCATCAGGTCAAAAAAACTGTTTTCATGTACATCATTATGCTTACGATCGAGCCAGTAAATAACATCATTCCTGAAGAGATCATTATGCCTGACTCTGGCTGCCGCGCCCATTCCGCCAGGTTGCATACTCTTGTTGCTGTGAAGACCAACGAGGTTTTGCCTGAGATGAAACGCAAGTGATTTGTTTAAAAAGTTTTCGGCGATTCCTATTTTGTTTTCTATGAAGCTGCTGATGAGGGTGTTGAAGATCTTTTCCAATAAGTTAGTTGAGAGAGTGACTTGTGTTTCGGGTGAAGATAGGACTTAAACTTCAGCATCATTCCTGAATGCACTTAACGCCTGCTCCGGCCGTTTATAGCGAAGCAATCCCATAGGAATTTTATTTGTCATCCTGGCGATATAGGTATCAGTCAGGGGCTTAACAAAATGATCGTTTACATAGTAAGTGGCGATATTGCCCAGAAAATCATTCATTGAACCGATAACTTTCCGGTCGTTATCTGTTGAATGATACTCCACCTGTTGATTTTGATGAAACCATTCCGTTACATCGGGGTTATTGAAAACATTTTCTTCTTCGAGCTGGGAACGCAAGGCGTTGATAAAAAATGCAGACAGGTCCTTCAGGTCTTTTTTCAGGATGTTCTGGCGTACTACGCAGAATAAGGTGAGCTTATTGGTAAACAAGATACATTTCCGGTGCTTATGGTTGAACAGATCTGCATTCCATTTACTCAGTGGATGAATGGGTCCCGGATCATTCATTTCAACGATCGCCTCTTTCCCGATAAACAACCTGAGCTTGTTTGAACAAAAAATATGTATCATTTGAATTGTTACTAATTAGCGTCAATTGTCAGAAATACACAAAATACAATTTTATCACCCTACGCATATAGTTACAAAGCCATCAATGCAATGTTGATCATTAATAAGTTTCTCAGGTTCTCACAAAAAGATCAACCCGGTAATTGCCTGGGTTGATCCTTTTGGTAACCGGTTTAACTTTTGTAAAACCCGGTTAATTTTGGTAACCGGGTTGAACTTTTTTTAGCGGCTCGATCCCGCATTGGTAATAAACCTAGTCTAGCCGGAAAGAAATTTTGCAATTGCAACCATAGGTCGTCACTTTGCCATCTTTCACATGGGCCTTGATGTCCTGGACATACACCGAATCAATATTCCTCACTGTTTTTGATGCTTCAGCGACTGCTTGTTGAATAGCATCATCAATACCTTTTTCTGACGAAGCGATAACTTCAATAACTTTTACAATTGGCATACTCATTCGTTTTTTTTGTTTACAATATTTGTTGAGATAGTGGTGAAGCAGGTTGCCGGTAGGGTTTAAAAGTGGAGAATACTTTATAAGCAATGTTTCCAGGGAAGATAGATGATGAAGCAACTACGGCCGGAAGAAATGGGAGAGCAAAGACATGGAAGACCTGTAACCGCTGCAGGCTAAAGGTACGGAAGATGGATGTGACTGTGCGTTCGCTTTGTTGAAATTCTTTTGTTAGCAAACCTCAGGACCTTCCCGGCAAGCTCGTCTCACACCGCTGCCTACCCCTGTTGATCAACCACGACAAAGCCCCGGTTGACCATAGCGCCCACAGGATCAGGACCGGCTGAAAGAATAGCCTGATCAGCCTTTTACGGTCGGTGTCAAGACCGAAAGCATCGATGCCGTTCGTATACTGAGAAATGTTACCGGGGAAAATGAGGACAAAAAACAACGCCAGCAGGAGCCCCACTTTAATTTTATGCCTGGTAAGAAATATCATGGCTAAACCCAGCCCTATCTCAACGATCCCGGAAGCAATGACTACAAAATCCATAAAAGACGCACTATCAGGCAGCCACCTCGGTACCTGGGCTAAAAATTCCTTCCTTTGGAAGCTCATGTGACCAATACCGGCAAACGTCATGAACAGCCCAAGAACGATCCTGAACCCGTTTTGAATCTTTGACGTTTTGTTATTTGACTCGTTGATGATCATTGCGCGGGTTTGTATGTTTTCGGACTCCGGCAGATGGAGGTTTGCTGATATCAAGTTAGTCATAAATTCATCCGGGAACATCATTTTCTGAGACAACTATAGTCCTGCAACATCATTTTCTCAAACAGCCGGTGCGCTGGTAACATTAATTGACTAAAAGCAATCCATTCGTATCAATAATTTACAGAACTTAGAAGATCTCCCGAAACCAGAAAGACCCCGGCAAATTCAGAACTGACCGGCCCCGTATAAGTTATACGTGTTAAACCGACCAGGCTCCGTGTTCATAAAACTAAACCCTACTGATAAATGAACGAGATCCTCCAACCAACATCAATTACCGAAAGACACCGCCTGCTAGACGTACTTCGCGGCTTTGCCCTGATGGGTGTGTTGTTTGCCAATATGGCGACCCATTCCGGATTCTTTTTCCTGGTCGGAAAGAGCCGGGAAGCACTTGGCCTGACGCGGGCGGATCATATAGTTGAGTGGGTGGAGCATTTCCTGATCGATGGAAAATTCTACTCCCTGTTTTCTATGCTTTTCGGGATCGGCTTCGCTTTACAGATGAAAAGAGCCGCAGCCTTTGACGTCAACTTCACTGCACGTTTCCGGCGAAGATTGCTCATCATGTTTGTGTTCGGCCTGCTACACGCCATATTTTTATATGTTGGCGATATTCTTACAGTCTACGCGCTGACAGGTTTTTTGCTTATCCTTTTTCGCAACGCCTCCAATAAGTTCCTGTTACGCAGCTCCTTCGTTTTGCTTTTGTTACCGGTGATCCAATACGCTGTGTTCTGGGGAATGAATCTTGCGAATCCGCCGGCACCAGTTGTACAGCCACCATCAGAAGGACCCAGCTTTTTCGACATCCTGATCAAAACATACCAGGCCGGGTCGTTTGTTGATATCGTTATGAACAACGTCGGCGGCCTGATCTTTGGCAGGTACCCCGATCTTTTTTTCACCGGTAGATTCTTCAGGGTACTCGCTATGTTCCTGGTTGGGCTCTATATTTCCAAAAACATGCTCTATGCAAATGTGGTATCAAACCGGCCTTTGATTCGCAAGGTTATGATCTGGGGAGCCGTCATTGGTATACCATGTAATATCATACTGGCAAATATGATGACTACAGATGCATATTACAATCTTGAGCCAATGGGAATTATTCAACCCCTGGTCTATGCATACGGAGTACCGGCCCTTTGCCTGTTTTATGCCTCGGCTATTGCGCTTTTGTATGAAAACCACCGTTGGAAAAAAGTATTAAATGTGTTCGCACCGGTGGGCCAGCTTGCATTGACCAATTACCTGATGCAATCGGTTATCTGTGTGTCTATTTTTATGAGCTATGGCCTTGGACTTTATGCGAAGGTACCCCCGGCAAAACTGTCCTTGATGGCTGTAGTCATTTATACAGTACAGGTAATTTACAGCCATATCTGGATAAGGCATTTTCATTTCGGCCCCATGGAATGGTTGTGGAGAACACTCACTTATGGGAAGTCACAACCCTTTATTAAAAAAAGATCAGGTACCACTAATTAACCAATTTTTTGCCTCATCGATATTGTCAAAGATGTTGATCGCGAGTTTATTCTTATCAACTTTATAAGATATACTTTCGACGGCAACTTTATTAAAATAATGGTCCGGTTTGATGATGGCCAGCGTTTGAAAGCCAAATGTAGTGGCTCGTGGCAGGAAATGCATGTCCAGCCATTCCTGGTCCTCTTTGCCAATAAGCACCATGTCTTTGATATTGGCAAGCACCCTGGTTGCGTTGTGTTTGATCAATGTGTTGAGCATTAATTCGGTTCCTTCCTTGAACTGTGCACTGGTAGCATAGCCGTTCCATTCCATTACCACGCAGTTTATGTCGGCATCAAAATAAATATTATAAACTTCCACAATCAGCTTTGTTTTTTCTTTGAAGATTTCGCATGTTTATTATAATCGAGGCATAATTCTATCCAGTAATCCAACTCCTTTTTTGTTTTTGTCTGAGCCTCGTCGACATGAACAAAACCGCGGTACTCGCGTCCTTTCATCATCACTGTGCGGGTGCCGTTTTTTGATAAGGCTTCGTCATGAAGCCGGGGATCAATGCGGCACATAATCCGGTTGCTTCCAACGTTGATGCACATTTTACCATTTACCATGAATGCCAGACCGCCGAACATTTTTTTTTCTTCCAGCTTTGGCAGATCAGCAAGCGCAACACGTATCCTGTTTGCCAGTTTTTCGTCGTAAGCCATAAACGAATCCAGGTATTAAACATGTTGATCAAAAAGTATCTGGTTTCCATCCGGGTCCACCAGCATAAGGCTCGCAGGTCCTGTGGTTTTTTCATCAGCTTCTGTCAGTAACGGAACGCCTTTGCTTTTCAGGCTTTTCTGGATCGCCCTGACATCATCAAACTTTTCCACCTTTTTTGCATTTTCATCCCAGCCCGGGTTAAAAGTCAGGATCGTTTTTTCAAACATACCATGGAACAGGCCGATGAGGGCATTACCGTTTTTCATGATCAGGTAGTTCTTTTGAAGGTCGCCCCCAAAAGCCTCGAAACCCAATTTCTCATAAAATTCCTTTGAGGCTTTCAGATCTTTTACATTTAGACTGACTGAAAATGCACCTGGCTTCATAACGTCGTGTTTTGGAGTGATCGGGATCAATGATTCGGGTGTTAATTTACGATGATTATCTCCTGCCGTCAAAGCAAATGTTTTTGATCCTGCCAGGAAGGTGCCGGCAAATGCAAGGGCGATCTTTGATAACCATTTTCGTCTTGTTTGTTCCATAATAATCGTTTTAATTCTGATCAGCACATTTCGATTAGATTCTGATTTAACAACATTGGCCCCGCCGGGAGCGATCTCCAATTTGAAAACAGGCTGGCTTTACCCGCAAAGATCTATAGGCTTAACCGATAAAATCTGTATAAACCAATGTCATAAGATCTGGCAGAACTCCAGTCTTTCGCCATCCGGCCCGATAATATAAAAATATTTGCAGCCTCTCTGCCAGAAGTCCAAAAACACCGGCTTACTTTCAGGAATCAAAAAACCTTCCTGCTTGAGTACCCGGAATGTTTCATCAATATCATCGACATCAAAGGCGACATGATCGATACGACCGTTAGTCCTTTGCCTGATATTTGATAATTCCGGCTCAGGCATCTGGTACAATTCGATAATGATATCCCCAAGCTTCATCATGGACACCTTCCCCTGTTTGGCTTCATGCAAAAAAACGGAGCTCATCACATCTATGAAACCGAGTCGCTCATAAAAGGAGCGCGATCTGTCAATGTCCGTTATCGGAATACCAATGTGTTGAAGGCGATTTATCCTGAGATCCATATATGATGTTTATAACCCACTTATTTATACTCGTAATTGATCAGCCACTGGATCCCGTACTTGTCTGTAAACATTCCAAAATAAGCACCCCAGAATACTTTGTCCATAGGCATGGTTACGGTTCCACCTTCGGAAAGTTTCCTGAACAAATCGTCGGCTTCCGCTTCACTTGAAGGTTGAAGCGATAAAGAAAAATTATTTCCGGCAACAAAGGGTTTGCCTGAAAAATCCATATAGTCGCTCCCCATTAACACAACGCCATTCGGAGCTTCCAACCGGGCATGCATCACCTTTTTTTTGCCATCATCAGGCATGTTGTCGCCATGGGGGGTGTCTCCAAAACGTTGGATGGATAAATTGTCCGAGCCGAAAGCAGCTTTATAAAAATTGAAAACCTCCTCGGTGTTTCCGTCAAAATTTAAATAGGCTGTTATCATAACTTTATTTTTAAGGGTTGTAAAAACTAGTTTGCGGGCGCGGAAACCGGCTGTTGATCAAACCAACGGGCTGCGCGGGATGATCCGAAATATGCTTTGTCGGCCATCAACTCAGCGCTAGCCTCTGTATATGTGCCGGATGGTGCGGGACCTGAGAAAAAGTCTACGTTCACTTTTCCAACACGACCATCACCAAACTCGATATAGCAGGTGCCATTGCCTGCATAAGGCGCGGGTTGCAATCCGTTTTCATATTCAGCGATGATGGATGCCGCAGCTACCTTACCGGCACCTTCAGCAAAAACACCGGCTTTTGGCGTGCCTACACTGTTAACATCACCAATGGCATAAACGCCGGGATATTGGGTTTTAAGATTCGTTTTATCAACAGGGATCCATCCGTTTACGGTCATACCACTTTTTTCTACAACTTCAGGAACGCGGTGTTTTGGTATACCGAGAAACAGATCAAAAGGCATTTCGGTTCCGTCATCAAGCACCGCAATCTTGTCTCCTGGTTTGATCACTTTTACCACATGTTTAGGAATGAATTTGATATTACGTTCTGCAAATTCAATGAGCAGTGCTTTCGAAGTATCCGGTGAAGGAGGGATCGGCAGGCCGAAGGGCATAACGATGCTGATCTCACTTTGATCCCTGATTCCTCTTTTAACGAGGTAATCATGCATCAACAGCGCGGCTTCGCTGGGTGCAGGCGGGCACTTGAAGGGCGCCGAACAAACACCAACAATCACTTTACCGCCCTTGAAAGCAGGTAGGCTTTCCCTTAATTGTTCTGCCCCTTTCATAGAATAAAATTCGTTCCCACCTTCGTTGAGACCAGGTGTTGCATTCATATCATAATCTGCACCGAGTGCAATCACCAGCACATCTCCTGCAAATGCTCCATTCAGCGTGGTAACTTTTTTGGCGAGAGGATCAATGGCGGTAATCGCATCCTGCACAAACCTGATTCCTGGCTTTACTATTTCCGAATAATAGAGTCTCACCTGCTCAGGGGTTTTGTGCCCAAACATTACATCGAATTTCGAAAAGCCGAAGAAAAATGAGTCGTTTTTATCGATCAGCGTAAGATCAAGGTTATCTCCAAACTTTTCAGAAAGGATTGTGCTTAGTTCAAGGCCACCGAAGCCGGCACCAAGAACGATCACGCGTAGTTTCATGTTATGTTGTTTGTTGTTTTATCGTTGAAGAAACATCCAGCGTTGACCCTCCAGGTCCTCTGCCCTGTAGCGCAAACCTGGTCCACCGCTTTCTAATGGGGAAAGGATCACCGCCCCATTATTGTTTGAATGCTCATAGTGTTTTTCAATATCATCTACCAATACCAGGATCCCGTTGATGATATAAGGAACCTTGTAAAACTGCGCTGTTTCCTTACAAATTTCACGACGATGTTTCGGACTTTGGTAATCTGGCCCCGGGGTTGCCAACATAATTATTTCATCGCCGATCGAGATTTCACCGTGCGCCAGCATCCCGTTCTCGTCCACCATTTTTGTTTTCTCCGTGAAACCAAATACACGACATAACCAATCCATAGCCACTACTCCATCTTCATAAGAAAGCATCGGAATAACCTGTTGACCGTTAATCATAACAATTGCTTTGATTAATGTAATGAGGCGCCTGGATGGCCATAGGACAATTGGAAGGAATGTTAATCGATGGCAATAAAGATATCTACTTCTGCATTACTCCAGTCCCTGCTGCGCTCATCGTAAACTTCAAAATCTGCAGTGTATTTCCTGGGGATATCGGACCTCCAAATCTCTCTCCAGGCATTAGCCACACAATCCGGCATCCGCCCTTTTGCCCTTACCTGGTGGTAAGCACCGGCAGGTAACTTTAAGCCGGTGAGATCCTCCGGCACAGTGGTGCCTGGCTCAACCTTGCACCCGATAAAGTAAGTATACGGCTGGGTCCAGTCACCTTCATACTGGTGGTAAACCGCGAATATTTCCTCACTTATTTTACCGGGGATTTTTTGCTGGTATCCTTCCTTTTCAAATTGCTGCCACATGTTTCCACAGTCAATGGCAGACTGGCCTTTTGCATTGGTCGTTTTTCCCTTAAGTGCCAGGCCAATCAAATTGATCTCATCCATTTTGACTGTGTTCATATATGTGTTTATAAATATACTGACAATATTCCGGCCCGCTGGCTAAGAATTTGCTCCCGCGGCTGTAGCCGGCTGCTTCAGTCTTTCGACTAAAAGGACCGCCACAATTCCAGCCGTGTATGCTAACATATCGATCCACTCAAAATAATTCCCTAAAACGACATTTGCCACCCTGGATTTTCTCAGGCTGAGAAACCCAATTATATCCACATACTGCAGGAATTCGATCAGGTATGCAAACAACAAGACCGCGAGTGCTGCCTTCATAACACTGATGTCAAAAAAAGCCCTCACAAAACAGTACAGCATGATCACGACCAGGAAGTCGCCGATATACGGCCTTATTATCCGGTCATTGACATACAATGCAATAAGAATTTCCACAACCAGGAGGAAGAGTGCAAGGAACAGGTACCTTCCGTTAAATTTGCGCATGAGCATAAGCGTTAAACCAACCCTCAACCAGGCCAACCATCGTTCACCGGTCGCTTTCTGCAGGAGGAAAGGGTTGAGGTATTGTGAGACTAACTTACACAAAAGTTGTAATAAGTCACTGCCTAATGAAAAGGAGTAATCCGTTCCTAACAAAAAAAAGAGTAATCCGCTATCTAATATAAAAAGAAGTAATCCGCTGCCTAAAAAATAAACGGGTAATCCATTGCCAATGAAAAAGGACAACCACCGGCTGTCCCATTCGTATTTTTTGCTTTAACCCGGCCCGCGCAAAATGTGATGATGATGAAAGGCGGGATCATCATTCAGTTTCTTTGTCGTGCTGGTATCATTCCGTAATCGGGGTGTGAGTACTTACGGCAATCCTGTTCCAGGCGTTTATCATAACGATCGACAGGATAATTTCAGCTATTCTTTCCTCGCTGAAAAACTGCCTTGCCTGTTGGTAAGTGCTATCCGACAAACCATTTCTATGGATCAATGTCACTTCTTCCGTCATTGCCAACAGTGCCTTTTCTTCCTCTGAAAAAATGGTGGTCTCTTTCCAGGCACTAAGCAGAAATAACCGCTGTTGGGTTTCGCCGGATTTTAACGCCTCCTTCGTATGCATGTTAATGCAAAAAGCACACGAATTGATCTGCGATGCCCGGACCTTGATCAATTGCTTCTGAATAGGCGAAAGTGCAGATTTACTGATGGCCATTGATAACCCGAACATAGTTTTGTATGCTTCGGGTTTTGTCTTTTCGATGTTTACTCTTGTTTCCATTTATTTTATTTAATGGAACAAAGCTAACAGGTGGGAATAACGATTTTCTTAAACTGGTTTAAGAAAGTCTTTTGCTTTTTATTTCACTGAGATATTCCGGTGTCAATCCTAAAAACGAAGCAAGCAGGTATTGAGGTACCCGTTGAACAAACCCGGGATAACGTTTAGAAAAAGAAAGATAAAGTTCCTCCCGCGACATCTGGTATAAACTTTTTACCCTGAATTGATAAGCAGCGTGCGCTCTTTGATGAACCGACCTGAAGTATCTCTCCATCCGGGGAAATTGATTCAGCATTTTTTCGTGGGATAAATAATCAATGGCCAGCACCTCCGACTTCTCGACCGCCTGGATATAGAATTCCGCAGGCTGTTGCGATGAGAATGATGTGTAATCCGAGATCCACCAGTTCTCCAGGGCAAACTGAACGGTTTGCTCAACACCCTTTTCGTTTACAAAAAACATTCTCAAACATCCCTTGCTGACAAAGAAATTCCACTTGCAGATTTTGCCTTCCGTTAGCAGGTTTTTCTTTTTACCAGCTTCAATTATTTTGAAATAAGATAGTATTTCTGAGTAATCGTCTTCACCGATCGCAACGAATTTGGCTATATGCCTCTTCAGATTTTCCCCTGGACTTTGCATGTTATTCAGATTGCTGTTTTTTCTCTTCGTTATATTCTGTTTGCATCCGGGTCCAATAGATCCTGTCGTCTTCATTTATTTCACGTAGTACCTTACAGGGATTCCCTGCTGCAATCACATTTGGCGGGATATCTTTTGTTACCACGGAACCAGAACCGATTACGGTGTTATCGCCTATGTTTACACCAGGGTTGATGGTAACATTTCCCCCTATCCAAACATCATTCCCGATAGTTACCGGTTTACCAAATTCCAATGTTGAACGCCTGACCTCCGCATCTATCGGGTGTGCAGCAGTATAGATGGAAACCCTGGGTCCGAAAAAAACATTGTTGCCAATGGTTACCTTACATACGTCGATGATGATGCAATCATAGTTCGCAAAAAAGCTTTCACCTATCGCAATATGGCAACCGTAATCACAGCGGAAGGGCGGTTCGATGTGTAATCGCTCGCCCGTTCTTTCAAAAAGTTCTTTCAATAACTTTGTTCTTAAGCCGGTTTCTTCTTCCGTTGCCTGGTTAAATAACCTGGTAAGCCTTTTTGCCCTTGCAAAATCATTCGCCAGCTCCGGATCACCGGCTATATATAGTCTGCCTGAAAGCATCTTTTCTTTTTCAGTCATGTTTGAACAGTGTTTTTTTATGGGCGTAACCCTTTTATCAGATCCTTCCAGCCAATCGGCCTATTGTCCACTTATCAGTTTTTTCGCATACTCCATTTCTGAGCCACGGTGGGAAACCTTAAGATACGAAACCGATAAATGAGCTTTCTGAATTTCATTTGGATGAATGAAACTTAAAGTGATTCCGACAATTTGACTTATCCCTGATTGCTAAAATAAATTTGCTTCTGGTGGGATGATCCCCTGTAGCCTTAAATAAACAGCAACCTGGCCCCTGTGATGAGCCTGATGTTCGTAGGCGTTTTGCAAAAATTCATAGCGGGATTTTGACTGGTCCGACAGTTTTTTCTTTTGTCCCCACTTCTCAGAATTGAGCGATCCGATCGCCCTGATACAGTAATCGTAGCTCTGAGTGATGTAATATTTTACAGAATCTTTTGAATTCGAATTTGGCCGGCTATCAATATCAGCAAATGTAAATTCGGGCGGAGTTTGATCAGAAGCCATAAAGACAAGAAAACTATTGGTTACGGCCAAATGTATCATCTGCCCTGCAAACGTCATGACGCTATCTACCGGTTTGAAACCATATTGATCACCAGGCATTGCGTCAAGAAACCGGAGTGTATATGCCCTGGACCTGGTCCAATCCGTGATCATACCCTTTTTTATATCATCAATTGAAAAGGGTTGTGACATTGCAAGAAACGGAATAGCATAAAAAACAAAACAAACTGCAACCAGCTTGATGATCTTGTTCATACCTGACTTTTTTTGAATAAAAGAACATGTAATTGTATTTATCTTATGGTGCGGATCCAAAGTAGGGAAATAAATTCCGGGACTACTTCTGCACAGGATGGCCAAAGAACAGTATATAGCCATCAGCGTCCTGCACCTCGAATCCCACCAGGCCATCATCGCCATTATTCTCCTCTAACTTCGTGAAAAAAATTACATTACGGGATGAGAATTCAGCAGCCAGCGCGAAAGGATCCGTAACATACAGGTATGCATCCCACCGGGTAATTCCCTTTTTTATATCCCTAGTGTAATTGGGCACCGGATCGACACCAATGGCTTTCAGGATGATCATCGCAGCATTTCTTTGAACAATTCCGAAAAAAATATCATCTTCTGAAGGGCCTTGAAAGGTAATATCGAATCCGAGCTGGTCGCGGTAAAATGAGAGTGCGGCAGGTACGCTCCTTACAATAAAGAATGGTGCAATACCCTCGATTCTTGTCATATTCACCAGTTTCTACTTCTTAAATGTTTTCATCAATTCTTCGTAAGTATAGATATTGCCTCTTACAAAAAAGTTGTAAGCCCTGGTCCAGTAATCTCCTGGGGCAACTTACAAATAGTCTTTCATAAAAAAACACCGCTGGAACTAATGCCTGTTTATTAATGGACATTAACCAGCGGTGCAGGCATCGTATGATGCAGATGCGTCTTAAAATACTTATCGAAATTATGCCATGGACTCTGCCGGTTTGTACTTTCTCAGATCCATCCCAAAAGTTGCTTCAACTGCATTGAACCATTCGTCATCAGTCTGTGAATTCCAATCAACCCACTGCTCATCAGTCATGGATGCGCGCCAACTTAAAAAGGGAGCCGCGTCCGGTCCTACAGGATGTTTTAACTGCCAGCTATTGCCTTCAGCAATTGCCAGGATGGATTGAGCAACCAATGAAGGCGGAGTTTCCTGTTTAAGTGATTCAGAAAACAAATAGGAAAAACGAACCACCTGGGGATAGATAGAATCGCTGCAAACGGTGATGGCACGAGCCATTCGCGTATCAATAATCCCGGGCTCTACAAGATATACCTTGACATTATAAGGCTTCACTTCCTGCGCCAAAGCCTCAGAGATAGCTTCTAAAGCAAACTTGCTGGCAGAATAGCCGCCTAATGGGGAAATAGCAATCTTTCCCGCAACGGAACTAATATTGATAATGCAACCAGCTTTGTTTTTTCGCATCTGCGGCAGCACTGCCCTGACGCACCTGAGAACGCCAAAATAATTGGTCTCCATCAGGGCCCTGAGATCAGCAAAATCCATTTCTTCAATTGATCCATGTCGCTCGATGCCGGCGTTGTTTATCAGGATGTCTATGTCCCCGTGCTCCCTGACTATTTTTCCAATCTGCTCTTTGACAGAAGCATCGCTATCAACATCGATTTCATGAATGGTCACCGGTAATTTTTCTTCAGCGATAATTTTTCTTAAGGCAGTGTCGCCGGCGGGATTTCGCATTGTTGCAAAAACCTTATAGCCTGCGCGCCCGAATGCAAGGGCGGTTTCAAAACCGATGCCTCTGCTGGCGCCTGTGATTAATACTGATTTCATGCTGGTTGATTGAACTTGTGCTTACTCTGAATCGGTTTTCAGCTTACCCCGTTTGTTTGTGAAATCACATCGTTCACATGGGGCGCGGTGCTGCGAAAACCTGAGGAACTATCTTGTCGCAGGGATATGAAATATATACATTTTTTCTTATTTGAATGGCTTTTTTTTACAGGCGGCTATCACGACTTCATCGCATAAACTTCCGGGTTGTACAACTCCATATAGATCTCAGGCTTTGGCAATTTTGTAAATCCGTATTTTTCATATAGCCATTCTGCTGTTGAGGTCAATAAGATCCATCGTCTTAACCCCTGTAGATTTGGATGTCCCATAACAACTTCCATCAATTTCTTTGAAAGCCCAAGGCCCCGATATCTTTCTAACACATAGATATCGCCGAGGTACGCTATCGTTGAGAAATCAGAGATTACTCTTGCAAAGCCGACCTGTTTCTCCTGGTGAAATAGTCCGAAGTTTAAAGAATGCTCTATCGATGTTTTCACTTTTTCAAAAGGAATATTGTCGCTCCAGCCGGAGTGTTTTGATAGAAAGTCATGAATGGCTGCTATGTCCATTTTGCTTTTGTCTGTCGTGATCAGAAATTCGTCAAACCTTTTTTCAATCACTATCATTTTGATTTTTGTGGGTTATCCTGATTATGAAAAACAGCGCGTGGCAATGTTATGTATTTCTTTGATAACCAGTAATGGAAAACATCCGGGCAAACAGAGTTCCTGCGCTGACGGACAAGTGAAGCGATATTCAACAAATATTTATTGTTTTTCAATAAATATTTACTTATATTCGTGTCACAATCTATTAACATGAAAAAGAGAACAGAACTGATTTTATCGGTCTCCAGGTTCCTGGCACTGCTTGGTGGCATCTGGTATTCTATTCTTTGCGGCAGCCAGTTACTCACCCTCGTAGCAAGTTTTGTAAACCCCGATTGGGCGAAACGCACTTACGAAGCAGATCAGAACTTATTCAACATCCGGGAGCAAAGTGTTTGGTTTTATGTTTACGGCATGAGTTTAGTTATTGCCGTCTCAGCGATCAAAGCCGTGATCTGGTATGTGATTTTTGACTTGCTGTGGAAGCTAAAACTTCAAACCCCGTTTTCGATGGAAGTGGAAAAAAAGCTGGAGAAAATTGCTTACCTGTGGCTGGGTGTATGGGTTATAAGCAGTGTATTCTGGAAAATATATTCTTATTACCTGCTGGAAGCGACTGATAAACAATTACCAGCCAACAACACCGGGGATGAATATCTTTTTCTTGCTGGCATCATTTACATTATATCCCAGGTCTTCAAGCGGGGAATAGAAATTCAGGAAGAAAACCAGTTAACTGTATAATCTATGCCAATTACAATAAACCTGGATGTAATGATGGCGAAAAGGAAGATGTCATTAAACGAACTTTCAGAAAAAGTTGATATAACCCTTTCGAATCTTTCAATATTAAAAACCGGTAAAGCGAAAGCAATTCGTTTCAGCACACTCGATGCTATTTGTAAGGCTCTGAATTGCCAGCCCGGTGATATCCTGGAGCATGTGAAAAAGAATTAGAGACAATCATTCAACCTTTATGATAGTGGCTTGTCTCGCTATAATGCTCCACATATTGTTTTTATAAAGCCATACATGTGTAAACCGCCTGCTGACGGTCTTACCGGAATTCACCTGGCTCCCCTGGGGCATGATGATTTCACCACCCATAACCACGGCAACATTATCATTAAAAGTAATTTTCTCAATGTTTCTTTCGAAAGATTTATAGTTCAAACCTCCGGCCCTGAAAAGAGCTTTTGTACCCTCTACCGTTCCAACTACGTTTGCCGGCGAATTTATTATCATGGATGGTGACCAAATATTATTGAAAAGTGCGACGGAATCACTTTTTAAGACTGATTCTCTTTCGAGGTTTTCCAACCGTCTTATTTCAGCTTCCCTGCTGTCCTGGCCGAATGAGTCTGAAACACTGAATGATACCAAAGCTGAACTGATCAACGAAAAAATTAATTGTCTCATATCTGAAGATTTATTCGGTCAAATCTCCGGGTAATATTTTACGACATTGGGTAGAAAATGGACATTTTACCGCAGCTTCAGAATTCGTTCGGGAGCAGCGAGATGAATTTTTGTCCAATCTTCCGGTGTGAGCCCTGTGAAAGATTTGAATTCCTTCTCCATATGATGATAATCGGTATATCGGAATTCCTGTGCAATTGAGGACCATGAAATATTCGCATGATTGATCCTGTATCGGTATGCGTGGTTAAACCGCGACAGGCGAGAATATAGTTTTGGGCTGATGCCGATCTGGTCCGTAAAGTTCCTGTAGAATTGCCTGGAGCTCAGGCATGCCTGCCGGGCCACTTCCTCCAGGGTGAAAGAGGTAGGGTCGCGTAATAAGTGAAGTGCAATCTTTGCCATTGAACTTTTGCCTGGCAGTGAATGACATTTTTCCAGGATAAACTTCTCTGCAATCTCAATCATGGATAACAGGTCAGGCGCTGAAGCCATTTGGTCCCTTACATCCCTGACGGCTGTTCCAAAAAACAGCTCGGCATCATAACACTCGTGCGCCAGTTCCATCATTGGTAACCGTATCAACCTGTGGAGCACGCCGGGTTGAAGAAAAATAATAAGAGCGGAAAATTCCGGGCTCATCCGGATATTTTTTTGAGCACTTTGATGACTGAAAACTGATACCGGCGGCGGAGTGAGGATACTACCTGTTGCCGGGTTCTCAAAAACCGGTAAATCTTTCAGGTAAAAAACAATCTTCTGTTCAGGCTTTGGCGAACGTTGTTTGATGGGAACCGGCCCGCCCGCTTTAAATTGAAAATCTATGATCGTGTAGTTCCTGACAAATTCCCTTAGTGCCGGACCAGGGAGAAAACTTTCATACGTCATAAATTCGGGTTTAAAGTTTTGCCGGCATGTTTATTTCTATGCCAGGCTATTTTTGAACTTACTGAACCGGCTGAGCGGTTGTAAAGATCGGTTTTTGGCTTCTATGTTAGCCTGCTATTCCGAGTAATAAAGGGTAACCTACCATTGCTGAATCACAATGCCCAGTTGACTATCTTTCAAAGCAAACTCCCTGGCGCCCCAGGGACGAGCCGTGATCTCTTTTAGATTCGGGTGAAGAAATTGCGGATGTGAGTAAGACACTTTCTTATACACTTCTTCGATTTCATCGGTAACAAGCCTGAACTCAGGATGATGTTCTTTTGCGAGGCTTTCATCCTGAAAAAGGTTTATCCGCAAGCCATTTTTCTCTATTACACAAAAGGGATTACGGGAAGCCCGTTCATCGTGTGTAATTTTAAATCCAAGACAATCAATAAACAATGGTATTGCATCTTTGATATTCTTATAAAATACATTGGGTACTAACATCGTAAAATTCATGTCTAAAAGCTTTATTGGGTTAACATGATTGTAAATTCATCTCTAAAAGCTTTATTCGTTTAACGTTCTGGAACAGCAAATCATAGTTTAAGGCACATTTCAATCCAGCGCTGTGGCTATATAGATTTCGTGTTTATACTTTGGAGTAATAACCACTATATCCCTGGCAGTTCTATTTTGGATAGTTATCTTTAAATCCTTTTTATAGAAGGTTTCATTCTCCCGTTTATAAATTTCCTGTTCTTTATGCTCACAGTCTTCGTACTCCTTTTTTACAACCATTTTACCGGTACTCAGGTTGAAGTCTACCATTGTCCAGTACTCGCATGGTTTTCCATAGTTACTTGCGTACCCGATCAGATAAAATTCACCATTCTGGTAGCGATACTTATCTGTGTGCCCCCATTTCCAGCTGCTGCCGCCGCTATGACTTATCTTCAAAACTCCATTTACTATTTCCATTTCACCAAAGGGATCTCCCATCATACCTCCGTCGCGACTGCCATACAGCGCCTGACGCGATCTTTTCCAAACCGTCCACTTTTCATTTTGCCGTTTGTAGATGACCAGCTCGCGTGGAACACTTTCATATTCGTCATCTTCTTTTTTAGTGTTATAAGCCACTACAAGTTCTGCCTTTGAATCATTGTCGAGATCGCCGGAAGCCGTATCAACAATGTTATAATTTACAGGAATGGGAACATCCTGCCCGGATAGATCGCGGCTTATAAACAGAAAGGCGATGATTACCAGTATTGATTTCAACATGTAAGGGCTAAGGAGTTTCGCGAGTGCAACTGACGGCAGCGGGGTTTACTTGTTTGATTTAGTGTCGGCAGGTTCCCACAACTCAATCTTGTTGCCTTCGGTATCCATGATATGAATAAATTTCCCATAGTCATATGTGGCAATATCATCGAGGATGGTCACACCGTTTTGTTTAAGTTTCTCCACCAGTTTTTCCAGATGCTGTACCCGGTAATTGATCATGAAATCTTTTTTGGAAGGAGAAAAATATTCATCTCCTTTTTTAAAAGGGCACCATTGAAACGAGTTTACCTCCTCAGGTCTGTCAACATCCCTGGATTCGAAACTTGCTGAACCCCATTCATTAATATCCAGACCCAGGTTGTTTGCGTACCATTGTTTCGTTTCTTTCGGATTGTCCATAAAAAAGAAAATACCGCCAATCCCTGTCACCTTTGGTGTTTGATCGGCAGGTGAAGCCGGGGTTTCTGTTAGCTTTTTATTGTCTTCCATTTTATTAATTATTTATTTTCCTGGTTGAAAATAGGACGAAGAATTCCTGCCGCCATTTTTGACAATTTCGAGTCGTCGTTTCATCTCCTCTGCGATCGCTGAGTCTTCCTTACGTGCATAAATTTCCGATAGTGCAATTAGTGAATTAATGTCGTTAGCGTCTATACTTTCGACCTTCCTGAAATAAGGAAGCGCCTGGCCAAACATACTCATGATCTGATCTTTAAGCGCCTTCCTTTTGTCTATACCCTGGACTGAAAAATCGTCCGCGTTCAAATTAAGCTCCTGCGTAAGTATAGCAGCCTTATTGTAATATAAGGACCCAACTCCATAATTGGCCCCGGGGTTTTCAGGATGCTTCGATAAGGCAATCGAGTAGGACCTTTTTGCCTTCTCAAAATATGTATTCGCTGTTTGCTCATCCCTATTATTATATGCTGATTGCGATAAATTATCGTATACATTCCCGGTTGTTACATACAGTTCGATATTGTCAGGTTCCAGCCTGATAGCCTGCTCCATACTGGCAATAAGTTCCTCAAGTTTACCGGCTTTCAGGTAAGCATTAACTTCCGCAAACAGCAACCCGGTATCATTTGGAAATTTTTTGCGCCCTTCTGAGAGTATGATCGCTGCGCCTGGTTCATCTCCCAAAATTCCTTTACAATGGTAAATTCCTTCATACACCCCTGGCCGATCTGTTCCGCCCTCAAGCAGTTTGTTGTAAAGAACCATGGCCTCAGGGCACCGATTGGCCTGGACGGCAGCAACGCCCGCAACATACATCAGCTCCTCCAGTTGTTTGGGTTCGTCCAGTAGACTCTCGAGCCCGGCTTCCTTAAGCATGGCATGACTTTCAAGGGCAGCAGATATCGAAAAAAACGATTTTTCATATTCCCTTCCTTCGTACTTTTTTACCCCTATATTCAGCAGGTGGCCCTGGACCTCGCCAATCCCCTTGATGGCACCTGATTTTTCAATTTCTACCCGGGACGATCTGTACGCTTTTTTATATGCGTCAAAAGCAGTGAGGGCATCGTTCTCACTGATCATGGTTGTTTTTGGATCAACTTGTCGCTTCTCCATATCGCTTTGCACCCGGGCAAGGTAGATATGGCCTTTCATCAACCACGCGGACGCAAGTGGGTGTGCTTCCGTGGTGATCAGAGATTGCTCAATCAGCTTCCTGGCCTCTTCTAATTTTGCGATATTCCTGAGTGGATCGTTTCTATAAGCGGAAAGTGCTTCGCCTGCGGCCTTAGTGATAGTGATACCATCCTGTTGCCCTGGCGATCGTTGCGCCGAGAACAAGATCAACACAATGCAAAGCAAAACTTTGTTCATATCCAGTTCCTGTTTAGTGGCGATAAAAAAGCCGGGATTTTCAGAGGGAACCGGGGACTTTCAAATGTAGAAATAGTATTTGAGATTTACTTGATCGCTACGATTTGCCTCAATATCCGAAGCCATAAATTTTCCTTTTTCGCATTTTAAGTAATATCCGGCCAAAATATATGATCAATAGAAAAAGCAAAATCCCCATTGCAACTGTATGCTTACTACTCAGATAGAGGAGCAAAATTATTCCGGGAATAACATAAATGTAAGACTGACGCCCGAACACCGGCACGAAACCCAAATCATCATCCTGCACCAATTCGACTTCGGTAATATATTCCAAAATAACCTGTTCAATTCGCAATCGCTCTTGCTCAGGAGAAACCAGGCTCAAATGGTTGATAAAGTTCAGCATGGACTTTCTATGAAAATAGATCCATTTCTCCGGTGGAATATTATCAAAAGCGGATGTTATTCTTTCCAGCAGGTTGCTGGTTGAAGTTTCATACATAAACATAGCGTTTGGAACATTCTATTCACCAATACAGCCCCGGCAATCTTTCTGTTGAGTTTCCGACTACTTATTATCAAGTTGTTCTGCCAGCCCAATAAGAAGCCCTTCAACCCCGCGAATATAGCATAGCCGGTATGAGTTTTCGTATTGAACCACTTCGCCCACCAACTCGGCGCCATGAGGAACGAGCCTCGCGACCATCTCATCTATGTCTTCAACAGCGAACATGACCCGCAAGTAGCCAAGTGCATTAACAGGCGCAGTACGGTGATCCGAGAGAACGGGTGGGGAAAGAAATCGCGAAAGCTCCAGGCGGCTATGTCCATCCGGGGTAACCATCATTGCAATCTCTACGCGTTGTGAGCCCAGCCCGGTAACGCGGCCTGCCCATTCACCTTCAATCATTGCCCTTCCCTCAAGCTTCAATCCTATTTCGGTGAAAAAAGATATCGCCTTATCAAGCGATTCTACAACAATGCCCATATTGTCCAGTCGTAGCAATCTATTGTTCGTCATAATCTTTAGAATTGTCCGCTACTTTGTACCGTTGGAAATCACCTGTTTTATTTCACTGATGTTTACCACGGGCTGAATATTCGTGTAATTTTTAAAGTCACTAACAACAGCTTCCCTGTTTTTTGCCACTGCATTATTATATTCCGCAACATCGCTGATATAAAAATAACCGATAGCTAAGAAAGGAACTTTTTCATTTGGCGACCTGCCGGCTATTCCCTTGTCAATTTCATAAAACTTTAAGTTTTTGCCTAAAAAGCCTGCTACCATAGGCATGTGTTTCTTTTCATAATAATCCATATCAAACGTTTTACCGTCGCCGTTAGGATACAGTACCGCTACTTTGAACATTCCAGCAGTTGGAGTTGATGGATTACTTACCTGGCTGGTTTTGCAGCTCAACAGACAGATGCATATGAAAAGCAGTGAGAAGAATCTAATTTTCATTGGCATATATAATTGTATTAGGGTTTGTGTTTGTTAGATAATTTATTTCCACAACAGTTAAACCAACTTTCTATAAATTTCGTTTGTTACTTTCTATCGCTATGAACTCTGGTAAATAATTTGGAGTACATCCTCTCGATACTATCTGATCTCTGTAAAGTCCTGTTCTCTGGCCGAGAGCGACACACCGGTTTCGATACTGTTTATCGTAAACTCCGATCCAACCGGCAGTAAAATTCATGGCCCATTGGACTTCCGGAACTTCAGTAGCAATATCTTTTTCAATCGCTGAAAGCAGCTCGGGCGTATCTCCTGGTGGGGCCTGTCCTGTCCATCTTAGTCTCCCCTGATAGTACCAATAGGTGCGTCTTTGAAGTGAGGAAGGACTATTTTTCCATGATTGAATCAGCGTGACGGTCTTTTTATCCCTGGTAAGCTGGTTGGCCATTAGCCAATCCATCAGCTGAATTCGCTCCTCAAAAGGATGAGTCTGTATGTCATTATCAAGCTTATCAATTAAATCCTGGGAAAGAAGTTTGTTGTCCATGATTAAGATAGCCAATTGCCTGGGCAAAAACGCTCCGGCTGACCACAGTTCCATCGCCAGTTTGTGATCCTTTTTGATATCCTTACCTATTTTCCTTAAGTCTCCTAACCTGGTGTTAGCATTGATCTGAGCCAGGATTTTTTCAGCTTGTGAAGAGAGTTTCATATCTATCATTTGCTTTTGAGACAAATAAAGACGTCTTATCTTAAATAAATGCTCTGTTTACTTTGCTAAAGTAAGGACTTCAGTTGCCCGGGGTGTAGATAATGTGGAGCTTTTTTTCTGCTTATATTTCTCAATTATATTTTGGATCAAATTCGACAATCCATTCAATGCCATACTTATCTCTGAAACAGCCAAAATATGAACCCCAGGGACTGTCTCCGATTGGCCCTTCTATTTGTCCCCCGACAGAAAGACCGTTAAACAGCTTGTCGGCCTCTTCTTTACTTTCCGCACTGATAACAATTTTGCTTCTGTTTTCATTTTCATTTGTTGTTCCCATACTTTCAGGAACATCATTTGCCATCAACATATTCGTTTTACCGATAGGCAAAGCAATATGCATAATCTTATTTTCTTCTTTCTGCGCTACCGGAAATTCAGCGCTTGCAAGGTCCTTGAAACGGATAACTTTTGCAAACTCTCCGCCAAATACTGACCTGTAGAAGGTGAATGCTTCTTCGGCATTCCCGTTGAAATTAATGTGAGGATTGATTATGGCCATGGTTATTAAGGGATTTTGTGAGCTTTAAACCTACAGCTTTAGCATGGAATAAATGAGGGATGATCGCGCCAAAAAAGAGGTTGATTGCGCCAAAGTTTTCATAAATATGTAATCTACGCGGGTGCTCTGGGTGAAGATGGTGCGACCAATGTACGTTGCCACTCTTCATCGATTTGCTTCAGGTCTGGATCAGGATAATTAATGTCCGATTCATTAAATTCTCTCTTTTCCACGTCGATCAACAAACAAAGTAACTCGTCAACCGCAGATAAATTAACGGTCATTGATTGAACAGCATTCATCCTGAGATTAAGACCGTAATCTTCTGCAATTGAAAATGATGGACTTGCTTTATGAGTTACGGAATATGTAAACATGTGAAAGTGTATTCTGAAATTGTACAAATCAGCAAAGAGACGAACCAGGTTTACCTCTCCTTTCGTATTAATTTCTAATTTATCCGGGTAGACAGTATTGATATTCGAAACGATTTGTCCTTTCAGTTTTTCATATTTCCCTTCATCCATGTCTGCCAGGAATTCACCTTCCCTGAAATATTGAAAGTCAGTCAGTTTTTTTATGTACTGAATTCTTTTTAGGGGTTTATTGTTTTTTGAACTTGAATAAAAATCTATCGCCGTATGATCCTTATCATTCTGGTAGGGAGTTTGAGATTCGGACCTTACATTGTTTTTGATAATTCCGAAACCTTTAAAAAGCTGTTCCAATTGCAATCTGCGGGATTGCGCCGGTAAAGAATCCTTTATGCCCGTTCCTGCACTCCAGAAGCAATCGTAATCTAAAGCTTTGTATAATAGATCCCTGGCAGTAAGCATATTCTTAATTTACGTTTAGATAGGCCCTGGCAATTAAAGTGATCATCATAGCTATATTATGCAAGTTAGCCGGTGCGGCGATATTTGTTGTTAACTCAAATTATGCAAATCAATTCATCCGGAATTATCCCAATTCAACCCGTTACCATTGAGTCTGCGGGAATCTGACCTTTAGTTTTGAAAAAAAACTATATGCAAAAAAGGGTATTCTACAATCCTAAAGTAAAGGACAAAGTGACTGTTTTAAAAACTGCGGATGAAACAGGTAATGACCACATCCTTGTGGAAGTGGAATTAGCGCCCGGTGGTGGTACCCCAAAGCATTACCATACTTCGTTTACGGAAACATTTATTCCAGTAGAAGGCGAATTGGGAGTCGACGTAGGAAAAAAAAGCTACAGGCTTCGATCGTCCCAGGAAGCAGTAGCGAGGCCGAAAGAGATCCATCGTTTTTATAACCCAGGGAAAGAAACCATTCGCTTCCATGTCAGGATCAGCCCAGCAGAAAATAGGTTTCTTGAAAGTCTATGGTTAGGCTACGGACTCGCCGACGACGGATTATGCAATAACCAGGGTATTCCTAAACGGTTCGATCATCTCGCGGTTTTGCTGGAGCATTCAGATAGCCGCTTCACCGGTTTTATTGGCATTATTGAACCATTCCTCTTACGACGTGCCCGGAAAGCAAGAAAAAGAGGCGTAATGAAAGAATTAATAGAACGCTATTGTAACTGATGAATAAAAATGCGACGAGTGTACCAAATTTCGTCTGATTTGTAGAAGCCTGGTCGAGAAAAAAAAAGAAAAACCACCGGGTCAGACGCAATACCTAACGACTATTAAAATTTTAAGCCATCACTACATGTTAGGCATTAACCAGTCATATGAGTAGCTCCGCCCATTGCAACCCGCCTGGCAATTGCCGTCGACTGAATTCAATGTGAATAACCCGTCGTCGTTGGTTATTAGTAGTTTTCGCCGATGAGTGCAAGAGCAAAGGTTTCATGATCATAGCTCCCCCGCGCGGAACCCCGCAGTCAACAACTTCTGTATCCCAGTTGATAGTCTCCGGCCGGTATACGCCCTTCAAATGAGAACCTGGGACATGCCTGATGAACCTTGCGCGATTCCTGAAACCAGTGATGTCCGTTTTACTTGTATTTTTCATACTCAAAAGTTACAAGCCATGGTCCATACATCATCTTAGTGGGCAAACCTTCGTCATTTGACTCGTAGGAATAGTTGCTAAAGGAAGGCGTGCCAAAAGATTGATCCTGGTTAACCGGGGCATAATAATTTACAGCAATGAAGTTATTGGGGGATGAGGATGAGTAAGAATGGTAATTGTTGTCCCAGAAGAAACTCGGAGGCAACCCGTTCACCGCTTTTATAAAATTTATTGAATTATCAAAGGATAGCCATTCATATTTCATTTTTTGTTTTGGGTTAGACCATAGTATATTACCCGTTATACTGGTGAGGTTATTGCTGCCGTTATAGGCAAACACGTATCGAAAATCTACTTTATTCGAAGAGTCTGTCTTTTCAATCATGTTACCTGTGTTATCATATTTATAAAAACTGTGGGATTAAATCGTGTTGTCGCTGCGATAGTTAGTACGTTTCACAAGCAAATTCTTGTTGTTGTATTCATAAAGTAGATATCCTTTGGCGCCTCCTTCACTTATGGACAATTTGCTACACAACCCATCAGTGTACTGGAAATCGTAGTATCCCGTATCAATTTGGCTTTCCGACACGAGTAGCCTACCAGGGACGTCAGTAAAATAAAGAGCATAAATTGCTTGTTCATTAGGTTTTATGTTTAGGGTATATAATTGCCAGTATTGGCGAAGGCGGAAAGACGGTGGTGTCATGTTTGACCTGATGCTTACCTGGCCTTTTATCAAGTGCCTTGTTAACGGACGTTTTTTCCGCTATCTCAATGCGAAGGGACAATCGCCTTGCCAATGCATGTTATAGGCAGGCCCGATCATTGAGCAAATGAAGTTGCCAACTTTCTAAGATAGATCTCGTACTCATCCTCTGATATCCATGACATTGCCGTTCTATGTCCAGCATTATCGCTGTGAGCATAAAACTATTCACCGCTATCAACACTCCCGTGCAGCAACCCGTTCCTGGCCGCATTTGCTTCTGGTCTGACGTCAATCTATGGTATCTTTTCGAATCAACTTGATGTATTTATGATTTCTACCTGTCCAAAACGAGTTCTGAAGATACTTACGATTGTCATGGTTTACGACCTGAAACCACAGTTCGCTACTGTCAGCAAATGCCAACTTCACTTCTCCAATATCCCATCTGTGGTACTCCCACTTACCTTTGCCGAAACTTCTAACGCTGTCAAGATTTGCAAGTTCAAATGTATTGTCCGGATAAAGCCTTAGTGTAACTTGTATGGTACTGTCAAGGGCATATGTAATCGGCAATTAGTAATCCACAGTTTTTAGCAAATAAGAATACAGAGTTTTTGGCAACAAGCATGCAGAACTTT
>NZ_JBTLQG010000046.1:0-37231 GCF_054461535.1 Flavitalea antarctica
GATAAGGTCAACCATTATTTTGGTTGGCCTTTTTTGTGTCTAAATCCATAACTTGAATTGCCTTGATACATGCATCAACCATACAATTGCTCCGGTTTCACTTCTCGCTTTTCTTATTGCCTGTATATCTTTTTGCGATTGGCGAAGTACCTGACCTTTACTTACCTGATGCTGTGATCATCTTCCTGGTGCTTCATCTGCTTGTTTATCCTTCCAGTAATGGTTACAACTCGTACATGGACCGTGACGAGGAAAGCGTAGGCGGAATTAGAAAACCGTTGCAACCCACCAGGCAGCTTTACCATGTAAGCGTGGTCATGGATGCGCTCGCGTTACTGGCATCCTTGTCCGTCAGCCTGGTGTTTACAAGCTGCCTGCTTGCTTACATATTAGCTTCAAGAGCGTATAGCTACCGTGGTATACGACTAAAAAAATATCCGGTTACCGGCTATCTCACTGTTATCATTTTCCAGGGTGCGATGGTCTTTTTTATGACCTATCACGGATCAAGCCATTCGAAAACACTTAATGTTCCAATCCTTCCTATAGTGGCGAGCAGCCTGCTTATCGGTGGGTTTTATCCATTGACGCAGATTTATCAACACCAGGCCGACCTTAAAGATGGTGTAAAAACAATCAGCAATAAACTTGGATATCGCGGAACTTTTGTTTTCACAGCCATTATATATGTCGGTGCAATGAGTGTTCTGGCACAATATTTTTACATGGTGAATGAACAAAAAAAACTTTTGATTCTGGCAACTTGTATGCTCCCGGTTCTCGTATATTTCTTCAGCTGGGCAGCTAAAGTGTGGATGGACGTTCGGAAGGCAGATTTTTTCAATACCATGCGAATGAACCTCATCGCTTCTGTTTGCACAAACCTGGCTTTTTTCACATTGTTAATTTGGAAATTTTTTGAGTAAAATATTATCAATAGGAACAGCAAATCCTGCCTATAAGCATGACCAGTCTGAAATTCTCAATTTCATGCAGATGGTTTATGCATTTGGAGACGTTGATAAAAGAAAGCTCAGGTTTTTATACAATAATTCCGGTATAAAAACCCGTTATTCAGTTGTTCCTGATTATTCACTGAGTTTACCTGATTGGAAGTTCTTTCCACAGGGCGAAAACCTGGAACCTTTCCCATCCATAGAATTGAGAATGAAGTGGTATGATGAACATGCTGCCGGTGTTTCAATTAAGGCGATATCCAACTGCCTCGATGGTTATCTCGAACCAGGGAAAATCACGCATCTGATCACTGTCAGCTGCACCGGCATGAGTGCGCCAGGTCTTGATCTGCAGATCATGGAGCAAATGGACCTGCCTAAAACCATTTATCGCACCTCCGTGAATTTTATGGGCTGTTATGCAGCCATCCATGCGCTTAAAATGGCTAATGATATTTGTATCGCCTCACCCGCAGCAAAGGTTATGATTGTATGCACTGAACTCTGTACCCTGCATTTTCAGCGGGACTCCGGAATTGATAGTGTTGCTTCATCGTTACTGTTCGGGGATGGAAGTGCTGCAGTACTTGTTACGAGTGATCACGCTCCTGAACCGGGTTTACATCTTGATCATTTTTACTCTGAGATTATTCCCAGGGCCAAAAAAGATATGACGTGGGAAATTTCATCGAGTGGATTTCTCATGACCCTGAGTGGATATATTCCCGAACTCATTGAACAAGACTTTGAACCGCTTGTTAGCCGGGCTCTTAACGGCACCGGTATTGACCGCAACACAATTACAAATTGGTGTATTCATCCCGGTGGCAAAAGAATACTCGAAGCAGTGAGCAAATGTCTGGGACTTACCAAAGAGGACCTGAAGTTTAGCTATCAGACCATGGAAAATTTCGGCAATATGTCCTCTCCCACCATACTGTTCGTGTTAAAGGAAATTCTTAAAGAAATGCGCCTGAGCCGTGATTCCGGGTCGGTCTCACAAAAACAACCCGTTTTCGGTGCTGCATTCGGCCCTGGTCTTACGATGGAAACCTTCGTAGCTTCGTATTGATGCCTGATTTTTCTAAACGATCTTATCAGAAAGAATTACTTGACCAGGAAAATATTCCCTTCCGGGATATTCTCCGCAATATGGAAGAGTTAAACACTGTGAACAGCATGCTGGGTGGTCACAGTATCACGTGCGAAGGTGTCAGGCAGTTGATGAAGAAAAGGGCAATGCCGGATAACTATGAATGGGTTATATGCGAGATCGGGTGTGGCAACGGAAACAACCTTGCGGTAATTTATCAATGGTGTCGTAGCCGGAATATCAAAGCAAGTTTTATCGGGATAGACATCAACCCGGATTGTATCGCCTCTGCAAAACCTGCAGGAACGGCTGGGAAATCCATTTACATCACCAGTGATTATCAAAAAGCAAAATTTATCCGGAAACCCGATATTATCTTCTCATCATTATTTTGTCATCACTTTACCGATGAGCAAATGACAGCTCAGTTGATATGGCTAAAAGACAACAGTATCGCCGGGTTTTTCATCAATGATCTTCACCGGCATCCCCTGGCGTTTTATAGCATACGATTATTGACCATGATCTTTTCCAGGAGTTACCTTGTAAAAAACGACGCACCATTATCCGTATTGAGAGCTTTCAGGAGGAATGAATGGGAGCGATTATTGCAGGCAGCGGGAATTGATAATTTTTCTATAAAGTGGAAATGGGCGTTCAGATGGCTTATAGTTATTGTAAATTGAAATATTTCTGTGACTATGAAAGCTGAATACGATGTTTCTGTTATTGGTGGGGGACTTGCCGGGTTATCTCTTGCGATCCAGTCGGCGAGGGCCGGACATAGTACTGTGCTCTTCGAAAAAGAGCGCTACCCGTTTCATAGGGTCTGTGGCGAATATATCAGCTTTGAGAACTGGAACTATCTTGAGGACCTTGGAATTCCGCTGAGTGATATGAATCTCCCGATGATCAATCGTTTGTTGATCAGCTCACCGGATGGCCTTACTATAGAGAGCCAGTTGCCACTCGGTGGTTTTGGAATAAGCCGATACCTCATCGATGATCTACTGTATAAAATCGCGGTAAAAGAAGGTGTGCATGTTATGCAGGATACCAAAGTACTGAATATAGATTATAGGGATAATAAGTTTGAGATTGAAACCTCGAAGCTCACTACAAAGTCTTTGGTCTCCGCCGGAAGTTTTGGAAAAAGAAGCAATATTGATATCAGGTGGAAACGCAACTTCGCTCTTAATAATCACAGCCAGTTGAGTGATTTTCTTGCAGTAAAATATCATATCAGGTATAATACTCCTGCGGACCAGATCGCCCTCCATAATTTTAATCATGGCTATTGTGGAATCTCAAGGATAGAAGCGGATAAATCATGTCTCTGTTACCTGACCAGGGCAGGTAACCTCAGAAAATCCGGTAACGATATCGCCACCATGGAACGAAACATAGTTATGCAGAATCCCTTCCTGAAGGACATTTTTACCAACGCAACATTTTTATATGAAAGACCGCTGACCATATCCCGCGTTTCATTCGCGAGAAAAACCCAGGTTGAAAATCATGTATTATTACTGGGGGATGCAGCTGGTTTGATTGCCCCATTATGCGGTAATGGAATGAGTATGGCCCTTCATGCAGGTAAACTTGCATTTGCTGAAATAGATTTGTTCCTGCGCAAGCGCATAGACAGATTCGAGATGGAAAGCCATTATACGCAACAGTGGGAAAGCAACTTTTCACACAGGCTTGCTGCCGGACGCCTTATCCAGGGTTTTTTTGGTAATCCCGTGTTGAGCAATCTCCTGATAAAAAGTGTCAGGCCTTTCCCGAAACTTGTCCGGATGCTTATCAGGCAAACGCATGGTGCTCCTTATTAACCTACATTGCAAAAATGAACTCTTCCGGTTTGGATTTGTTTTAAAAGAAAAAGATTATGGCTAACACTGAACAGAAAAAGACGCTGGTTCTCGGAGCTTCAAAAAATCCTCAACGTTATAGCTTTATTGCCATCAACAGGCTTCGGAAACATGGACATCCCGTTGTCGCCATTGGCAAAAGAGAATCTGTTGTTGCTGATGTTCCCATCGGAACTGATAAACAGGAACACCCCGACGTTGATACGGTCACACTTTACCTGAGCGCAGAAAATCAGAAACAATACTATGATTATATATTAGGGCTTAACCCAAAACGCATCATTTTTAATCCGGGAGCGGAAAATGATGAACTCTACGAAATGGCTGAACAAAAGGGCATAAAACCTTTAGAAGCATGTACGCTCGTGATGTTAAGTACAGGCCAATATTAAGAAAAAAGGTAAAATTACGATACTGCGATCTGCAGTTTTCCGAACCGGATGACCGTTTAATCACGGTCATTTTTTTTGTAACTGTAAGAGTTTGGGTGTTTGCGGACGAAACAACATTTTTATCAAACAGTTATAAAATATCAGAGCAATATCAACGTTTATAACAGGTTGGAATTATCCGTTCAACCACTGTAACCTGGAGAATCCGATTCCGGTTCAGCGTATCCAAACCCTATAGTAAAAATTATTGTCCCATGAAAACCATTCAGAAACTCCTGTTTCTGGTTTTGATTTTGCAGTCCGCTTCCTTTTCTCTTTCCGCCCAAACGGTAGCGCCGGTGAAATCATTAACCCCCGAAAAACCCCTGATCTTTTCAGCATTACCTGAAAAATTTGAATGTAGTGCTTCGGTTATACGACAATTATTTGGAGCTTCAGTAAATGAGCAGGTCAGCATTTCACTTACCGGAAACATAACCTTTCGGGGCACCGTCTCCGCCAGGGTTCAAAGAGACCAAAATGTAATGAGTGTAAATGTCCTTTCTTCCAATTTTCCCGGCACACTACTTAACATATCGCTGATCACCAATCCCGATAAATCAGAAAAGATGATTGGGCGTTTCTTAAATCCGCGAAATGGCGATGTGCTGGTCATTGACCATCATAATGATCGCCTGGTAATCACCAAAGACGCTCAAAAGTTTGTCCTGGCCGAGTGCCCTTTGCCCGGAATAGATGAAGATTCAAAAGGCATTTAAACCCTTACCTATGAAAAAGATCTTTTCAGTAATTGTTACAGCGCTCCTGGCTTGTCCGATACTGGCTCAGGTTCCTTTACTGAATAGCTATTCGGATTCCAGTGCCACAATCTATCTTGATTTCGACGGAGAATATGTGAATGGGACCGGCTGGAATTTTTATGGGCCTATTGATGCTCAACCTTCGGGACTCTCCCCGGATGCGATCAGGGAGGTTTTTGCCAGGGTAGCGGAAGATTACAAAATTTTCAATATCAATATAACAACAGATTCGGCCTTGTACGCAGCAGCTCCCCTTCGGCAGCGTATGCGGATCATCGTTACTACAACCAACGGATGGTACCCGGGTGCAGGTGGAACTTCATACACGAAGTCCTTTTCATGGGGTGACGGCACACCGGCATGGGTGTTTAGTGCCGCACTCAGCTATGATCCAAAAAATATCTCTGAAGCGATATCACATGAGGCGGGCCACACACTTGGCCTGTACCATCAAAGCATATATAACGCCAGCTGCACGAAAACGGCGGAATATTCGACCGGGCAGGGAACCGGAGAAATTGGCTGGGCACCCATCATGGGCGTCGGCTACAGCCGCAATATGACTACCTGGCACACCGGGATGAATGCTCGTGGATGCAATGTTCTGCAACAGGATATAAATGTTATTGCGGGCCCGCTGAATGGCTTTGGACTAAGGCTGGACGACCATGGCAACTCACATGATTCGGCGAGTGAGATAAACCTCACCGCGCTTGATTTCCAGGCCGCCGGGATGATCAATAACTATGATGACCGCGACGTATTTAAGTTCACATTGAACAGTCCGACAAATCTCCGTATCAATGCCATACCACAAAATGTTGGTACAGGTAACAAAGGTGCCAACGTTGATATCAAAGTAGGACTGCTTAGCTCCTTCTCTGATACCATTGGGAAATATAATCCCAGTGAATTGTTGAACGCAGGGGTTGATACCAACCTCAATGCAGGGACTTATTATATTGTTGTGGATGGGGTTGCCAATGAGAACCTTTCAGACTATGGAAGTGTCGGAAGTTATGGCCTGGCCGGTTTTATTGCCAGTGTATTGCCCATTCATCATCTTAACCTTACCGGAAAAATCGACAACGAACTTCATATACTTAATTGGAACTACAGGGCAGATGAAGCGGTGAAAAAAGTAAACGTTGAAATTTCAAAAGACGGAAAAAGATTCTCTACGCTCGCGGAGCTGTCTCCTGAAGCGCGAAGCTTTTCATGGAAACCACTGGACAACAGTGCGACTTTCTACAGGATAAAAGTGATCACTGTGTCTGATGAACGTGCTTATTATTCCAATGCCCAAAGTTTGAAGATCACTAATGAAAAGAAGATCGATATCTTATCCAGCATAGTATCGGCTACGTTAAACATAAACAGCAGAGGCAACTATAACTTCCAGCTGGTCGATGAAACGGGCCGGGTGGTTCGCAAGGGTATGTTGAAAAACGGGACGAATTCAGTTGACGTCAGCTCCGCTAGCAAGGGTCTCCTTGTTCTCAGGCTACAGGACGGAAATGAGATTTCAGCTTACAAAATTGTTAAACAATAGGATCCTGTACCAGTACTATCATGTGCATTAACGTTATTACCATATTGTAAACATCTCAAGGCTGATTTTTTTATCAATAGGTTTTTCGTTAAATTCGGAAAACCTATTGTTGTATGTTATGGAGAAAATTTAACGGGGATCCGATAGATCTCCCAATTATCGAAGCGGTTGAAAACGCTATCAAACGTGAAACCGCCAAAGGATTTCATCTTAAAGTCTGCATTGGTACCGACTCACAGGTAAAGGGAGCAGAAACCGAATTTGCTACAGTAATTGTTTTTCTTCGCGAGGGCCATGGTGGCTTCATGTTCATTCACAACGAAAAGACCAGGCTTAATTACAGTATTAAGGAACGCATGCTGGTAGAAGTTGCAAAGAGCATTGAAATAGCTTATGAGCTGTGCGGCCTGTTTACGACTTATAATGTAGACATGGAAGTACATGCAGACATCAACACCAATCCGCATTTCAAAAGCAATGACGCATTAAAGGAAGCAATGGGTTACATACTGGGTATGGGCTTTGCTTTCAAAGCAAAACCGGAAGCTTTTGCAAGTAGCAGTTGTGCGAATAAGGTGGTAAACTGATGTGAGCTCAAGGTCTATTGAGTCTTCTTTCTCGCCTCTTCGTTTACTTTTGAATTACACTCTTCAATAAAGCCGAGTATTTTATCCCTACCCTGTTTTTTAACAGCACTCGTAACAAAATGCTGTGGCAAAAACTGCCATGTGCCGCGCATTTCATTTAGAAATGCTTTGATGTTTGCGCTCACCACCTTTTGAGTTTCCTTATCTGCTTTTGTGAAGGCAAGCGTAAACGGAACTTCCCATTTGCCCAACTTGTTTATAAATTCCAGATCCACATGCTGAGGTTCGTGCCGGGCGTCGATCAATACGAATATATTTATCAGGTTTTCACGTTTGCGCAGGTATTGTTCAATCATTTGCTCCCACCTGTTTCTGGCGTTTATAGAAACCTTCGCAAATCCGTATCCCGGAAGATCAACCAGGTACCAGGGTTGCCATGCAACATTTGGTTTGTTCACGTCCTTTTCACTGACCGATTTGATCAGGAAATGATTTATCAACTGTGTTTTACCGGGCGTACCCGAAGTTTTGGCCAGTTTTTGATTATCACAAAGCAGGTTAATCAGAGATGATTTTCCCACATTAGATCTCCCGATAAATGCATATTCAGGCTTATCCGGTGTCGGGCATCCCGCGAGGTCCGGGCTACTGATCACATACTCTGCTGATTTAATTATCATAATGTCGCAAGATAAACTTTATCCATCTTAACTTTGCTGCCCATGCCGAAGTACAGTCACGATACCATCGTTCCCTTCAAAAACTCTGCAAAAAGCAAAAAAGAACAGGTTGCGAGCATGTTCGACCAGATAGCTTTCCGGTACGACTTTCTGAACCGGTTTCTGTCAGGGGGTATCGATATTTTCTGGCGCAAAAGAGCCATCCGTGAGCTAAAATCCCTGGGTGTGAAGAAAATGCTGGATGTGGCTACCGGCACTGCTGATATGGCTATAATGAGCTATAAATACCTTAAACCGGATCATATCACCGGTATTGACATTTCTGAGGGTATGCTTGAGATCGGCCGGAAGAAAGTCGCCAAGCAGTTGTTAAATAATCACATAGAGTTACTGACAGGCGATAGTGAGGCAATAAAAGCGGGTTCAGATTCGTTTGATGCCATAACCGTAGCCTTTGGCGTCCGGAATTTTGAAAATCTCGAGAAGGGTCTGAGCGAAATGTACCGGGTCCTGAAACCTGGGGGAAAGATGGTAATTCTTGAATTTTCGAAGCCTAAACAGGTGGTGTTCAGCGGATTGTATAATATGTACATGAACGTGATTGCACCCCGGGCCGGTAAGTGGTTGTCAAGTAATAAAGAGGCATATAAATATTTACATTCATCCGTTAAAGCATTTCCCGAAGGCGAAACATTTCTACACATTTTACAACAAGTTGGATTTACAGAAACCACTTTAAAAAGCCTGAGCTTAGGAATATGCACTATTTATTGCGGAACAAAAAGACGAGCCTGAATATTGTTGCGATCACGGCCCTGCTGGTGATCACAACTTCGAACCTGTTTTCCCAGACCTATGAACTGAATCTTCCTGACCATGATGATAAAAAATATTATCTGGGTATCGGACTTATTTATAACAGTTCAAGGTTTAACATAACGCATCATCCAAATTTCCTGGCAAGTGACAGCGTGATGGTAGTGGATCCCCAAAACGCGGGTGGGTTTGGTCTTGCAGGCATACACACTTACCGCCTTTCACGCAGGCTGGAGATACGTGCTATCTTTCCACAACTATTGTTTTCCTATAAGAATCTCACCTATAATCTTAAATATCCTGACGCCGCAAAGGAAGAATCTGCCGTCATGACCAAAAGCGTGGAATCTATCCTCCTTGGTTTACCGGTTCACCTGAAATTCAGGTCGGACCGCATTGGTAACTTCCGGGTGTATATGTTTGGTGGGGCGAAGTTCGAATATGATCTTTCCTCAAATTCAACTGCGCGCAAAGCAGAGGACCTGGTTAAGTTAAATAAGTATGATTTTGGCGTTGAAGGAGGAATTGGTTTTAATTTTTATTTCCCGGTCTTTATTTTATCTCCTGAGATCAAGATCAGCCATGGCCTGTCAAATAGCCATAGCCGCGATCCGAACCTTAAATTCTCCAATACTATAGATAAGCTGAATACCAGGATGATCCTGTTCTCCCTTATCTTTGAAGGATAACATTAACTGTTTACACATCATTTCATGTTTATAGCCAGAGCTTCGTTACCGGTTCGGCTTCGTTAATGACCCGGCTTCCTTCCTGGTTGAGCTTTGTGTCTTGTTAAGCTTTGTTCCGGATTTATCTTTGTTGTTTGTTGAGCTTCGTTACTAGTGCAGCTTTGTTGTTTGTTGAGCTTCGTTCATGATTCAGCACTATTGCCGGTTTAGTATCGGTACCCCTTTAGTATCGTTGCGTGCTTAGAATCGTTGCGTGTCTGGCATCGTTATCCGTTTAACATTGCTCCCTATTGATTGCAAAGGTCATTGTATCCCGGATTAATTCTTTTTAATTACTTGCGCCTGGCATCACGGCTCGCATTATAAATAATTGTTTTGAATTAACTTCAATAAAATTCGCCATTATGAGCATTCCTGATTTTCCAAACGGATTTGAATCCTGGCAAAAGACACATTTTGAAGTGGTTGAAGTGCTGGTTTATCTCAGAGACCTTGAGGAAGATAAACAACCTAAAGGTTTTTCTGAAGCGCTGGATCAGTCTGCAACTGTTGAAATGTATAAACTTGCTCTTGAGCTTACTAACAAATATGAGGCGCAGAGCAGAGGAAAGGTAAGAACCCGTACTCTTTTTGATGAAATAGAAGAGTTTGTCCACGCCGAAATAAGCAAATAGGATAGGTATTTTGCGTGCCGGTTTTTATGCGCCGTACCAGTTGTAGTTCTCTGCATCGAGAGCCATGCTCTGTATCTATAGACGTGGTACGCATCAAAAGAGAGGCTCTGCATCAACAAACTCGCTCCGCATCAAAACACATGCTCCGCATCAATAGACACGCTCGCATCAAAAGTCAATCTCCGCATCAATAGTCATACTCTCTCCGGAACATATTTATTCTGACGCCTGCTGTAATTACCGATGTATTATTGTTGAGCGTATTTACATTAGTGGTCTTAGCACTTCTTACCAGTGCCGAAGCTTCAAAGAAAATATTCTCCTTGATCTCATAAGATACAAGGAACTGAAAATTGACACCATTCATTGGCTCACCACTTGGCAGCTCATATCCATAATCACCGGAGCGGGTCGTGTTAACTTTGAAGATATTCACCCCGATATTGCTATTGCCGGTGTCCAGGCCCTGGCGCCAGACAATAAGCCGGGCGGAAGTTTGCCATTTAGGATGTGGCTGATAACGGATGATACCGATCGCCTCCAGGAAGTTTGCACCGAGAGGATGTGTCATTGGCTGATTGTAATGTGTGAAGTTGGCGGTGGTATCAGAGTGCGAATAGCTGAAAGGCCGGACAATATTTATTTCACCCTGGAGATCCAGGTTTTTTGCGCCAAAGGCATCTATATATTTCGATCCTAACTGGACGCCGAACTTATTGCCCCACCAGCCATTTCCTGCCTTGATTTCTTTAAGATAGAATTCATCCAGCATAAACTGCCCGTAAAACTGGAAACGTTTGGCAACATTTGCCTTGAAATCAAAACCAAGGATGGCATTATCTGCTGAACCGTTTTGTTGTTCAGCGGCTCGCAAAAACATAATTGGATTCAGGTAAGAAAATTCGAAATGATTTTCCCGTCCAAAGATAACCGCATCAAACAGACCTACGTTGAGCCACTTGGTAACGTTGACGCTCAGGTGATGCATGGCGCTATATTTTTTATCCAGCAAAAGGTTGGAAGTACCCGCAGCATTCTTAAACTGTGGGGTGAGTTCCATAAAAATATTCTGGTAGTTAATTTTCCAGATACGCGTATTCAGTTTCAGGAAAAGGTTGTTGTTCGCGAAATCACTAAGAAATAAGCTCCTGTATCCATTACCGATGTAATTCTTATCGTAGCCAAACTGAACATCTATATATTTGGTCACACCGAAGTTGATTGATCCGCGCGCATCAATATAATCAGTGGCCGTAGTTTTAAAGGGTTTGTAAAAACCTGCCCCGGGAACCGCGAGGAATTGGTTTACGCGATTCTGTACAAATGTCGGCGCCCTTTCCTGGTTATCGGTAATGTATGCTGAGAAACCAATCCGGTCCGCAATTAATCCCCGCAGCGTAACACCCTTTGTGTTCAGGAAGATTGCATCGCCGTTGTTATCGCTCTCTGAAGAAATTTGTCCCTGGAAAACCGGGTTAACCGCGAGGAAGAAATCTTTTTCATCAACTTCCAGTAAATGCGCCTTTGTTTTATAAAACGTGTTCCAGAGCGAACGCCTGCTATAAAAATCAGCAGTGTCACCGGTCACCCATTCGGAATTGTTCATCAGGAAACTACGGAGATTATGTTTATCTACCCCCGACAACGGCAAAGACCCGGCTTTTTCAAGCGAATCAGCGGCCTCCACTGCCTTCACCGCCAGCTCCCGGCTAAAGGGCTTCACTGTCGTTACATTAAAATCAGGGTTCCTCTGCATTTTGATTTCCATGCGGTTCAGGAACTGTTGGTGCTTATGTCCCTGCGGCAGATAGGTTGACTGGGAAAGTGTAACTAGTGGTAGGATTAAAATAGCAAAACTGGCAAGCGATTTTGAAATAAATTGCATCATACTTTATTGTGCGTAGTTAATTTACAATACTATTGTAATCGTATTAAAGTTTTCGGTAACAATCGAACATTGATCCGGTGTCTTGTTCAAAACGTATATCTGTGATCCAGGCCTGCAATCAAACTTAAGCACCAAAATTTAACGGAGACCAACATATTAAGTTCTGATATTATAGATCACAGGCGTGTTAGGCCTGACAATACAAATAGGCGACGACAAACTGACTGTGCTTCTGAGATGTCAAATATTGAGCCAGTCATATAATTTTCAAGTTATGCAAAATTACCTGATTAAGAATATCACGATAGTTAATGAAGGCAAATCCACACCGGGAGATTTGCTGATAAAAAACGAACGCATAGAAAAAATCGGTTCTGCATTGCAGGTTCCATACCAGGTTACGGAGATCGATGGGACCTCATTGCATTTGCTCCCCGGCGCTATTGACGACCAGGTGCATTTTCGCGAGCCCGGCTTAACGCATAAAGCAACTATTTACACAGAATCAAGAGCCGCCGTGGCCGGGGGTGTAACCTCCTTTATGGAGATGCCTAATACTGTGCCGCCGGTGTTTACCCAGGAACTGCTGGAGCAGAAATACGAGATTGCACGGAACTCATCGCTTGCAAATTATTCCTTCTTTATGGGCACCTCCAATGACAACACCGAAGAAGCGCTGAAAACGAATGAGAAAAAGGATCGGGTGGCCGGTATCAAAATTTTTATGGGATCATCAACCGGCGGCCTGTTGGTTGACAACTATCTAAGCCTCGAAAGGTTATTCCGAGATTCCGAAGTCTTGATCGCAACACATTGCGAGGATGAAAAAATCATCAAAACTAATCTTGAGAGGATCAGGGCCTCGAAGCCGGTACTCGAACCTGCGGATCATCCGCTGATAAGAGATGAAAATGCCTGTTTTGAATCTTCATTGACGGCTATACAGTTCGCAAAGAAAAATAATTCCAGGCTGCACATCCTTCATATAAGCACTGAGAAAGAACTACAGCTGTTCTCGAATATGCTACCTCTTGAGCAAAAAAGAATTACGGCAGAAGTTTGTGTGCATCACCTGCATTTTACCAGTGACGATTACGCAACACTTGGAAACAGGATAAAATGTAACCCGGCAATAAAGGCGCCTGCTAACCGCGAAGCGCTCTGGAAAGCTTTGCTTGATGACCGGCTTGATGTAATAGCCACGGATCATGCACCGCATACCGTCGATGAAAAATCAGGAAACTATGAACATGCGCATGCGGGTCTACCCTTAGTACAGCATTCAGTATTAATGATGCTTAACTATGTTTCACTTGGAAAAATATCCATTGAAAAAGTGGTTGAAAAGATGAGCCATGCGGTGGCCACTTGTTTCCAGATTGCAGACCGGGGCTATATCCGGGAGGGATATAAGGCGGATCTTGTTATTGCAGATCTTAATGCAAAAACAACTGTTCAGAAAGATAACATATTATATAAATGTGGTTGGAGCCCTCTCGAAGGGATGACCTTGCAGGCGGCAATTACCCATACTTTTGTTAATGGCAGACTGGTGTATGGAAAAGGTAGCTGGGATGAATCTCAGAAGGGTCAAAGATTGACATTTAACCGTTGAGCGAACTGGGTTAAGTGAGGAAGCCGAAAGATTTTGTAAACGGACTTACCGGTTTGGAACCAGCACTAAAGAGCATATCAAAAAATGTTGGCACACTTACCGATAATTTCGCCATCAGCATAAAGAGGTACAATCACCGCAATCTGGCAAAATACGCTGGCTTTGAATTTGAATGATTTTTGATAATATGAATGCATGGAATTAGACAATATAACTTACAATGACCTTTCCCTTTTTCAGCACGAAGAAGAATATTCTGTATTTCACAAACTGAATTTCACCCGTACTGTTGATGGTAAGGAATGGCTGTTGAAATTTTTCAAACATCCGTTCAGTGATCTCAAAAGTATCCGGGAAACCCAGGATATTATAAGGTCAATTCGTTCAAAAATAAAAGACTGGCCAACAGGTATTTCAAATGGTACAGTTATGGTGATGGCCCGTTTTTATGACAGTAATATTGATTCCATTCCGGGAAGCAGTATGATGGATGCGGCTTCCTACAAACTCCTCCATGGACCTGATTTTTCCCTGGTTCGATTTTCTGTAACCCATTTTGCAGACTTTTTTCGGGGGTTGAAACAGCTGATCGCCTTATTGAATACTGGTGATGTTCCCCACACACTAAAACAATACCTGGACAGAGCCGGCGAACTCATTAACCGACCCATTATTCAGCAGCTCGCCGCCCGTGATCCCATGGTAAAGCTTTCCTGGAAGGAAACGGTTCAATATGGTGGTTATCTGCATCAGAAATACAAGAATTTCAGCTTCGAACTGATCAGTATTTACGGGAGGCTGGATGCCTGGTTTTCTATGGCAACCGCTATGGAGGTTCATCATCTTAACTTCCCGGAATTTGTTGACCAGCCTCAACCTCTGATTGAGGCCAGGAATTTATTTCATATCCTTGTTCCGGGTGCTGTACCATATGATGTAAACTTCAGCAAGGAAACGAACTTTTTGTTTCTGACCGGCGCCAATATGGCTGGCAAGAGCACTTTCATCAAGGCGGTCGGCACCACGGTGTTTCTTGCCCATATCGGCATGGGCGTCCCTGCCTCCAGTATGCGATTAACCATGTTTGACGGACTGTTAAGCAACATCAACGTGGTTGACAACATTGTTAAAGGAGAAAGCTACTTTTTTAATGAAGTACAACGGATCAGGAAAACAATCCTCAAAATAAAGGATAAGGGCAAATGGCTGGTGCTGATCGATGAACTATTCAAAGGTACCAATGTGCAGGATGCCATGAAATGTTCATCCACAGTTGTGAAGGGTCTGATCAAAATCAAAAGCTCCATCTTTATTTTGTCGACCCATCTATATGAAATTGGTCAAGAACTGAAACAATATCCGAATATCTCGATGAAGTACTTTGAAACCGAGGTTCTCGAAGATCAACTTTCTTTCAGCTACCAGCTTAAAGATGGTGTGAGCAACGACAGGTTGGGTTATCTGATTTTGAAACGGGAGAAGGTGGTAGAGCTGTTGGAGGGGTTGTAAGAAAGATAAACTACATGAAATAATTTTCCAGTAAAATGTTAAGGAGCCTAAGTCGGCAGAAAATTCACTTATTCAACAATTTAGTTCCTCTCATCAATACTCTCCCCAATAATCATGTTTGAGCATTCCCCAATAAAGGCTGGAAGATGGTGAGTAAGTCCGTATACCGGCCGGAACATCACAAGGACCATATATTGTGTGTTGACAATATAAGCGCAGTTGCCCACCTCGCCAGCTCACCTTATAGTTATCGAACTTGTTCTTCAGAGTATCCAGCCTCCCCTTCATTTCTGTAATCCTGTCCGTGGTGATTGGCAATCCGTGGAGATGGTTTCGGAGCATGATTTTGAATAAACCTCGAAATATTCTTTGTAAATTTTGATCTATGAATAAACTTCTGATGATCTGCTTACTGTTAGCACATCAATGCCTGTCCGGGCAAAAACCTGGTGCTTCATTTGATGTCCATAGATATGAATATCAAGTATCGGTTAATGATGTCAATGATTCCATTAAATGTTTAGCTAACATACACCTCAACTTGCTGAAGTCAACTCAATCAGTCAGCCTTGATCTCGTTTCCATTGATCGTAAAGGTAAAGGAATGAAGGTGCTGGGAATCTGGTCAAATAAAAAACCACTTCCCTTCTCTCATGAAGGCAGTAAACTAATTATTACACTCGAAGATCAAAACATAGGCAACAAAAACATCGTAGTCTCGTACACCGGTATACCCGCAGACGGACTTATCATCTCTAAAACGAAATATGGCAAACGCAGTTTTTTTGCGGACAACTGGCCCGATCGTGCAAGGCATTGGCTTGTTTGTGTTGATCACCCCTCTGATAAAGCCGCTGTTGAATTTAAGATCACAGCACCCACCCATTACCAGGTGATCGCAAATGGTCTGCTGATCGAAGAAACAAATATCGATGCACAAAACAAACTTACGCACTGGAAAGAAGCAATTCCTCTTCCTACCAAAGTAATGGCCGTAGGGATAGCTGACTTTGCCGTCAATCACCTCGACAGTACAGGGGCTGTAGACATCTCATCCTGGGTATATCCGGAAGACCGTGCCAGTGGATTCCATGATTTTGCCCTGGCAAAAGAAATCATCCCCTTTTTTGAGGGACTCATAGCCCCGTTTCCGTTTCGCAAGCTGGCAAATGTTCAATCAAAAACAACTTTTGGTGGATTGGAAAATGCAGGCGCTATCTTTTATGCTGAACAGATGATTACCGGGCAAAGAACAGGTGAGTCAACCATAGTGCATGAAATTGCCCACCAATGGTTCGGAGACATGGCGACTGAAGCCGATTACTCACACCTATGGCTAAGCGAAGGATTCGCTACTTATATGACTATGTATTACATGGAGAAGAAATATGGTGTTAACTCAGCAAATTCTTTACTGGCCGGGGACAGGCAGGAAGTCAAAGACTTTACCGGAAAGAAATTGCAGCCCGTTGTCGATTCTTCGGTGAAATCGTTTATGGAACTATTAAACCCGAACTCATACCAGAAGGCAAGCTGGGTATTGCATATGTTAAGACAGGAAACGGGTGATGAAGCTTTCTGGAAAGGCATTCAATTATATTATAAAAGTTACGCGGGCAAAAATGCGGTTACATCAGACTTTCAGAAGATCATGGAAGCCGTTTCCGGAAAGGATCTGAAACAGTTTTTCTACCAATGGCTTTATGTTGCCGGACAACCACAACTTGATGTCAGCTACCAGTTCAACTCACAAAAAAAAACGATTACTGTGACGATCGTCCAGCAACAACCAACACTATTCAACTTTCCCCTGCAACTGACAGCCGTTGGTAAAGCCGGATCAAATTTTACGAAAGATATAGATCTGAAGGTGACAAAAAAATCTACGATTGCAGATATCCCCATTGACTTTGAACCTGCAAACCTGCTTATTGATAGAAATGTCCGGCTCCTGTACGAAGGGGCAACAACTGCATCAAAACGTTGAGATCTCCTAACAATGCTTTTAATCTTCTGATTCGTCGTGTTTACACTTTGCCGGGGCTGATAAAAATTCATAAACTGCCGGTCACAAATTAACCGGCAATTTAAATGCTTGTAAAAACTTTCGGATCCGCTGTGTACGGGGTTGAGGCGATCACAATAACCATTGAAGTGAACGTGCTTGACGGTGCCCACGTTTTCATTGTAGGGTTGGCCGACAATGCAGTCCGGGAAAGTATACGCCGGGTTGAAAGCGCCATAAAATGTAACGGCTACCGGATGCCCCGGACCAAACTCGTGATAAGTCTCGCACCAGCGGACATAAAGAAAAGTGGTTCCGCGTTTGATCTCGCTATTGCGATGGGAACGCTTGCTGCCTCGAACCAGATAAAAAATCCTGAGCGATTAAAGGATTTCGTTATCATGGGAGAACTGAACCTTGATGGAGCGATCAAACCTATTAAAGGAGCATTGCCCATTGCGATCACTTCAGCCAAAGAAGGATTTAAAGGGTTGATATTGCCCCAGCAAAATAGCCGGGAAGCGGCTATGGTCACAAAACTTTCGGTTTACGGTGTGTCTCATATCGAACAGGTGATCAGGTTTTTCGCCGAGCCTGAATCTTTGCAACCTGTACTTGTTGATCCGCGGGAGACGTTTCTTCATTCACAATATGAGTTCGATGCTGATTTTGCTGATGTGAGGGGCCAGGAGAATATAAAACGGTCTTTGGAAATAGCGGCCGCCGGCGGGCACAATGCGATCCTGATCGGCCCGCCGGGTGCAGGAAAAACAATGCTGGCCAGGAGACTTCCGACCATACTGCCACCACTCACGCTGAGGGAGGCACTGGAAACAACGAAGATCCATTCGGTAGCGGGTAAGTTGCCGGTGAATGCGACATTGATTGCAAGGCGTCCATTCCGGGCCCCACACCATACAATCAGCGATATCGCATTAGTTGGAGGAGGTGCAATTCCCCAGCCCGGTGAGATATCGCTTGCACATAACGGTGTATTGTTCCTGGATGAATTGCCAGAGTTCAAAAGAAGCGTGCTTGAAGTGATGCGACAACCGATAGAAGAACGCAGGGTGACGATCTCAAGGGCGGGCATTACGGTTAATTTCCCCGCCAGCTTTATGTTGATCGCATCGATGAATCCATGCCAGTGCGGGTTTTATAATCACCCGGAAAAAACTTGCAGTTGTCCCCCGGGTGCTGTTCAGCGATACCTCAATAAAATTTCCGGCCCCCTGCTTGACCGCATTGATCTTCATGTTGAAGTTACGCCTGTCGCCTTTTCGGAGTTGTGGCCAGGCGTAAAAGGTGAGTCGTCCCAGGAGATGCGACGGCGGGTGATCATGGCCCGCCAGATTCAAACCGACAGATTTGCAGACTCACCAGGCATACACTGTAATGCACAAATGAGCTCCAGGACCCTAAGAGAGGTTTGTGTTCTGGATACCACTTGCGCTGGACTCATCAAATCTGCCATGGCGAAATTCAATCTCTCAGCAAGGGCTTATGACCGGATTTTAAAAGTTTCCAGGACGATCGCCGATCTTGCTGGCCATAATTCCATCAAACCTGAGCATCTGGCTGAGGCTATCCAATACCGCACACTTGACCGCGAAAACTGGTCAGGATAGATTTTCTCAACTTTAGTATAAAGTCTATAACCGTACAATTATGATACTAAAAGATCGTTTTCCTCACTCAACGGAAGTTTTTTTCGGGCAATATTAGAGTTCACATAGCTTCGCAGTTCTAATCCATAATCAAATGGAAGTTACAGAAAGGTTCAGATAATGCACTTTTCGAATATCTGTTGATGCTCTAATAAAGTGTAATTCTATTGAGTTTAATGAACCAAATACTGGGCACCCTTTTAAGATCAGTCAAAATTCAGTATCAGAATAATGTATTTCTGCATAGGCTATCGTCCGTTCTGGCAATCGATATGCTGGTTAAGCTTTCCGGGTTTCTATTAATTCCCGTATTCCTGAGACTTATGAATCAGGAAGAGTACGGCATGTACAATTATATACTTTCGATATTGGCGACTTTTTCCCTGGTTTTGAATTTCGGCTTGTACATGCCAATAGCAAAGCTCTACCATAGTTCTACCAACACCGCTGACAAGGGAGAGTTGTTGTTTTCCGTATACGCTACGCTGGTGCTACTTCTGTTAGCGGTGCTCGTTCCATTGTACGCTTTTAGAATTGACTACCTGCTGATAGATCTTCTTTTCAAAAATCAATTCGACTATGAAAAATACCGTTTCACAATACTGATTGCGCTGTGTATAACCATCTTTTCGTTTATGTTAACCAACTATTTTTTTTCCACGGAAAAAATTGCCACAGTTAAAAAATACAACCTCGCAAGGATTATTCTGGTAAACCTGGTAGTTCTTCCGGGCTTATATTTTACAGCCGGGGACATCGTTGACATTCGTTTAAAGCTTACCTACTTTGTCGAACTACTTCTGTTTGCCGTATTTCTCGCTTTCCTGGTAAAAGAGATGAAACCGGTGTTCAAAAAGGCAATCTCAACCCAGGCGCTGGCTATGGGCTGGCCGATTATGCTCTCAGCATTATTGGGCATCGTAATAAATTTCAGTGATAAATTCTTTCTTGAGAAGTTTGGTGGGTTTACTGAACTTTCCAATTATTACCTGGCGGTGTCTTTTGCAAGTATCCTTACGGTGGTAGTCGGGTCAATTCAAAACGCATGGTTACCATTATTTCTGAAAGAAAAAAACCTGGAGATAAATATCCTGAAAACAAAAAAACTTGTGAAGCAACTCCTGATTGTCTTCACAGGTTTGTCTGTAGCCATCTACGTTTTGTTTTACCTTCTCCTTGTATTAGATGTAATTCCAGGCAAGTATTCTCTTGTTCTCCGGATTCTTCCGATATTGCTGGCTACACAGATATTTTCTTCCTTGTCGCCGTTTTTAATCAACTACCTGGTTTATTTTCAAAAAACATATTTAGTTTCGCTCGCGGGAATTATAGTTTGTTTGATCAGTTTGGGAGCAAGCTTATTATTAGTTCCAACCTGGGGTATTTACGGCGCTGCCTCGGCGGCATTAGTGTCTAATTTAGCTTATTTATTGATTTATTATTTCCTTGTAAAAAGGATTATAGCATCGCATTCGCTAACCAATATTTGAAAAACCTTTTCATGTCTCACGCGCAAATAATTAGCTATTTTCTACTTGTCCCTGTAATTGAACGGAAAGGTAAAGTGTTCTCCAACTTATTCGTGGTCTGTCCATTGCCCTTTATTGGCTGCTGTTCCCAGACCACAGTTTTCCAAAATATACAGCAATGACACCTGCGCCTATTTTGTTGTTCACGTACAACAGGCTGAAACATACAAGAAATACAGTCGAAGCGTTAAAAGCAAATACGCTTGCCAAACAAACTGATTTATTAGTGTTTTCCGATGCTGCGAAAATACCCGAAGCCGTGCCTGCCGTTCTATCCGTCAGAGCTTATCTGCATACTATAACCGGATTCAGAAAGGTAATAATTATAGAAAGAGAGACGAACTATGGTTTGGGACGAAATATTATTTCAGGGGTGTCGCAGATATTGCAAACGGCACAAAGTGCGATAGTCATTGAGGACGATTTGGTAGTATCTCCATATTTCCTGGATTTCATGAATGATGGTCTGCGGATATACGAAAATGAGCAACAGGTAATCAGCATTCATGGATATACCTATCCGGTTAGTCGAACGCTTCCGGAAACCTTCTTTATTAAAGGAGCAGACTGTCTCGGATGGGCAACATGGCAGCGCAGTTGGAAAGAGTTCGAATCCGATGGACAAGTATTGCTTGACAGACTAATTGCAGAAAAGAAAACAGATGAGTTTGATTTCGGAGGTACATTCCCGTTTACGCAAATGTTAAAAGATCAGATCGAAGGCAAAAATACTTCCTGGGCGGTAAGGTGGTATGCATCGGCATTTTTAAACGACAGGTATACTCTTTACCCGGGAAAATCCCTCGTTTACCATGCAGGAGGAGACGGTACAGGCACCAATACGGGTTTCAACAGCTTGCTTGACGTGGAGCTTTCGAAAGATCGGATCACGGTGGAAAGAAAAGAGGTCAAACAAGATGAGCAAGCCTACGTGGAATTTAAAAAATTCCATAAGCTGACTACTTCACCTGGCCTGATGTATCGAATCAGAAGAAAACTGCAAGCAATGATGAACCGGCCTTCATAGCAACGGCTCTCCGGCGAAAAGAGATACCGTTTCCATATCCTGCCTGAGGTTCTTTGCTCCAATCCGGGACTGGATTATTCTTCCAGGTGAATACAGGTGAATAAAACAGGCTGTACAGCTTATAAAGAAGGCTGGCGGATGCGAGGATGTAGTTTCTAGCTCAGCAGACTCCTGATGGCCATCACCCATCTGCGATTACCTGAAAGGACAGGCCGTGAGTTACCACCTAATTTATTAACCAACGCAATAACGGTTTGTCCGGCCGTTTTCCTGATAATCCTCATATCAAGCCCGAAGTTGGCATTACGGATATAAAAAGCATCAAACTGGTAACGGTGAAAAACACTTGCAAAATCTCTTGTCGGGCCCCGGTAACCTTTCACCTGAGCGAGGCCTGTAATACCTGGTTTTACCATATTCCGGAATTTATACCCGGCTACAACTGATGAAAACCTTGTACAATCAGCATGCATATGCGGACGGGGACCAACCACGCTCATTTGCCCTGCAAGAACATTGAAAAATTGCGGAAATTCATCCAGGTTTGAAACCCGTAAAAAGTGACCAATCCTTGTGATACGACGATCATTAACCTGGGCTTGCCTGGAATTTGCTTCGTTGTTCATTACCATTGTCCGGAATTTCAGACATTTAAAAGTTCTGCCACCCATGCCTACGCGGCGTTGAATAAATAAGACCGGGCCGCGCGATTCCAGGCAAATCAGTAAAGCGATCAAAGGGAATAACCAACTTAAAATAAATACACTCACAAAAAGTGAAACAAAAATGTCGAATAACCTTTTCTGGATGTAAAATCGTTTTTTGCTGTCTACGTATTGTCTGACAGGGGCAGAAACCACCGCATTTTCTAACTGAACAGTCTCAATTAAATTTTTCATAGTAATAGTAACATACTTTAGAAATCGGACTTCGGGTTTAAAACGCAAAAATTAACGTCCTAACACTAACCTACAACCGTTTTTTCAGCGACGATGGCAGATGGCACATTTAACACGATCAGGTTTTTAAGACTAACTATTTGCTTTTCATAAGTTTGATTGGTAAATGACAAAAGGCGACCTTAGAACGTTGCATCTCACCGAATTATTTTGTAGGGGTAACTACCTATTTCCTTAAAATGCAGATGTAGTTTGAAAAATTACCGGGAGTCCGAAAATATTGGAACCGGAGCCCTAAAGATAAAACGCCAAAATTCCCCGTGGACAGCGCCTTTTATATCAACAAGTTTGTTATTTTTACAGCCAATTTTCAAAACCTTCAAGTAATTTTCTCACCACATTATGCCTGAGAATCAAATCCAATCCAATGATGACATTTCTTTGCACAGCATCAAAGTTGCTGTTTCGGGGTTCGCTCGGGTAATTTATAAATCGTTTACTTTTATTGGCAGGTCAGTACGACACAATGTGCTGATTGTGATCTCGTTTCTTTTGATCGGAGCGCTGGCCGCCGGCTTATCATACTACCTGGCTCCAAGATCTTATGAAGCCGGAATGTTGATTCAATACAGTGACCTGTCGAAAAAAGCCTATGGCGAATTAATTAAGAATCTTAGTTCTCTTGCCCTCTCACGATCAACTGCACGATTGGCGACCGAACTTAAAATGCCGGAAAGTGGTGTCGCAAATATCATAAGAATCGAAGCAGTGGGAATTGATGAAAAACCGCTCGAAAGTGATACTTCAAAGGTGCTTAACCTGCCTATTAAGATTGTGTTTTTCCTGGCAAATGATGTTCTCCACGATTCCCTGGAAAGAGGAATGTTAACCTATCTCAATTCCAATCCTTATTCGTTCGCTACTAAACGTTCCCAGGAGGCAGCGTATATTGATCATTTGAAGTTCATAGACAGAGAGTTGAACCAACTTGACACTTTGAAAAGAAACTACAATGAGTTCCTGGGAAACTCAAAAATCAATTCGACTTATTTCATTAATTCATTCGACCCGGCCAAGATATATCAGCATTCCAATGAGCTTATGGTTCAGAAACAATTTATTACAAATTGGTTAAACACGAGAAATAAATCAGTAACCCTCATTGACGGATTGAAGCCTCCTGTTTCTACATATATGCTGAGCTTGAAATCAACGATCATTCTGGGGGTGCTGATCGGTCTTCTCTTAGGTTTGCTGGCCGCTTTTATCAAGGAGCTCTCAGTAGATACGAGGTTACATGACTGAGAAAACAGGTATACCGATTCAGGCGATGTTTGGTTCAGTAAGCACGATTAGCACCATTAATAAGTCACTCTGAGCACCATCATTCCTACCCCGATTTGTTGGAGAAGCATAGGGACTCTTAATATCAAACTTTAGGATTTCCACCTTGAATTTCATTTTTGTCTTTGAAACTGTATGATGCCCTGACTTTTTGGAAGCTTAATAAATGAATATCACAAAATGAACACAGCGATAAAAGAATTTATACCACCCCTTATCATTAGCATTTTGAGAAAAATGAAAGTGGATCAATGGAAGGGAAATTATTTAACTTGGGAAGAAGCGTCTTCTTTATCGTCTGGTTATGATTCCGAGCAGATTCTAGAAAAAGTAAAAAATGCAATTCTCCAGGTTAAAGATGGTAAAGCGGCTTTTGAACGGGATTCAGTTCTTTTTGACACAATAGAATACTCCTACCCTCTTCTTTCATCCCTGTTACTCGCAGCCGCAGTAAATGGCGGAAAACTCAATGTCGTAGACTTCGGCGGATCCTTAGGCAGTACCTACTTTCAAAACAAAACAATTCTTGATAAACTGCCGGAAGTAACCTGGAATGTGATAGAACAACCACTTTTTGTCAGGGAAGGTAAATCTACATTTCAGGATGAAAGGTTAAAATTTTTCTATACCCTGGAGGAATATTTACAGACGGGGGCGCAGGCTGACATCCTTTTAATTTCATGTACACTTCCTTATCTTCAGAAGCCATACGAAATGTTATCCCGGTTACTGGAAGGTGGTTTTCGTTTCGTCGTCATTGATAATACGCCATACAATATCAAAGACAAAGACAGGCTGGTCATCCAACGGGTGCCACCTTCTATCTACCCGGCAACGATGCCAGCATGGCTATTGACGTACAAAAAAATAAAACACATCATCGAAGAAAAGTATAATTTGATCGCAGAATACGATAACGAGTCATATATCTACGTAGATGGCACGAAAATCAGATATCGTGGACTTTTCGCTGAAACGAAAAAAAGAAAATGAAAATTATCCAAAAAGTCTTGGAGTCAGTTTACTTTGAGAACAAGCCACCAGTTTTAATTGATATTGGAGCTTCAGGGGAAATCAACGCTAAATGGAAAGAGATTGCATCTTACTCAGTTTGTATAGCATTTGACGCAGATGACAGGGAATTCAGGATTTCTGAAGACACCAATAAAACCTATAAGCGGCTGATCTCCTTCAATCGTATAGTAGTAGCCGATGAAAGAACAGAAAGCGACTTCTATCTTACTGATTCACCATTTTGTTCGAGCTTACTCAAACCAGCCGGCCAGAAACTTGCACCCTGGAGTTTTAGTGAACTTTTTAAAATTACCAGGGTTGCCAAACTACCGGTTGTTACTTTAACATCCGCCTTAGCGCAACTCGATCTGAACTATATAGATTGGTTCAAAACTGATACGCAGGGCACTGACCTAAGACTGTTCAACAGCCTGACAAGTGAATTGCGGGATAATGTTCTATGTGCAGAATTTGAGCCAGGGATACTGGACGCCTACGAAGGCGAGGACAAACTATATGATGTGATGCAGGTAATGCATGACAAAGGTTTTTGGTTATCGAGAATGGATGTGAAAGGCACTCAAAGACTACGTTCGGATTATGCAAAAGAAATTGGTGCATTCTATGGAAAGCGTGTGATTCGAAAATCGCCTGGGTGGGCAGAACTATATTATTTGAAAGAACCACCACTCAAATCGGAGCGAGACTTTCTTCTCCTGTATATTTTTTCTGTGCTTGATAAACAATATGGATTTGCTTTGGAGTTAATGGACGCCGCCCTTTCAAGATACAAGGACGACTTGTTTTCTGAATGTCGGAAATTCGTTTGGAATCTCCTGATGAAAGAAAAAAAGAAAACACCCTTCAGAATAGTCAAAAGGCAGATTAAGAAAATATTCAGAGATTCCCATGATTAACTTTTGCACTCTTTATGATTCGAATTATATGTCCAGGGGGCTGGCTCTCTATCAATCACTGGTAGACAACTGTCCGGAATTTCATTTATATATTGTGAGTTTCGATGATAATTCCTACAAATTTTTGACAGACCTTGCTTTGCCGCACCAGACAGTAATATCCCTTGATCAGTTTGAAGACCCGGCGCTCCTGGCGGTAAAGCCAACCCGAACTAAAGCAGAGTATTGCTGGACCTGTACACCTTCGATCATTCTTTATTGCATCAAAACTTACAACCTGGCGTCCTGCACATATGTGGATTCCGACATTTTCTTTTATGCCAACCCGATCGTATTATTTGAAGAGATGAAGGAGAAATCGATCCTCATTACAGATCACTATTTCACACGGGAATACGACACAGCAAAGGAAAATGGCCGTTATTGCGTTCAATTTGTTTGTTTCAAAAACAATGAACATGGTCTGGGTGCATTGACATGGTGGAGAGACCGTTGCATTGAATGGTGTCATGCTTACCTTGAAGACAATAAGTTTGGAGACCAGAAATATCTGGATGACTGGCCAACCCGATTTCCACAGACACATGTTCTGCAACATCGGGGTGGAGGGATTGCGCCATGGAATGTTCAACAATATACATTCAGTAAATCCGGGAATTCTATAGAACTGACGGATAGGAAGACAAAGCAAAAATTACCTGTTATTTTTTTTCATTTTCACGGATTGAAATTCTATACCGACAACACCGCTCACTTTACCCGTGCGCTTTATCACATTGATCACTCTGTAAAATCGCTGTTTTATATTCCCTATGTCAACAAACTTAATGAAATTAAATCCCGCACGAGACCTGCTGCTTCCATTGATCCGAATGGTGCACGAACTGTAAGCCCGGGAAGACCTTGGAGGGTAATGGAATATCTTAAGGAATTCGCATTTTTGATCAGGAAGCATCCTGAATATGTCGTTAAGAAAAGAAATTTTGACCTGAAAAATCACCTGCATTATTACCAATTTTAGCTTTACCTAATTCAATTTGTCTAAAAAATGGAAAACCGAAAATCTTCGTGCCCGTCACGTCAAAGTCAATTTAACAAGTTAATGGCAACAATGCCAGGTTTAGCTATCAAATACTTATAACAGCACCAGCCCCAGGTTTAAAAAAATGACGTTGCCGAACCCCTGGATTACATCAACAATAAAACATTATCATGTCCTATTTGATAGATTTAAAAACGTTTACAGATAAAAGAGGAAATCTCACCGTAATCGAAAAAACCATCCCTTTTGAAATCAGGAGGATATTCTATATATACGGAGTCGATAGTTCCGTCCGTGGGGGTCATCGACACAAAAAAACCATACAAGCAGCAATTTGCCTGCAAGGCTCGTGCAGTATTCATAACAATAATGGAAAAGAAGAATCAAGCTATCACTTAAATGCGCCTAATAAATGCCTTATCCTGGAAACAGAGGACTGGCATACAATGGATAACTTTACACCTAACGCTATCTTAATGGTCCTGGCTTCCGAATATTTCGACCAGAATGACTACATATTTGAACCATATACAAAATGATTGACTACGAAAACCTAAAGAAATCAAACGAACTGTTTTTCGGTGATTACCGGGAAACTTTTGAGAACGTTTTGTCCAGTGGCTGGTATATTCTGGGGAATGCAGTGAAAGAATTTGAAAACTCGTTCGCCACCTACAACGGGAATAGCTATTGCTCGGGTGTTGCAAATGGCCTCGACGCACTGATTTTATCATTGAAGTCATGTGCATTTGATCCTGGTGATGAAGTTATCGTTCCTTCAAACACCTACATTGCGACGATACTGTCCATCGTACAAAATCAATTAAAACCGGTACTGGTTGAGCCCGATATCAATACTTATAATATTGATCCCGCCCTGATTGAAGAAAAAATAACAGGCAGAACACGTGCGATTATGGTCGTTCATTTGTATGGCAAAGTCTGTGAGATGGACAAAATTGTGGCCGTGGCGAAGAAGCATAATTTAACGGTTATCGAAGATTGTGCCCAGGCACATGGCGCAATGTTTAAAGGTAAAAAAGCCGGTAACTTTGGCGATTTCGGAGCTTTCAGTTTTTATCCCACAAAAAACCTGGGTGCGTTAGGAGATGCCGGAGCGGTAAGCTGCAATGACGCCGCGAGGTATGAAAGCATTAACATGCTGAGAAATTATGGCTCACAAACGAAATATTACAACGAAGAAGTCGGGTATAATTCGAGATTAGATGAATTGCAGGCAGCGTTTCTCTCAGTAAAACTCCGGCATCTTGATAAAATAAACCTTCACAAAAGAGATTTGGCTTCACTATATCAGGAAGGCCTGAAATCTGATTTTATCAAACCAGTAATTTCAGCAGACTATTTCGACGTTTATCACATTTATAATATCCGTCATGAAAAAAGAGATGAGATCAAAGATTATCTTTTGAAACATGGCGTAAAAACAGAAATACATTATCCGGTTGCACCGAACCGGCAAAAAGCAATGAAGGGTATCCTGGATAAGACAGAAACACCCATAGCTGAAAAGATACACCAGACGACATTAAGTTTACCCATATCATTTTTTCATACGAAAGCTGATGTGTCTAAAGTGATTGATCTGCTAAATGGCTATTAAATGAGCTACATTCATAACTCAGATAAAAGCACAAACTTTTTACACCTTAGAACCTGCTGCAGTGCTTGCAAAATTATTAAGTAAATACATAAGCAAACTCAAGGGTCGTGAATACCGGATCGATTCAAACATACCGGACGGGTATTTGTGGAATCTTGCTATTACCAGAGTACGGATGAAGATTCGCGGGGTAATAAGCAGAACCAACTATAAGTCTGCGCCTTTTATAGGCTCCAACGTCATTATCAGGTGTCGCAGAAAAATATATTTTGGCACCTCAAACACGATTGAACGTGATTGTTTCATTGATGCTCTTTCTCAGGAAGGGATTACCTTCGGAAATAATGTGTCTCTGGGCAGAAGTTCATCTGTGGAATGTACTGGCAACCTTCAAACACTTGGCAAAGGCTTGAAAGTTGGTAATGATGTCGGCCTCGGTTCACACAATTTCTTCGGCTGCGCAGGGGGGATATCTATTGGAGACGATACAATTATCGGGAATTATGTGAGCTTTCATTCAGAGAATCACAACTACAAAGACCCTCACTCTCCCATACGTCTGCAGGGAGTTTCTCACGCCGGTATCGTAATTGGCAGGAATTGCTGGATAGGAGCTAAAGTGACGGTGCTGGATGGTGTGATCGTAGAAGATGGATGTATCATAGCTGCCGGGTCTGTGTTGACAGCCGGTAATTATACGAGGGATAAAATCTTCGGCGGGGTGCCGGCTAAACAAATACAAACGAGGTTCAATAATAATGAATAAGGATGTACATATAAATCGATTTTTGCCGATTGCAATCATTTATTTCTTTTTAAACAGCTTCTTACTGCCTATAGGTTTGTTGTACACCACACTTTTGACACCTTTATTTTTATTATGGTTAATAAAGTATCCGGTTTTTAATAAGCTTTGGATATTTTGCTTCGCTTCCATTCCAATCATGATAATTCACTTCATGAATGGAGTAGACGTATCAGCCTACATAAAATCTTATTTTCTTCTGATGTCGGTGTACATATTCTGTATGGCGTTTTATCAGTTCCTCGTTGAATGTAAGTCACTACCTGATTTATTCAGGAGCCTGATCTTAATAAATGTTGTATTCCTTATAATCGCATTAATAGCGCTGCCGTTTCCGGGAATCAGATCAACATTCTGGTTTACCAGCCAATTTACCAGTGGTGTCCAATCAATATCAAGGCTTCAAATGTTAACATATGAGCCTTCTTATTATTCCATTCTCCTGGTGCCTATCTTATTCTATTATTATCTAAAAATGCTGTTATTAAAAGTTTCAAACAAATTGTTCGTCTTCCTTTTGATTGCAGTTCCCATCATCTTATCGTTGTCATTCGGCATCATTTTGGGCACCATCCTCACATTTTCCATACTCTTCCTGTCTGACATTAAACTGTTCTCGCTTCGGAAAAGCTTTCGCCCCGCAATCATCATTGGCGCAATACTGATGCTGTCATTTATTGCACTGGTTTTTGAGCTGTTCCCCGAAAATTCCTTTTTCGTAAGGATGGCCAATATCCTCGCTGGAAAAGACACCTCGTTTCGTGGTCGAACGTTTGACTCGTTCTACCTGGGATGGAAGATAGCCGCAGAGAAAAGTATACTTTTTGGTAGCGGACCAGGCCAGACAAAGCTCATCGGATTGGACTTTTTTAAGGAATTCTATAACTATTCAAATTTTACAGTTGACGAGATTGGCATACCGAATAGTGTGGGTGATACACTTGCCACATTTGGAATTGCCGGAGTTCTCGTAAGACTTGTAATTGAAATATACTTCTTCTTCAAGACTAAAGTCTACACAAACTTCTACAGGCTCAGTATTTTTATTTTTGTTTTTATCTACCAGTTCACTGGAAGCTATATCACGAACATAGCAGAATATGTTCTCTGGATTCTCGCATTTTATCGTCCGCTTTTTCCGGAATTTAACAAACGAAATGTTTATGAAGCCAATATGTTAAACACTGAAAAACTCCTTTGACATCCATTAAAAATTCATCTAAATAATCTGTTGTGAAAATCTTATTTATCTCCCGTGCTACACTTTTTGAGGACAAGGGTGGAGATACAATTCAGGTACTCGGCACGAAAAAATTCCTGGAACGCGAAGGTGTTCAGGTGGATATCAAACTTTGTATTGATAAAATTGAATACTCAGATTATGACCTCATCCACTTTTTTAATATCATACGACCCGCAGATATTCTGGCTCACATAAAAGCCAGTGGCAAGGATTATGTTATCTCCACGATTTACGTCGACTACAGTGAATATGAAAAAAATCACCGTAAAGGTTTGCTTGGGAAAATCTTCAACGTCCTTCCTCCGGATTTCATCGAATACCTGAAAGTAATCGCGCGTTTCCTGTTGAAAGGAGAAAAAATAATCAGTCCGGAATATTTATGGATGGGCCACCGTGGGTCAGTTAAGTATGTTATCGATAAGGCCTCATTGCTTCTGCCTAATTCTCATAGTGAATATAACAGACTTCAGCAACACTACGCAATTTCCAAACCGTATGTTAAAATCCCGAATGGAATCGACCCTGAGCTTTTTGATTTGGAAAACAACAAAATTGAGCGGGATGACGTGGTTGTTATTTGCGTCGGAAGAATCGAGGGACGCAAGAATCAATTGAATGTAATTCGTGCGTTGAATGGAACTAAATTTAAGTTATATATTATCGGTTCGCCTGCTAAAAACCAACCCAAATACTTCCAGGCTTGTAAAGAACAGGCGGCCTCCAATGTGACCTTCATCGAAAATTTGCCACAGGACCAGCTTGTCAGTTATTATAAAAGGGCTAAGGTGCATATCCTGGCAAGTTGGTTTGAAACCACCGGATTAAGTACTCTTGAGGCTTCCTATCTGGGCTGTAACGTCGTGATCACGGATAAGGGCGACACAACCGAGTATTTCGAAAATTATGCTTTTTATTGCGATCCGTCGTCTCCTCTTTCTATATTTGCAGCTGTTCAGCAGGCCGCTTCTGCACCCTTTGACGAACAACTACGGCAAAAGATTCTGATTGAGTATTCCTGGTCCGAAACCGCCAGACAGACCATTGGCGCATATAAAAAAATCAAGCGAGAACTTTGATATGAATATTGGAATAATTGGAACTCGTGGAATACCTAATCAACATGGAGGATTTGAGCAATTCGCAGAATTTGTCTCGCCAAGTCTGGTAGACCGGGGTCACGATGTTTCAGTATACAATTCCTCTTTGCACACGTACAAAGCTTCGACCTGGCATGGGGTGAAACTGATAGTTCAACCCGATCCCGAAAGAAGCCTGGGCGCTGCAGGTCAATTTATATATGATCTAAACTGTATTTTGGATTCAAGAAAGCGAAACTTTGATGTAATACTGCAACTGGGATATACCAGCAGTAGCGTTTGGTCTGTATTCTTCCCTAAAAAAGCAGCCATAGTTACTAATATGGATGGTCTTGAATGGAAACGAACGAAATATTCCAAACAAGTCCAAAGATTTCTGCTCAGGGCCGAAAAGTGGGCAGTGATGAACAGCAATGAATTGATTGCTGATTCTAAAGGAATTCAACGATACGTCTACTCAAAATATAAGAAACGTTCTATTTTTATTCCCTATGGGGCTACCCCATTTACTCAACCGGATGAGACTGTCCTTAATGAATATAAGCTTGCTAAAGAAAGCTACAATTTGTTGATAGCCAGAATGGAGCCAGAGAATAATATCGAGCTTATCCTTGAAGGACACCGGCTTTCGCAACATACTAAAAAACTTATCTTAATCGGTAAATATGAGAATAGCTTCGGCTCCTATCTAAAGCAAAAATATGGAGATGAGAACACTCTTTTTTGGGGACCGGAGTACAATCTTGAACTATTAAATAATCTTCGTTATCATTCGCACATATATTTTCATGGGCATTCAGTTGGCGGTACAAACCCATCTTTGCTTGAAGCGATGGCTTCACAGGCACTGATCGCAGCTCATGACAATATTTTCAACCGGTCAGTACTTGAGAAAGATGCATTTTATTTCAGAACATCTACCGATGTAAAAAAGATACTTGACAAAAAACCTGAAAAGTCTGCTTATCAAACTTATATCCGAAACAACAACCATAAAATAATTGAAAACTATTCCTGGGAGCATATTACTGATCAGCTAGAAAAATGCCTCATTTCTGCACTTTATGGAAAAACTAAATAGGCATTCTCTTTTTCCTAAACTACAGCTCTTCTGTTTATATGGCATTGCTGTAACAATTACATTTTCCATTCTGAATTTAAACAGCCTTTTTATTATCGGCCTCATCTTATCCTGGCTTTTTTCCATCGGGTCGCTCTCACAGGTCAGAGAGTTAAGGACCGACCGCCTGTTCATCGCATATATTTTGTATTTCCTGCTTCATATTGCGGGCTTGTTTACCTCCGATTCTTTCGCTGGTGGATGGAAGCACCTTGAAAGCAAACTTGGCTACCTGGTCCTGCCTCTGGCATTATGCTCAGGCACTATTCTGACCAGACAGGTACGGAATAAGGTGCTGATGGTTTTCACAATTACCCTTACAGCAGCCACTCTCCTCTGCCTTATCGTTGCATTTTACAAATATTCTACTCAACATGATGTAAGTGTCTTTTTTTACCATGATCTATTGACTCCTATTTCTCATCATGCAGTGTACTTTTCCGCATTCATTCTGATTGCCATAGCTTTCTTAGCCACCGAATACCAGGACATCACATGGCTACGCCACAGAAGCTGGCTCATGTTATTCTGGATCGGCTACTTTATGGGCATAACAGTGCTTCTTTCATCGAAATTGATGTTGAGTATAACAATAATGTTGTTGTTATTTTTATTACTAAAGTCCTTCCATAATAGTTTCCCAAAACGGCAGATCCTTATAGTGCTGATCATCCTGGGAGGATTATCAGCAACAATACTTCTGACCGATAACATTGTCAAACGACGATTCAATAATCTGTTTGAAGGCAATATAGACGTGCTAAAAAGTGACAAATTCAATCCGGGCAATTCTTTTACCGGTCTCGAATTCCGGCTTTTGTTATGGCGGTTCACCTATGAAATAATGGCTGAAAATAATGCGTGGGTATTAGGTGTTGGCACCGCTGGTTCACAGGAGTACCTCGTACGTAAATACCATAGCATGAATATGTATGCGGGCGATGAAAGAAAGGGAGACCATGGCTACATGGCATATAATTGCCATAATCAATTTCTTCAAACATCACTTCAATCAGGGCTTCTCGGACTTTCTGTATTGCTGTTCTGGTGTTTTGTTTTTTGTTATGCAACCATTAAAAGCAGAGATAAAATTCAATCTGTTCTGGCAATTACAATATTATGTTTCTTTTTTACTGAATCTGTTCTTGAGCGACAGTATGGAATGATATTAACTTGTTTTTTCCCGCTAATCCTGCTTTATTCTAAATCCCGGGCGGATCAATCATAGGTCTTTTTAATTTTTGAAAAATTTTCCCGGTAAAATTTAGTCAGAAACCCAAGGTTGAGTGTCTGTAGGAATTTTGGCAATCCTATCGCAGATATATGCTTGTAATAATACAGCCGGTTTCTAATTTTTCTTTGAGGTAAATACCTGTTTTTTATTGCCAGGCTTTCCTGGCATCCCAGCTTCCAATTGGTATCACTCATTCCCTCCCACCGCATGTTTGCCAATGTTGCATCTAGATATCTGAATTTGCAGCTATTAACGTAAAGCCGTAATAAAAGGTCATAGTCCATTGCACACTTGTATTTTTCATCGAAGCCTCCATAGGTTTCATAACAACTTCTGCGGATAAATACGGTAGGGTGATTGATTGTCATTTCGTTAGTAATGAAAGAATGATTTCCATGCAATATGAAGTCGGGTTTTCCTTCTTTCCACAATCTTAGATTACCATAAATCACATCTGCGTCACCCAAATTGTTGACCACAAGTTCTACAGTGTTAATTTCATAAAAGTCATCTGCATTTATTATCCCGATCAGATCACCTGTCGCAAGTTTCAGTCCCTTATTAAACGCATCGCTTATTCCTTTGTCCTTTTCACTTACCAAATGGTCTATTGACGGCCTGTATTCATCCAAAATTGACAATGTTGCGTCACTTGAACCACCGTCGATTACTATGTACTCGATCCTTGAATAAGTCTGGGAAATCACGCTTTCGACGGCGTGCCTGATGAATTTCTCGCCATTATATATAATGGTTATAATGCTAACTAGAGGTAAATGCTCCATATTTTTCCTTTTCATTTCCTAATACCGCCAACAGATATCGGAAAAAGGGAAAGCCATTTTTACATGTAAATTGGGATATGTCGACGATGAAAAACTTCCTTTCCTCCATATCATTACTCACCGGTTTACTTATCATTCGCCATCTCAAAATATATTCTTTTTCCGCGTACCGGGTATCTTATGTTGCCATCCGGACTTACAAATTCTCCGTCCCGAAAATTCATTGCTAACCTACCGTCAGGCGTTGCAAGGCACTTACTGACCAGATCGATCTCAGCTGGTGTAAGCAAAGGTTTCGTCTGAGGTAATAAACTTTCACTTACAGGAACCCATGGCTTCAGAGATGTAGGAGAACTGCCAGCACGCCTGTATTCTCTTATCTCTGGTTGATTTTCCCAGAGATGCATAGCATTAAAAAGATCTTGCCGATCCCAGAAAAAATCCTGCCAGGGATGATAATTACGGCTTATCCAAAGACGCATGGCTGGTGATGTAGTATGCGCTTCCCTTTGCCGATCAGAATATTCAAAAAAATGCATAACTCCTTCGAATTCGACTATCTGCCATTTGTGCATATCCCCCGTACCGACAATTATATCTTTCCCAAAGGCAGGGGTTTCGATATATCCGGCTTTCGCAATACGGGCTAACTCATTTCCCGCCCGAATGGGGCTGTCGACATGCTCGACAATATGGGAACATATCACGAAATCTATACTTTTATCTAACATGGGTACACGATCAACTGAGCAAACGATTACTGGCCTGTCCTCAACCATGCTTGCGGCCCTGTGAATCGTATCTTCCGGATAGAAGTCAGCTAAAATGTTTGCATTGGGCACGGGATTATGGCCACTTCCGATATCCATGATAATACCGGAATCAGGTAAGGCAGGTGCCACCAGTTTTTGTTGGTATTCCCAATTGCTGCTGTTAAGATATTTATTGGGTGACTTACCTAAGTCCAGTATTTTTTTTATGATTTTTCGCACTACCATTAAAGTTCTGTTTATAGATTTCAGGTGTTATCCCTTAATTATTGTTGCACCTTACAAATCCCCCGACAACAGCCACAGGTGTTGCATCAGTAATCCCGTGCTCCTTTGAGGGATGATTTGAATAGCCTGCCACGAGATCCGGCTGCCGGCGCATATTCCGTTGGCTGCCTTAAATTTTTATAATTGCAGCGGTGAAGTTACAGTTAAATTTTTATCGGTAACCGCGACGGATAGGGTTCAACAGGGGCGATTAGCCTTGTTATTGACTTGCATCCTACTCTTGAGCATTTGAATATCAATCGCCTTAAGTCAATTATATGCGAGGCATCGAAAAGCGAAGTATCGTTAATGACGATGTTATCCTTATTGGCACTCCACGTCGATTTCACCCGATCCTCATACCTTTGCACGATGAAAATCCTATTCAAATATCTGAGACCGCATAGATGGCTGGTGGTACTTACGCTGTTTTTAGCAGCAATCAATACAGGCTTCTCATTGCTGGATCCTATCATATTCGGAAAACTCGTTAATCTGGCTCTTGATTATAAAGTCAATTCAGCCAGTTATACTTCGCAGGATTTCTTTACAAAGCCCTACAACAGTGTTCTCTGGCTACTACTCGCCTCGATTGGTGTGGCTATGATAAGTCGTCTTGCCAAAAATTTCCAGGACTATTTTCTGAACGTAATCGTCCAGAAATTCGGTGCAAAGGTATTTACTGACGGCCTGCAGCATGCGATGAAACTTCCTTACCAGGAGTTTGAAGATCAACGTTCGGGCGAAACACTAAGCGTACTTGGCAAAGTTCGGACAGATACCGAGCGTTTTATGAATTACTTTATCAACATCCTTTTTGGTGTACTCGTAGGGGTGCTTTTTGTTTGCGTTTACGCCGGTCTGTATATCCACTGGGCCGTACCAGTGGCATATTTCACGGGCATTCTTCTATTAACAACCATTACCAACCTCCTCAGCAAAAAAATCAAGGTTATTCAGAAAAACATCGTTTCACAAACCACTTCGCTGGCAGGATCCACTACGGAATCACTGCGCAACATCGAGCTGGTAAAAAGCCTCGGCCTTACCGACCAGGAAGTAAACCGTTTAAATAAAAACACGTATAAAATTCTCGGGCTGGAGCTAACCAAAGTAAAGCGGATCAGGAGTATCAGTTTTATTCAGGGTACTTTTGTTAATACACTCAGGCAGGTGATTCTTTTTATCCTCATGTGGCTAATTTTCCGCCATACCATGGATGCCGGCCAACTGGTAACCATGCAGATCTATTCTTTTTTTGTATTCGGGCCACTCCAGGAAATTGGCAATATCATATTGTCTTACCGCGAAGCAGAGGCTTCTTTAAATAACTTTAACAACCTCATGAATAAATCGCCCGAACCACAACCCGTTAATCCTAAACACCTTGGGGATGTGGGCCATCTGCAGTTTCAGAAAGTCGGCTTCAAACACCAGACAGCCCAGCAAAGAGCTATTGAAAACATAAACTTTTCTGTAGAAAAGGGAGAAACAATTGCTTTCGTCGGACCTTCCGGATCCGGAAAAACCACCCTCATGAAGCTGCTTGTTGGTCTGTACAGGCCGCAGGAGGGAAAAATCCTATATAACGGGATAGATGAAACTGCCATCCATTTCGATGACCTTCGCAATCAGATTGGATTTGTAACTCAGGATACACAGTTGTTTTCAGGAACAATTAGAGAGAATTTACTATTTGTAAACCCCTCAGCAACAGAAG
>NZ_JBTLQG010000047.1:0-35738 GCF_054461535.1 Flavitalea antarctica
GGCCATATTCTGGTTATTTCTTTATGTGGTTGTGAACCTGATGTCCATCCTGTACCTCGGTGCGCTGGCTGTGAGTGGAATCTCCGGGGTTGACCTCAATGTCTGTATGATTGGTCTCGCCATCTTTGCTATTTTCATTACGCTTGGTGGTATGAAGGTGATCGGATACACAGATGTTATCCAGGTATTTTTCCTGATCCTTGGCGGTCTTGTGGCAACATACCTGGCTTTGAACCTGCTGGTGGACACTACCGGTGGCGATTACAGCATGGGACGCGCAATGGAAGGGTTAGGCATTATGCGCCGCGAAGCGGACGATCATTTTCATATGATCTTGAAAAAAGACAACCCTAATTACCTTGACCTGCCAGGTATCACCGTTTTGGTGGGTGGTATGTGGATCACTAACCTGAATTACTGGGGTTGCAACCAGTATATAACTCAGCGTGCCCTCGGTGCAGATCTGAAAACCGCAAGAAGCGGGATACTTTTCGCCGCTTACCTGAAGCTCCTGATGCCGGTAATAGTAGTGTTGCCAGGTATTGCGGTGTACATACTTAATCAGAAAGGATATTTTACCGGTGGCGAATTACTTGATTCGAAAGGAACACTTGCCGTTGATAAAGCTTATCCAACATTGCTTAACCTTTTGCCCACAGGTTTGAAGGGACTTGCCTTTGCAGCGCTGACCGCAGCAATTGTAGCTTCGCTTGCCGGAAAGGCCAATAGTATAGCCACCATTTTTTCCCTTGATATTTATAAGAAAGTAATTAATAAGGATGCGGACGACCATAAACTGGTGAATGTCGGAAAAGTGGCGGTGGTGATCTCTATGATAATGGCAATGATCCTGTCTTTTGTTGTGGGGGAGAAATTAATGGGAGAGGGCAAACAGGGCTTCCAGTATATACAGGAGTACACTGGCTTTGTAAGCCCGGGTATCTTTGCGATGTTTCTCCTCGGATTTTTCTGGAAGAAAACTACATCCAATGCGGCGCTTTTTGCAACTGTCGGCGGATTTATATTTTCAATGATCTTTAAATTCCTGCCTTATTTTGGAGACCTTAGTGCTTTGTCTCCTTATGGGTTTGCACAGCGGAACGGAGGCGGAGTTTATGAAATCCCGTTCCTCGACAGGATGGGATTTGTATTTGTCCTTTGTGTGATTGGAATGGTGATCATTAGCCTGTACGAGCATAAAAAAGGCTTAAAAACGAATGGCCTGGAGATCGATGCGAAGATGTTCAAACTCGATAAAGGCTTTGCCGTCGGAACCATCATTGTTCTCGCAATACTAACAACACTATACACAATCTTCTGGTAAACGTTTGCATGTGAAATATACATTAGGATTTGATATTGGATCATCGTCTGTAAAAGCCGCACTGCTTGAATTAGCGACAGGTAAAACTGTAGCCAGTGCATTTTCCCCTGCAAATGAAATGCTGATATCCGCACCCAGGCAGGGTTTTGCTGAACAGGACCCGGAGATCTGGTGGAATGAATTGATTGCTGCCACACAAAAAGTAAGATCGCAGGTGAATTTTAAGGGTGATGAAATTGCCGGTATAGGTATTTCGTACCAGATGCACGGACTCGTTTGCGTCGACAAGGAAGGAAAGGTATTGAGACCTTCGATAATATGGTGCGACAGCCGCGCGGTTGAGACCGGTAACCAGGCTTTTGAAGAATTAGGACATGAGTACTGCCTGAAGAGGTTTCTGAATTCCCCCGGAAATTTCACAGCTTCGAAACTCAAATGGGTGAAAGAAAATGAACCGGAACTGTATGATCGGATTGACAAGATCATGTTACCGGGTGATTTCATTGCGATGAGACTAACCGGCGAAGGAGCCACTACAGTATCTGGTTTGTCTGAAGGAATTTTCTGGAATTTCCCTGAAAAAACACTGGCCAAAGAACTCTTAAAGTATTATGGAATTGATGAAAATAAAATAGCGCGCCTTGTCCCAACTTTCGGAGAACAGGGCAGGGTTACAGCAGAGGCTGCTGAGCTGCTTGGTCTTAAAGCGGGTACACCGGTTTGTTATCGCGCAGGCGACCAACCCAATAATGCCTACTCACTTAATGTGCTTAACCCAGGTGAGGTTGCGGCAACAGCAGGAACCTCAGGAGTAATCTATGGCGTAATAGACCAGGTGAATTACGATCCACGTTCAAGGGTCAACAACTTTGTGCATGTCAACCATTCGGATGAGCATCCACGTTATGGCGTTTTGTTATGTGTTAATGGCACCGGTAGTCTCAACAGTTGGCTGCGCCGCAACTTTTTTTCCGGAATGTCTTATGACCAGTTAAATGATGAAGTTTCCCGCTCACCTGTTGGCTCTGACGGAGTAAGGTTCTATCCTTTCGGTAACGGAGCGGAAAGAGTTTTAGAAAACAAAGACCCCGGCGCCGGCCTCCAGGGTGTTCAGTTCAACAGGCACGATCGCACACATATAGCCCGTTCAGCGCAGGAAGGTATCGTGTTCGCTTTGAGATATGGTATGGAAGTTATGGAGGGGATGGGCCTGGGTATGAAAACGATCAGGGCAGGATACGCAAATATGTTTTTGAGCGATGTTTTTGCAACCACTTTCTCCAATACCACGGGATGTGATATTGAATTATACAACACAGATGGCGCAACAGGTGCAGCCCGCGCCGCCGGGGTAGGTTGCGGCGCATTCAGGTCCTTTGCAGAAAGTTTCCGCGGAATGGAGGTAGTCAAAAGAATCGAACCGACCAAAGCGCTTCAATCATCAAATATTGCAGCTTACGAATACTGGAAATCAGGTTTATCAGCATACACGATATAAATTAAAATTTATGAGTATCACATTAGGTAGCAAAGAGTACTTTAAAGGAATTGGCAAGATTGGTTTTGAAGGACCAGAATCAGACAACCCCCTTGCCTTTAAATGGTACGATGAAAACAGGGTTGTTGGAGGCAAAACGATGAAAGAACATTTGAGATTTGCCGTAGCATACTGGCACTCGTTCTGTAATGCAGGCGCCGATCCGTTTGGTCCGGGTACCAAACTCTTCCCCTGGGATGCGTCGCCGGATGCCGATCAAAGAGCAAAGGATAAAATGGATGCCGCTTTTGAATTTATCACGAAGCTGGGCGTTCCCTATTATTGTTTTCATGACACGGACCTGGTTGATGAAGGCAACACAATCGACGAGTATGAAAAGCGCATGGGCAACATCGTTAGTTATGCCAAAGAAAAACAAAAATCAAGTGGTGTTAAATTGTTATGGGGAACGGCAAACGTATTTTCCAATCCGCGTTACATGAACGGGGCTTCAACCAATCCTGATTTTCATGCTCTTTCCTACGCGGCAACACAGGTAAAAAATGCCATCGACGCAACAATTGCACTTGGTGGTGAAAACTATGTTTTCTGGGGTGGACGCGAAGGCTATATGTCTTTGCTTAACACAGACATGAAGCGGGAGGTGGATCATCTTGGCAGGTTCCTTGGTATGGCGCGCGACTATGCACGTAAACAAGGGTTTAAAGGAGTGTTCTTTATTGAACCAAAGCCATGTGAACCAACCAAACACCAGTACGATTATGATAGTGCCACTGTGATCGGTTTTCTACGTCATTACGGGCTGGACAAAGACTTTAAAATAAACGCCGAAGTGAACCATGCCACACTTGCCGGGCATACCTTTCAGCATGAATTGCAGGTTGCGGCCGATGCGGGTATGCTGGGAAGTATTGATGCTAACCGCGGCGATTACCAGAATGGATGGGACACTGACCAGTTCCCCAATAACATCAACGACCTCGTAGAAGCGATGCTCGTGATCCAGGAAGCCGGCGGATTTGGCGGAGGCGGTATAAATTTCGATGCCAAACTCAGAAGAAATTCGACTGACCATGAAGATCTGTTCTACGCCCATATCGGCGGTATGGATATTTTTGCAAGGGCACTTGTTATAGCCGATAATATTCTTACGAAGTCAGCTTATAAAAAATTCCGCAAGGACAGGTATTCATCTTTTGACACCGGCAAAGGAAAAGAATTCGAGACGGGCAAATTATCACTCGAGGACCTGCGCGAGTTTGCTATCGCGAATGGAGAAGTGAAGTTGCAGAGTGGAAGGCAGGAATGGTTGGAGAATATCATCAATCAGTATATCTGATCATCCTGATTTACGGTAATATTTATAATGCATATACTGGCTGGTTCATTCAATTGAACCAGCCTTTTTTTCAATTGGGCCAGCCCTTTTGTAGAACACAATGGCTTATTTACTTTTTGTGCAATGCGCCGCCCTTGTTAAGTCAGAAACAGGTCGACTTGACCTGCTCATCAATCGCAGCTTTAAGATCAAGGTAGATCCTTTGTGGTATATCATCAGCCGCGTTTTTCACAAAAATGATTGCAGCATATTTGCGACACTTGTCTACCACAGCCCAGGTTCCGGTGGAACCGGGAAATCCAATAACTGTAGCTTTTTCTTCAGAGTCCTTAGCTTCAATCCAGTTGCCTAGTCCGAATTCAAAGCCCGCTGCCTCGGCAGGTTTAAAGGCCACCGGGAGGCCGGCAAATTGTTGCTTCTGCATTTCCTGCAATGCATTCTCACTTAAAATTTGTTTGCCTTCGAACTTGCCGTTATTCAGGATCATTACCAGGAAGTTCAGGTAATCATTTGCTGAAGATCTTGCTCCCAGGGCGGGATTGATGGCGCCACCGTTATCATCAGTAAAAGTGGTAGCACGCATTTTCAATGGCCGCGTGATTCTTTCCTGTGCCAGACGGTCAAAACTTTTTTTACCAATCACTTCCACTACACGGGCAGCTATATTTATTCCGAGGTTGCCGTAATGAAATTCTTTTTCTGGATTGTTGGAAATTTCCCTGGCAGCGATCGCATTTACTTCTTCTTCGAGGGTGGCAAATTTTTTTCGGCCGCCGATGAGCTTACTGATTTTACCCTTTTCAGACTCGATACCAGTGGTGTTGGACAAACAATGCCGGATTGTAAGATAACCCTTTGCGTAACGCGTAAAAATTGGTAAATATTTAGCCACCGGGTCGTCCAGCTTAAGTTTGCCCTGGTCAACAAAGGTCATGATGGTTGCTGCTGCGATCCACTGACTTGCACTCGCTACGGGTGCGGCGGTTTTTGCAGTGAAACCTTCACCGATCTCCTGTTTATAGATGAGTGAATCGTCTTTAAATACGAGCGTTACAGCATTGTTTCCAAGTTGCTTTTGGGATCGTTTGAGCTGATCGGTAAGGTCCGTAAAATCGTATTGACTGCTGGCTGGCAGCCAGAATAGCATAAACAGGCAGACGAGCCTGCATATCAGACAGGTGAAACTCAATTTTCGTGACATACTTGCCGGGGGATCGGTTTGGAGTAGCATTTGCATTTAAAAATACTTGTAAAAAGCAATAACTGAAGCGTATGAATCCAAATAATTTCACAATTAAGGCACAGGAAATTATTGCGCAGTCTCAACAGATTGCGTACAATAATGGCAATCCTAGTATTGAATCCGAACATATATTAAAAGCGTTACTCACTAACGAGGACTCGCCCGTCGAGTTTCTGTTGAAGAAAAACAACATAAACCCGGCATTCCTGGAGAGTAAAATCGATGAGAGTATCGCCCGTTTACCTAAGTCGGATACCGGCACCGCAGCTCAGACTCTAAGCCGTGATGCCAACAATGTGCTGTTGAAGGCAGGTACCCTGCTAAAGCAATTCGGCGATGAGTTTGTCAGTGTGGAGCACCTGTTGCTGGCCATTTTGCTGAACAACGACAATACCGGGAAGTTGTTGAAAGATGCCGGTGCAACCGAAAAGGGATTAATTACCGCAATCAAGGATCTCAGGAAGGGTTCCACCATTTCATCCCAGACTCAGGAGACCCAGCACAATGCGCTGAATAAGTTCGCTAAGAACCTCAATGAAATGGCGAGGGCCGGAAAGCTGGACCCCGTGATAGGTCGTGATGAAGAGATCAGGAGAACCTTACACATCCTGTCGCGCCGCAGTAAGAACAACCCGATATTGGTGGGAGAACCCGGTGTTGGTAAAACCGCTATTGCTGAAGGACTTGCCCATAGGATTGTGAATGGGGACGTACCCGAAAACCTGAAGTCCAAAACCATTTATGCGCTGGATATGGGGCTTCTGATCGCAGGAGCAAAATATAAAGGAGAGTTTGAAGAAAGGTTAAAAGGCGTAATCAAGGAAGTTGCGGGCAGTGATGGCGAAATCATCCTGTTTATTGACGAGATCCACACGCTTGTTGGCGCAGGTGGCGGAGAAGGTGCAATGGATGCAGCAAACATCCTCAAACCAGCACTGGCACGCGGCGAACTAAGAGCGATAGGAGCCACAACCCTGAATGAGTTTCAGAAGTTTTTTGAAAAAGATAAGGCCCTCGAAAGAAGGTTCCAGCGGGTTATGATAGATGAACCCTCCATTGAAGATGCCGTTTCCATCTTGAGGGGCCTTAAGGAGAGATACGAAACCTACCATCATGTCAGGATCAAGGATGACGCAATTATTGCGGCCGTTGAATTATCTCAACGGTATATGACCGAGCGCTTCCTGCCAGATAAAGCCATCGACCTGATCGATGAAAGTGCAGCCAAACTCAGGCTTGAGATGAATTCAATGCCTGAAGAGTTGGATAAGCTCGAACGCAGTATTCGTCAGCTGGAAATTGAGCGTGAAGCCATTAAGAGGGAAAATGATGAGGCAAAACTTAAGGAGCTTGGAATTGAGATCGGTAACCTTAGTGTTCAACGCGATACCCTGAAAGCGAAATGGCTCCAGGAAAAGGAACTGGTTGAGAAAATACAGAGCTCAAAAGCGAATATCGAGCAGTTGAAACAGGAAGCGGAACAAGCCGAAAGAAATGGCGATTATGGCCGTGTGGCAGAGATCCGGTATGGAAAAGTGAAGGAAACCGAGGCGAAAATGCAGGAATTAACCGCCCAACTTGGCCAGTTATCTGAAAAAAGATTGTTAAAAGAAGAAGTGGATGCTGAAGATATCGCCCAGTCAGTCGCCAAAGCTACCGGAATACCGGTATCAAAAATGCTTAAAGGCGAGCGGGAAAAGCTTTTGCATTTGGAGGACGAATTACATAAAAGAGTAGTTGGACAAGAAGAGGCTATCGTTGCGGTGGCTGATGCTATCCGTCGTAGCCGTGCCGGTTTGCAGGATCCTAAGCGCCCGATTGGATCGTTTATCTTCCTGGGAACCACGGGAGTAGGTAAAACCGAACTTGCCCGCGCCCTGGCAGAATACCTGTTTGATGATGAGGGGATGCTTACCCGGATCGACATGAGCGAGTACCAGGAGAAACATTCTGTGAGCCGTCTGGTTGGTGCTCCTCCGGGATATGTTGGATATGATGAAGGCGGCCAATTGACCGAAGCAGTGAGGAGAAAGCCTTATTCTGTGGTCCTTTTGGACGAAATCGAAAAGGCGCATCCTGACGTTTTTAATGTATTATTGCAGGTATTGGACGACGGAAGACTGACCGACGGAAAGGGTAGGGTAGTCAATTTTAAGAATACCATCATTATTATGACAAGTAATATGGGCAGCCATATTATCCAAAGTAATTTTGAAGATGTGAACGAAATGAACATTGAAGATGTTGTAGATAATACACGTCGGGAAGTTCTGGAACTGTTACGCCAGACGATCCGGCCGGAGTTTCTGAACCGTATTGACGAGGTGATCATGTTCCAGCCTTTGCTGAAAAAAGATATCAAGGGTATCATTTCGATTCAATTGCAGCATCTGAAAGACCTGGTAGCGAAAAACGGAATACAAATAACGTTTAGTGAATATGCGATTGATTATCTCGCAGAAAACGGTTTCGATCCCCAGTTTGGCGCCCGTCCATTAAAAAGGCTGATTCAAAAACAAGTCGTTAACCAGCTGAGTAAGAAAATACTTGCCGGCGAGGTCGACAGATCCCAACAGGTGCTTATTGATGTATTCGACGGAGTTGTTGTATTCAGGAATGAAGCAGCGGAAATCGAAAAACACACATAAGCAAAAATTTAAAGACAAAACAGAAGAAAATATGCCACCAAAAGCAAAGGTTATCGTAGAGGTTATCCCGCCCAAGAACATAATCACGGGAAACCCTGATGCACCTGTCACACTGGTTGAATTCGGAGATTATGAAAGCGAAGCCTGCGCAAAGGCCAATGAAGTTGTAAAGCAACTGATGGATAAGTATGAAGATAAGATGAACTTCAATTTCAGGCACTTCCCGCTTACGCAGGTTTACCAGCGTTCCATGAAAGCGGCTGAGGCGGCGGTTGCAGCCTCCCAGGAAGGAAAGTTCTGGGAAATGCATAATATCATTTTTGCCCAGCGTCGTAACCTGGGACTGACCAGCCTGAAAGTGCATTCTAAAGAAGCAGGGGTTACCAATAAAAAGTTTCTTGAGGAACTGATGAACTCAACATATGGCTGGCATGTTCGTAACGACCTGTTAGAGGGTCTGGATATGGGTGTGAGGGATGTTCCTACTTTCTTTATCAATGGGGAACCCTTTGCCGGTAAGCCGACGCTCGAGAACCTGAGTAAGGGTATCGACGCAGCGCTTAAAATTTCGAAGAAGAAACCAGCCGCGAAACAAAGGGCCTAAATCGCCATTTGTTTGCCGGTTGCCGGTTGCCGATGGGACCGCAAGGTTTGTAAATTGAAAGGTTGCTAGGCTTGTTTGTCCCCTCAAGATTGCAAGTTTTGCGTTTTATAGGAAGCGGCAGGGTTTGTGTTTCAGCCGAAACTGGAGCTTTGAGCTTTACCAGAAAGATGCAACATTTGAGTCTTATAGGAAGTTGCAGGGTTTGTGTTTCACCGGAAGGATGCAAGGTTTGTGTTTTCTAGGAAGCAGCAGGGTTCGTGTTTCAGCCGAAAGTCGGGCTTTGAGTTTCACCAGAAGTATGCAAGGTTAGAGTTTGTTGGTTAGATATTCCTGACAGACGCAAGCGCCGGAGCAATCAAAACGCTGAAAGGGGTAGACTATCTTTTACATAATTCTTTCAAAATAATTGAAGGTTGTCTTTTAAGACAGCCTTTTTTCTTTTGACAAAGACTCAGTTGGGTAAACTATGTCGTGCAGCCAACCATAACGGATAAACCATCCCCTGTTGGGCGATCACCACCATTCCGAGGTACGCTTCCCGAACGAAAAAAGCCGATGTAGAAACACCGGCCGTTGGTTTGGTATTATAAGAAAAAGTCTTCAGTTTTTCCGTTCCGACAATTTTATAGTAACAGGCTTTCCTGCAGCCCTGATTACAATTCTTTGTTTTTCAAAATCATTGTGTTCGATGACTAATACAAGTGGCAGAGGTTGCCAGGTCTTCAGGGAGAAGTTACCGTTGCTGATGGAAAGGGTTTCTTCTTCCCCCGCAACAACATAAACATACGCATTGCTGATCCCCTCGTTTGCTGTCCCGATGATTTTCCCCGTCACCGTCTTCTGCTGGTTGGTAATAACAGAACGCTCAAATGATGTCAATACGGTCATAGCCAACAAAGCAGCTGGTAGAAGTTTTTTCATATTAAAAAGAATAACAAACAGGGAAATATTGGTATCAGTTGCAATACTAAGAATAATCTAATAGTCTACCAAATGTGTAGACTAAATTTTATGGATACCTTAGCAAATGCCGGCTTGGTGAATTACCGGCTTCTACCCAGAAACCATGTGTTTCTCATGAATTGATCTTTTGGTATTAAAATTGACTAGCCTTTAGTAGCTGCAGGACCTGGTTGTTCAATTTGCAGGATCTTGGTCTTCGTTTTGCAGGACCGTAATATTTCAGACTCGCAGCATTTGTTGAAGCCTTAACTGTATCCTGAGATGATCACTATTTTGAAAAACAGATAGAGAAAAGTATTTACTGGTGTGTATTAGAGTGGTTCTTTTTCATCAATTAGGATTTGCGATACTATCTTGCGGCGAATAAATATCAGCCTGCTTGAAATAAATACAGGCCGATCCCGTTTTTTCAAAAATTAATTCATGTACATAATGGATTGTGTGACATCAGCTAAACAATTAAACAGAATAAGCCCCGTGAAATTTTTCAGATCTATAGCACTGATGGCAGTGATCTCGACAGCATCGTCATGTTTTTCAACAAATGCAGATGTAGTCGCAAGTCCGGGTACCGGCAATCCAAAAGATACACTGCCACCGTCCGAAGTAGCAGAGACTGTTGTTGCCGCACCTTCATACCTCGACACGCTTCTTTACGACAAGTTAACCACTCATATCACCAATAAGGATTCATCTGGCAAATGGCCGGTTAAGGCGGACTATCCATTACCAGGCGCAATTTTACCATTTAAGAGGATCATTGCTTATTACGGTAACCTGTATTCGACCAGGATGGGAATACTTGGAGAATTGCCTGAAAAAGAAATGCTTGAAAAGCTCCAGGGTGAAGTAAAGAAATGGCAGGCAGCGGATTCGGCACTTGAAGTTGTTCCTGCATTGCATTATATAGCAATAACTGCCCAGGGAAGCCCTGGAAAAGGCAATAAGTACAGGTTAAGGATGCCCTTCAACCAGATCGACAAGGTACTGGCCATGGCAGAAAAGATCAATGCCCTGGTGTTCATTGACATCCAGGTTGGTTTGAGCACGCTCCAGGAAGAATTGCCTGAATTTGAAAAGTATCTCAAGATGCCACATGTTCATTTTGGAATTGATCCTGAATTTTCTATGAAAGGCGGACAGGCTCCCGGCAAAGTGGTAGGCACCTTCGATGCTGCGGATATCAACTATACCACGGATTACCTTGCTAAACTGGTAAAGGAACACAACCTGCCTCCTAAGATCCTGGTGGTACACAGATTCACTCAGAAAATGGTTACCAACTATCAGCAGATCAAGAAACGTCCGGAAGTGCAGATTGTGATGGACATGGATGGCTGGGGACACCAGGCCCGTAAAATCAACACTTATCGCCAGTTCATTCATAAAGAACCGGTACAGTTTACCGGGTTTAAATTATTCTATAAAAATGACCTGAGGGAAGCAAACAGTCATGTAATGACGCCTGCTGAAATTCTCAAACTGAAGCCCCAACCGGTTTATATTCAGTATCAATAATTTTCGTCTGATCGTTCTCAGCTAATAATCATCATCAGCTCATCATCACCCGTTAATTACTAACCACGATATATCATGATGGCATCCCTGGTAAGGATGCCATCGTTATTTTGATTTGATCAGCCTGCCACACGCAGGAAACCCACCATCCACGTCTGTCTTGCTATCGAACTATTTTTCTCCCCTCCATTTTTTTCTGAATTCAATGATTTCAGGTGTTAGTTTGATATTCTCTTTTTCGTAAGTTCTCACAGTATAGGACGGGTTCTCACTGAAAACAATTTCTCCGCTTATTATTTTATCCCTGTGTTGGTATTGTATATTCACCTTGTCACCCGGTTTGTGGGCTTCTATCACACTTCTCAGATCACTTTGTGTGGTGATCTTTTTACCATCAAGTTCAATGATCTTGTCGTCTGCATCGAGTCCTGCCTCGTACAATGGCGTACCGGCAATTGTTGCCCCGTTCAGCGACAGATCCTGCCTATATGCCACGTTGCCTAACCACGCAGTCCCTTTCCCTGGTTGCGTAAGTTTCAAACCTGCCTTTTCAAGTAACGGGGCATAATTGAAAGATTCATGTCCGGTGATATACCGGCTAAAAAACTCAGCGGCGAAGGTTTTATCTTTTGTGACTTCGGCAAGAACCGATTCGAGACCTGAAACTGTATATGGTTGCTCTTTAACACCAAACCGTTTCCACACGCCCTGCATAAAGATATCAAGGCTTGATCTGAACCTTGAACGCAGCTCAAGGTCCAGGGCCAGCGCGATGGAGGCGCCATAGGGATAATATGACGTGTACATGTTGGCGTAATTGTTTTTGTCAATCGATACACCCGCATCCACAAAAACAGCATGGCGACTCATTTCAACCGGAGAGAAACGTTTTGCACCGGCGGTATTTTCCTTGGTATTGACAAGAGAACTGAGCGTTCCGGTATATTCTTCAATGCCACGGAACCCAGAACGTTGCAACAGCAGCTCGCCATAATATTGAGTGAACCCTTCTGCGAACCATAGTTCATTACTCATATTGCTTTTCTCAAAGTTGAAAGGTTCCAATGTTTTTGGCCTTATCCTTTCAACATTCCAGGCATGAAAAAACTCGTGGGCAAATACTGATGGAGCTGAGTTCCCGGTGAACTGTCCCGGAATGTTTATGACCGTGGAGTTCCGGTGTTCCATACCGTCGCCTTTTACATAGGAATTTATACCGCTCAGAAAGGTATAAGTGTTATAATCAAAGGCCGGTAACTCACCAAAAACCGCCTGGGCCTGGCTGGTAATTTTGGCAATGTTCCTGGCAAACCTTTCGACCGAGCTATCATTAGCAGTGGCTTCCAGGGCCAGTCTGAAGGTATAAGTTTTTTTATCAGGGTTAGCCTGGGTCCATTCCTTCCAGTGCAGTTCTCCAATGCTGACCGGTGAATCCATAAGGTACTGAAAATCGCGGGCGCTGAAGAAGGTGGAGTCAGGACCAGGCTTCAGCTGGGTGGCGATGGTCCAGGCTTTTCCGGGCGGCAGATTAAATTTTACGTCTATCGGTGATTTGTCAGCACCTTTCAACCATAAAAAAGTAGCCGGGGCATTGAGATGTATACTGGCAGGATCGATGCCTGCATAGGTGCCGTCAGGATGATTCGCAAACAGTGTATAATCAACTCTTACATAACCGTCATGCCGCGGGACCTCGTAAACGTCCCCATCAATTCGGTTTATGGTAATCTGTTTGCCGGTTTTATCAAATGCCCTGACATCATAAATATTTTTGCCAAATTCATGGGTGGCATAACGGCCGGGAGAAGACCGGCTCATGCGGAAGATGGCGTTTTTCTGCACCAGGCCCGATACTGTCAGGCTGATCGCTGCCTCATGATGACTTATGTTTGGGAACGATACGATATAACTGATCTTTTGAGCAAAAACATAGAAATTGGTGACAACAAATAAAACCAGGAGCGAAAATTTTTTCATGCAATTAGTTTGGGGTTGATGTATAACCGGAGATACGATACGTAAATTTGATGTAAATTAACGTACATGGATGACCCTCGTAAAAAATTTATGGCCATGGCCATTGATCTTGCCAGGCAGGGAATGAACTCCGGCGTTGGAGGCCCTTTTGGCTGTGTCATTGTCAAAGATGATACCGTAATTGCACGGGGAATGAATTCAGTTACTTCAACAAATGACCCGACGGCCCATGCGGAAGTAGTGGCCATACGCAAGGCTTGTTCACAACTGGGCACGTACCAATTGACGGGCTGCGATCTTTATACCTCCTGTGAGCCATGCCCCATGTGCCTTGGAGCGATCTATTGGGCCAGGCCAGATAATGTGTATTATGCCTGTACCCGCCATGATGCCGCAGATGCCGGCTTTGATGATCATTTTATCTATGATCAGCTTCAAACGGCAATTGAGCTCAGAAAGATACCGATGGCAAACATCGAAAGAATGAGTTCAACCGAGGTTTTCGAAGAATGGAAAAAGAAAGAAAACAAAGAAAAATATTAAGCATCACCAGTCGATAAAGTAATTAAGCAACACCATTCGATCAAGTGAAAAACTTAGTGACTCATATGGTTGGAATTACATCGTCATTTCATCAATTGATGAATAATCAGGTATCCGATCACAACAAAAAGAAGAATAAGAAAAATGGTAAGATACATCCACGGACTTTCTTTGATCTTTTTTCTATCCCTACGTGATTTTTTCTTTTCAATATACTTGTTAAGTTCCTTGTTTAGCTGGTCAACATAAAGCTGGAGATCTTTCTTATCATCAAACTTTTGTAATCCTTCAATTGCTTCATTAGCGAAATCGTTCTCGTTCATCCAGGTTTCAACTTCATGTTTCTCATGTTCGGGCAATTTGCCACTGAGATAATCCATGAGTTTCTGGTTATCTATATCTTTATTACTGTTTGATAATATTTTTAAAAGATCGTTACTCATGGTTCATATCATCACTGACTCATTTTTTTTTGTAGCAATAATTTAAGATTTCTTTTCCCATTCTGAATATAACTTTTCACCTGCAGGAGGCTGAAGGTCGTCTGATCAGTTATTTGTTGATACGACTTCTTTTCAAGGTAGAACAAAGTTAAGCAGAGTTGTTGTTCCTTACTCAATTCTTTGAGGCTCTCATTCATCAGCTCAAGCTGCCGGTTTTTTTCAATATGAAGCGAAAGGGAGAGATCTTCAGCCGGCGCGATAGCCATCTGCTCTTTAATTTCCGTGATCACAATATGCTGCCGGTCGCGCAATTTCATCAGGCAGTGGTTTTTAGCAACCATGTAGAGCCAGGACTTGAAATATTCGACCTTGTATTTGTGTAATTCGGTTATGGCCTTCAAAAAAATCTGCTGTACACTGTCCTTGGCTTCTTCCTCATTTTTAAGGTATTTCATTCCAACACCCAAAAGCAACAGCGTATACCGTTGAAACAATATACCCAGCCAGTAATTGTCGCGATCCCGGTAAAAATTTTCGAGAAGTTCCTGGTCGCTGATATGTGCATTCGGGTCTTTACTCACCTGTTGAAAATAGTCAATTTTTGTTCAAATAGGAACGGGTTACCCCTCATCAGTAAGATGCATTGCGCAAAAGATTTCATAATTTTCAGCGGTTTTATTTTCAAGGTGCCATCATTCACGCGAGGCTGGCGATTTTCAGCATCAAGTAACGTTTGGCCGGTGCACTGCAAATAAAAGATGTGGGTAGACGTTATGTTGGGTTTAATTGAATCACTATTATATTAAAAGGTTATTATGATACCAGGAATTTGCTGTGTACCTGTTAGTCCGATGCGTGCAGAACCTTCACATCGTGCAGAGATGGTCAGTCAACAGGTTTTTGGCGAGCAGTGCCTCATCCTGGAAGAAGGGAAAGACAACTGGATAAAGATCAGGTGTAATTATGACGGCTATGAAGGATGGTGTCAACATGGACACGTCTCAGAGTTGGAAGGCCCCATCAATGCACCAGCTATGCTTACAGGTGATTGGGAGACTGAAATTAACTTTAACGGTATTCCCATGCGTGTGCCATTAGGCTCTCAAATACCAGGGCTTGTAAACGGAAAAGCAAGCTGGGCTGATCAGTTGATTATGTTCAGCGGCTCATTGATAGATCCTTCTTCGCTGCCATTTGAAGATGAAAAGATCCGTGAGGTTGGATTTTCGTTTTTTAACACAAGTTATCTCTGGGGTGGAAAAAGCATATTTGGAATCGATTGCAGCGGATTTTGCCAGACGGTGTACAAATTCTTCAACAAACCGATTCTAAGAGATGCGTCCCAACAGGCCACCCAGGGCGAAATAGTAGGGTTTTTACAGGAAGCACAATGCGGCGACCTGGCCTTTTTTGATAATCCTGAGGGCCGCATTACCCATGTTGGGATTTTACTCAATGAAAGCGAAATTTTGCATTCCTCTGTCAAAGTACGAATTGACCGGATCGATAATATGGGAATAATAAATAAAGAAACTGGTGAGCGGACCCACCAGTTGCGAATTATAAAACGATATCGTTAAGCACCTTTTATTTTTTGCCAAACACTTCTTTATAGTAATTAATGGCGTCGTTAATGATCTTAAGTGCGGTTGCCTTGCCCTGGAACTCTTCAACCACTACTGTTTTATTTTCCAGTTTTTTATACTCTTCAAAGAAGTGACGGAGTTCGTCGAAAAAGTGTTTGGGTAGTTCTTCAATATCATTGTAGTGTTTAACACTTGGGTCATTAGCAGCAACTGCAATGATCTTATCATCAGCGTCGCCACCGTCGATCATACCCATAACCCCAATCACTTTCGCGTCCATAAGGCACAGCGCCTGGACAGGTAACGAAGTCAGCACCATTATATCAAGTGGATCCTTATCGTAACCATATGTCTGCGGGATGAATCCGTAATTGCATGGATAATAGAAGGAGGAGTAGATCACCCTATCCAGTTTCAGTAACCCGCTCGCTTTATCAATTTCATATTTACAACGGGAGCCTTGTGGAATTTCTATTATAGCATTCACAACTTCCGGTGCATTTTCGCCATAGGGTACCCCATGCCAGGGATGAGAGACAGTCATCATATAAGTGATTTTGTTTATTTTGTGGATGCAAAGTAAATCAAAAAACCAACGATCACTGTCACATTTTTATGATAGACTTCAGGTCAACCACCCAGTCTGAGTTTACCCTGACTATGCGAAGCGTTGTAGTATCCTTGTCATGGTGGGTATTATAGTACTTATAAAGGGTAACCGAATCGTTAACCGGTTTTATCTCCACTGGCCTGATAGACGATTCCCTGAACTTGTTTTTTTCTTTTCCGCTTAACTGGTTATAATTTGCCTCCTGCTGTTTAAGCAGCAGAAGGTTAGTGGTATCCTGGAGCAGGTAAAATTTGGCTTTGTCATGTTCACCATCGAGCGTGGCCCGGATGAATTCCCGGCCGGCATCCTGTGCATCTTCAGCTTTGGGATAACGCCCTTGTCCGCCACATGCCGTGAGAATGGCCAATAAAATTACCGCTGTTCTTTTCATCCTTATTATCTATTTAGTCATCCTTCCCCTGCTAAACGAATGTCAGGGTTTATGCTTCTTTTGCCGGATTTGCTCCTGCACTGGCGGTCCTGTCTTTATAGCTTTTCCATTGTTGTGGCTCCGGATCATTCACCTTGTCTTTATCATAAGCCCGTATTATCGCTTTAACGAGGCGGTGACGCACTACATCCTCTTCATCCAGTTCGATATGAGCAATTCCATCGATATTCTTTAGAATCCTGACGGCTTTCTCCAATCCGCTCCGTTGGTTCTTTGGAAGATCAACCTGTGTAAGGTCACCGGTAATGATTGCTTTCGCATTGGAGCCAATACGGGTAAGGAACATTTTAATCTGCAGATCGGTAGCATTTTGTGCCTCATCGAGGATGATGAATGCATGATCCAGGGTCCGGCCACGCATATAAGCAAGCGGGGCGATCTCAATAACCCGGGTACTCATATAATAACCAAGTTTGTCGGCCGGAATCATATCATCGAGGGCGTCATATAAAGGACGGAGATACGGGTCAATTTTTTCTTTCAGATCACCCGGCAAAAATCCAAGACTTTCTCCGGCCTCGACTGCGGGCCTTGTAAGAATTATCTTTTTAACCTGCTTATTTTTTAACGCGCGTACGGCTAATGCGACCGCGGTATATGTTTTACCGGTACCTGCGGGCCCGATAGCAAAAAGTACATCATTTTTATCGGCGAACTGAACCATTTTCTTTTGGTTCACCGTGCGGGCTCTTACGGTTTTTCCGTGAGGCCCAAAAACAAGAATGTCATTAGGATTGCGGTCAACGAAGTTGTCAACAGTTTCAGCATCATCGCCGCCCAGGATCTGTTCAAAATAATTCTCGCTCATATGCCCGTTTTTTTCCAGGTACTGAACGATCAAACCTATCTTATCTTTTGCTGAACCAACCTGTTCCTGCGAGCCGCTTAATTTGAGCTGAGTTCCGCGGGAAAGTATTTTTAATAAGGGAAATTTCTTTTTTAGTATATCTAGTTTGCCATTGTTAACACCGAAAAATTCAATAGGGTTAACCGTCTCGAGGTTGATTATAGTTTCTGTCAATTTCAGGTTGTTTAAGTTCAGGAATAACCTGGTCTCCACTTCAAAGACCTTCTATCCAAATATAATTAAATGAGATACGCTTTCAAAGTTACTTATTCACAAACTGTGGATAGAATTATCGCATCTAAATTTTGGTTAATAATTGCCGTATAATTTCAAAGTCAAGGATTTGCGTATCTGTAACTTAACAGATTAACTATTGATGTCATCAGTTGATGGCAATGCTTCTCGTGCAGACCCTATCAATGCTTCTCATCGCTGCTTTTGAGAGATCTTATGAGTTGCCCGTAATCCCAGTTCCTTAACATGGCAGTAATGGTATGCGCTATTCGCTTAGCACGGGTATTATCGGTTTTTGCGCTCTCCACCCAGTTACTGAAATAGCGCTGATGCGATTGCGACAAAGCTGAAAATGTTTTCCAGGCATCAGGTTCTTCTTTCAGGCATTGAACAAGGTCAGCATCAAGGGGTGGTTTCGATTGTTCCGCTGCAATCCTGACCTTTATCTTTGCCCCGGCTTGTTTTCTGAGGTGCTTTCGCATGGTGGCATTGATCGGCATAATGAAATCACCCTCTCCGGTAGGTAATAACGCAACCTGTGAAATTTTGTACTCATCCAGCTGACCAAATACACGGAAGGTGGTTTTTACTCCTGGCTTTATTTTGTCGGCGGTATCAGCATTCACCCTTATAAAGGTCCAGTTGGTTTTATCACCGTTTTTATCATACTTCATCATCGTCGTTGTGAATTCAACACAAACCATACTTGTTTTTTTATCGTTTCAATACAATTGTCGGACAGAATTCGTAATATAGTACAATCAATTGGCGATGTTGCAGTTGTATATAAGTTTCTACATTTACGCGAGGTCTGTCTTCTTCAAACCCTTAGCTCCGGATGGCAAACATTTGGTGTGGTATTTAAGACCAAGTTCGTAAAAATCTGTGGCCACACCGGCCACGTTTCAAATAAATAATTTTTTTGTAGAACTAAGCGTCGTTGACTAATTCATATCTACTATGAGCAAAGATATCATCATCATAGGCGCAGGTGCAAGCGGGCTGATGGCCGCAACACAACTTTCAGAAAAGGGAATGGATGTTTTAATTCTTGAAGCCGATGACAGGATAGGCGGTAGAATCAACACAGTTACTGATCCTGCCTTTCCCGTGCCGTTGGAATTGGGAGCAGAATTTATTCACGGTGATCTGCCGGTTACGCTGGCATTGCTTGATGAAGCCGGAATAAAATACGAACCGGATACGGACACAATGATTAAAATTAAAAACAACAAATGGAACACTACTGAAGATTTTATAGATGGATGGGATGAGATGATTGAGAAGATGAAAACGGTTAAGATTGACATGTCACTTCGATCTTTCCTTGACCTTTATTACAAGGACAAAAAATATGACGAACTGAAAAAAGAAGTAATCAGGTTTGCTGAAGGCTTTGACCTTGCAGATGTAAACCTGGTGAGTATGCAGTTCCTCTTAAATGAATGGAAACAGGACCACGCGGAGCAATATAGAATTCCAGCGGGTTACAGCCAGTTGACAAAATACCTTGCCCGCAAAATAAATGAGAACGGTGGTAAGGTAATGACCGGCGTAGCAGTTGAAAAGATTGAATGGAAGCAAAACGAAGTATCGGTTAAAACCTCCGGGGGAAAAGTATATAATGCCAGGAAGGTGATCATCACAGTACCTATAGGTATTATTCAACGGATAAACAATGTAACCCAGGTGATTGAATTCAATCCATCTATCACCGGGTTGTTGAAAAACACGAAGTATATAGGCTTCGGATCGGTCGTTAAGTATTTCGGATTGTTTGATAATTTCTTTTCTTCAGAATTGTCTAAACCAGCGATGATTATTTCAGACAAAAAAATTCCGACCTGGTGGCTGAGGTTTCATAAGGACCAGGTGATGTTAACAGGCTGGTTGGGTGGCCCCTCTGCAATACGCAATGCAGGGAAAAGCCAGGATGTTTATAAGGAACAGATGCTTGAATCTTTGGCTTCGATGTTTAACGTGGATAAAAGTGAGCTTGAAAAGAGGCTGATCGCCTCACGTGCTGTTAACTGGATAGATAACCCTTTTTCTTTCGGAGCCTATAGTTATGAGATGGTGGGTTCTAAAGAGATCAAGAAAACGCTCCGTCAGCCAATAGCGGGTACCGTTTATTTTGCTGGAGAAGGTTTGCATGAAGGTGATGCGCCGGGAACGGTGGAATCTGCATTGGTCAATGGGAAAGAAGTAGCTGCAAGGCTGATGGCAACCTGGCAATTTAATAATGTACAGCGTTAACGGGAATGTGCAGCGTTATCGGGGATGAATGTTCCAACTAACTAAAGCTTCATAAAATCATCCGGGGAGTTTGCCCTGATCCAGTAATCGCATACGGTAAGCCATCATAGCCGTTTTACCTAACTTTTTTATCAGCCGGTTATTTACTATGACTCCTACGGGAGCCCCGATTACGGGAATAAGCTGTGCCATCTTCGCGAGATCGATATAGTCGCGATATTCCTGCTGAAATGTTCTCCAATCAAATTCATTGATATCTGCAGGAAGTTTTTTTACATGGTTATCCCAGTCCTGCATCTGTAGAAAGCAGGTCTTTCGTTGTTGTTCACTGCAGAATGCGAGTTGAAAAATATGCAGTATATACAGCCGCTCTTTGTAATTGCTTACCTCGAAGCCGTAAGCCGCGGCAATTTCGAACAGCAACTTTATTTTAATGCCGATAAGCAGGGGAAAATCAGCCAGGCCAAGCAAAATACCTCCCGCTCCGGTAAGTCCACCTTCAACGGCTGCTGTTTTGCGATAAAAATCGATTTTTTCGCGGACGATTGTTTCCTTCTCTTCAAAGGAGGAATTTACCAGTCCCGCAGGACTGGTAAATTCTGCACCAAACAAAACCCCGCGGATCATTTGTTTGATCACGGTTGTTATGCCCTGGTGTATCTTTTCAGGAATGTAACTATTTATCTTCGTCTGCAGCTTTTTGGCCAGGCCGTTAAAAAAACCCGGGCTCCTGAGCATCTCACGCTGCCAGGCTTTCAGCTCCCTGAGTATATTCTTTTGATTATCGGTGTCCAATGGCGATTGTTGCAAAAGTGGGAACGCCGGTTCAGACATTCTTCATTTCTTCTTCAATAAGCTCATTCAATTTTGATTCATTTTTCCATATCCACTCAGGAAGCTGTTTTTCGACAATTTTCCAAACATTTTCTTCCTTTTGCATATGAAAAATAATACGGTTACCGCGATCATCACTTACATCTACCGTGAAGACGCCTTCCTGCGGACCGTTTTGTTTCCTGAAATTAAATTCCCTGAGTCTTCCATCTGCCTTCACTAACCTGGTGAATTGAATATTCTTTATAAATTTTATCTGCATGTTAAACTATTATAAGATGAACGATATCAATTTCTATGCTACATTTTTGCAAAATATTCCCAAAGTGCAGTACACACGAACTTCACAAGGAAATAATCAGCTATTCAGGTATTGCAAATCTACGAATAGATATACAATCCTGACCATAGTTTTCCGGCTGTTAAAAAGAAAAATGGGAGCCATCCCGGGCTCCCACAAGTTAAGTTGACAGCCAGGGCCAGCTTTACTTTTTATTATTAAACAGCGTATAAAATACAAAAAACTGAAGAGTGCTGTTTTTGAAGTCAGGATTTGCGGTACTTGCATCAAAATTCCCCACTTTGGAGAGCCCGGCATTGTAACGAGCCCCGATACCCAGTCCTATCGGGCTGTGGTAACCAATTCCTGCCGCGATGGACAGATCAAGATCCTCAGCAAAATTTTCGATGGTGTTATCAGGGATGCTTTCATCCAGTTTAAAGCCGACCTGTGGGCCTGCCTCGATATAAAATCCACCTGTGAACCGGTATTTTGCCAGAACAGGGAGGGTGATGTAAGAGACCTTGAATTTTTCTTCATTGTTGCTGACACCTTTGATCTTGGCGCCCTGGGCCGAAAACAGCGCTTCCGGCTGTATGGAAAAATGATCGCCCAGCATTAATCCTACTATAATGCCTCCATGGAAGCCAACGATGGCTGAGTTTTCAAAATCCCCACCAGTGTAGTTGCTGATATTCACCCCGCCTTTAACACCAAGTTGGAAATCCTGCGAAAATGCTGCTGCGGAAGCAAGCATTGAAACGGCAAATAGAAGTGTTTTCATAATTTTCTTTTGTGGTTTTATGTTTTGTTTTCCTTTGTGGTTTTATGTTTTGTGTATTTTACTGGTCTGCTGTAGTTTGTTGATTTGAGATGCTTCTGAATTTTTTGGTGTGGGAAGGTTTTGAAATGATTTTCAGTAATTGCTTCGTCCGGAAGGATCATTATCCAACCGGTCTTTCTCCCGGCTGAGCGCATCATCCTGGTCATGGGAATCGATGGCCTCTGTGCCTTCGAAAGCAGATGCAGAACCATCGGAGGAAATTTCGTCTCCGGTTGTTTCTGCTTGTTCGCCACCATTTGTTTCCACGGGTTCTTCATACCCTGCGATGCCAGGCGGGTGACCTGATATGTCGGATCCCCCGGGCCTTTTTTCAACTGTGGAATCGTCCACCCCCGATATGGGACTATCAGTCTTTTGTTTCGGTAATTTTTGAGATCCGGGCTTGGTTTCGTTTCCTGACATGTGGCACGAAGAATAAAAATCGTGCCCGCACCGGGCTGTGTAAAGGTGTGAAACTGTTCATTATAAATTAATGGGTGACATAAGAATCTGAGTATAAACTGCTCATGAGTGGTGTTGGCGTGAGAAAAACCTTCCACATGGGAAGATTTCTTTATTGGAATGAGGGCAGGCAACGTTGTAAGAGATTGGGGGAGTACCATAGGATAGCGGAGGTGTATTATGCGAACCCATAGTGTACCATACAAAAGTGGAAGGTATTATGCGACACCGGGTGTATGCTAAACCAGAATGGAAGTGTACTTCGCGGGAGTCGAAGAGTGTTATACAAGAACGGAGTATTATATATGAACGAAAGTGTATTACGTGATAGTGGAAAGTGCACGATATGACAACCGCATTCTACATTATCCAAAGATGGGAGAGGGATAAAAACATAAAAAAAGCACCAAGATCTGTATGTCGTGTTTGCTTTCGCAAATGATACTTACAATTCCTGATGCCTGTTCGAGTTGCTGGTTTCTGATCAGATTTGCAATCCTTTCGAACTGCTATTTCTTATTCAGATCTTTGCTTCTCTTTTGTTACTTCTAAGATAGCTCATTTAACCTATGTGATCCAAATTTTTTTTGCATTCGTTATTCACCTGTTTAGCACAAAATTATGCACATTATGTGCCTGATTTTCTGGCCCCGAAATTACTTGCCGCCAAACGGTAATAAAATCGTTTGATTGTCGTTCTTAACCAGTGCAAAAACTGCTGACTCCCAATATCATCTATGCATTGCCCTTACATCTTGAACGGTTTCGGCGCTACATTCATTCAATCGGGGTCACGCAGGAAATGTCTGAATATGAGAAACGAAAGATGAGCATTTTTAACATGCTCAACCTGCTCGGCCTCATCACAGGGATAATTGTACCTGTTCTTGGACTCCTCGCAAAGCAACATCTTCCGCCGCTTGCCTGGTTTGCGGCGTTCAGCCCGGTATGTATAAGCCTTACGGTGCTCTGGATGAATAACGAACGATACTATGAACTTTCAAGGATTTGTTATTTTAGTCTCTACCCACTTGCAACTTCACTTGCATACCTTGGACAAGTAGACGTAGGCATCGAGTTGTTCTTTATTTTATACGGCGTATTGTCCGTCCTTTTTCTGCAGACTTTCAGAAACATTGTTTTTTCTTTTTGCCTGTCATCCACCTGCTATTTTTTTTCTGCACTCGTTATAAGACAATATTATTTTGACCTGAAACATGTCAATTACGGTTTCTACCTTATCAACCATATATCGGCACTCATATTGATTTTCTATGCACTGTATCTGATAAAAAAAGAGAACAGTATTTACCAGTTTACCTTGGTTAGTAAAGGAGACGAATTACAGAGACAAAACCGGGAGATAGAAGATCAGAGACAACAAATAGGGGAGAAGGCTGTGCTGCTGGAACATCAGACCAAAGAACTTGCAGAACTGAACCAGGTAAAAAATAAGATGTTTTCTGTGATAGCACATGATCTTAAAACACCTATGTATGCACTCCGAAATCTGTTCCTTAATATGCAACGACAACAAATGTCTTCAAAAGAAATTAAGGAGTTGGTTCCCGGAATCATCAATGAAATGAACTTTGCTACCGGCCTTATGGAAAATCTCCTGGTGTGGGCGCGCGATCAAATGAAAAATGCGAGTGCTCAACCGGAACAACTGGAGATGAGCCAAATGATTACTGATGTATTCAAACTGCTCAGACTACAGGCCTCAAATAAAAACATTCGCCTGATTTCGAGCGTTATCGCACCCGCTGAATGTTATGCTGACCGTGAAATGGTAAACCTGGTCCTAAGGAACCTTCTTTCAAACGCCATCAAGTTTACACCTGAAAATGGAACAATCACTGTTTCTGCAAATGTTTCAGAAAAAAATACCGAGATAAACGTTGCTGATACCGGGATAGGAATCAGTGAGGCTAATATCCGTTTGCTGTTTAACAATGAATATTTCTCTACACGCGGAACAAATGATGAATCAGGCACTGGCGTCGGACTCTCCTTGTGCAAAGATTTTCTCGAAAAAAACGGGGGTGGAATTTCGGTGACTTCCGTTGCGGGAAACGGCAGTGTGTTTTCGTTTAGTCTTCCACGTTATAAGAAGAAATAAGTTTCCAATCAGGTTTTCCTGACGCTATTCATAAATTCTTCCCGGTAAGTTTCGCCGATAGGCAGGTTGATGTTGTTAATGCTCACGCTGCCTTTTTCGACAAAGGATATTTTTGACATATTTACAATGTAAGATTTGTGAATTCTTACAAATTGTTGTGAGGGTAGCAGGGCAAGTATGTTCTTCATACTTTCGAGGGAAAGAGTTTTTCCTTGCACACCGTGAAAAGCAATATAATCTCTCAGACCTTCGATATAAAAAATATCCTTGAAATCCATTCTTTGAAGCCGGTTATTGCTGCGGATAAATATGTGATCCGGCACATCTTTGGTTACATGCAAGATGTTCTGCGAACCGTGCTTAAGCCTGAACTTATTAACTGCCACCGAAAATCGATCATAGGTTACGGGCTTCAGCAGGTAGTCCAATGCGTTATATTCAAAACCATCAACTGCATAATCCGGGTAGGCTGACGTTATAACGATATCACATGCGTTCCTCACAATTTTCATAAACTGAATACCTGAGAGTTCGGGCATCTGGATGTCGAGAAATAACAGGTCCGCCTGCCCGCGCTGAACCAGGTCAAGCGCAAGCATCACATTTGTGCCGGCAAATAATAGGTCCAGGTCACCGGTACGATTCACGTAATCTGCCAACAGCTTAACAGCAAGCGGTTCGTCATCAAGAATAACGCATCTGATATTTCCGTTTTCAGGCATCTCGCAAAGTTAGTTTAACATTGAATCTGTCCTCGTCTGTCGTAACACATAGTTCGTGGGCCAATGGGTAAAGTAATTCAAGTCTTCTCCTTACATTGTCCAGGCCAATACCTCCCCCGGCATCTTTATGCTGGTTGTTGATTTTGTTCGAACAAAAAAAGCTAAGTTCTTTTCCATCATCTGAAATGCTAATGATCAGTTTATCTGATTCATGTTGAAAGGTGCCATGTTTGAATGCATTTTCAATAAAGGGTATAAACAATAACGGGGGAATTGTTCTTTCACCAGTTGCGGAAATCGTAATATTCAGGGGCAGATCATGTTCAAATCGTAACTGCTGAAGCTGGATATATCTATGCATATAATTTATCTCTTCACTGAGCTTCACGTTTTCGCTGGCATCGTATAACATATATCTCATAAGTTCAGAAAAACCGGCAATTGCCTCAAGTGCCTTCCCGGAGCCCTGGTTAACCAGCGAATAAATGTTGTTCAGACTATTGAACAGGAAATGGGGATTCAATTGTGATCTTAAAAATGATAACTCTGACTGGCGGTGTTGAATTAATAACTCTTTACGTTGTAGCTCCTTGAAGCCGGCATACTGAATGAAAAAAAATATCGCACCGAAAGCGATGTATATAATGAAATAAAAAAGGTTGGTAAGGAAAAAGTATCGAAGTCTGCCAGCTCCCGGATCCAGACTAAAAAACAGGAAGAATAAAATAAGGTTGACCAATGCTATTAATGTAACTGCCAGCACCGGGGCGCCTGAATAGTATTTCAGCAGGATCAGGTAAGTGGATACGGCGAAACCGCTAAGCATTACTATATGTAAAGTCCTGAACACAATTGATCTCATCTTTCTTGGCATAGCTAACACATCGACCTGCCCGTTTACCAGGTCAGGCATATCCTGGATCAACCTGACCAGGAAATAAAACACAATAAACAGGGCCATGACCATCCACACCTTCGATTTCATATTTGTAAATCTAACACTTAAGTGTCTCAGAGATTAATGCAGTGCGCGGTCTTCATGTCAAAATCTGCCAACAGGCAAAATTCATCTGCAAACATTCTGGCGGAGTGCTGAATGGGTATGCAGAGCGTCTCATCCGGTTTGCAGATTAGTATTGAATAAGGCTGGGTGGAGATATAGTTTCGAGAAAAAATGTATGATTCTGTCCTCATCGCGCCGCTTACCGGGGAAAGCTATAGCTCATCCTACAGATGACGATCTTCGGAAATTTCGACCCATAGTCACACGTAAGGCCGTTCTCAGCGTGTCTATTATCGTATTATGGCTGGCAATATTGATAGCGTTTATTTCAAATCGTGGGAACAGGTTTTTGGCTGGTTACGTTGCACCACTTGATCTGCCTCTGAACCTCGCCGGCAATTTTGGTGAGGCCAGGAGTGACCATTGGCATCTTGGGCTGGACATCAGGACAAATGGCAAAGAAAATTTGCCGGTCAGATCAGTCGCAGATGGTTGGATCAGCCGCGTAACCATCAGTGCTAACGGATATGGTAATGCGCTCTACGTGACACATGATAATAACAGGACAAGTTTGTATGCCCATCTCAATTCTTTTTCCGAACCTGTCGCAGATTATGTTGCCTCTATCCAGCGCAGGAAAGGGCAGTGGACACAAGACATTACGATACCGGAAGGAAAATTTGAAGTGGAAAAAGGGGCGATCATTGGCCTGAGCGGCAATACGGGTTTTTCCGAGGGGCCACATCTTCACTTTGAATGGCGGAATACTGTCACGGGAACAAGCATCAACCCGTTGCTGGAAGTAGCGAAGGTCGCCGATGACCGCGCACCGGTAATCAAAGCTGTTTACTGGTATAGCCGTGATCGGGGAAGCGATCAATATGCTGCGCAAAAAATTTATAGCGATACGGATGCCGGTGCCAAGGCAGGGAGTTCTGAAAAGACGTTACTTGTACCATCCCGCACCGTCAGCATTGGAGTAACTGTGTTGGATAAAATCAACTCATCTCCATTCAACATGGGTGTTTACCAGGTGAAGCTTTTCATGGATGGCAGATCGGTCCATACTTTCAGGATGGACAGTCTGCCAGAGGCCAACAGCAAGGAAGTAGTACGAGCGACAGACTATGCCCCCAGGCGTAATTCTCCGGAGAATCGCATTCTTTTACTTTCATCCCCAAAAAAAATCCCGGGCACAATGAGGCTGTCGAACGGTGATGGGATTATCAACCTGGCTGATGGTAAAGAACACTCAATGAGTATTGAAACAAAAGATATAGCTGGTAATACCAGTACATATAGTTTTACAATGAAGTACCCGGGCAGCAACTATATCGGAAAGCCATCCCGCCAGATTTCTTCAATGGCCCAGTTCCTTCTTCTGTGAAATTGATGGGTTGGAAAAACGGGCAGCAGATTGTTAATGACGAAGCCTTAAAAATGCAGGTCACAGATGACCTCGGCGGAATCCCGAACGTGCGGGCAGAACTCGACGGCCGTTGGGTTCCGCTTGAACAGAAAGGCAGGATTTCCACTTTAAGGATAGGTAAAGAAACCGAATTTCACCGGGGCGATTCCAAATACAATGTGCCTGGTAGCCAACATTTACTGATGACGAGAGCGACTGATGTTGCGGGAAATATAACGCGAAACGTTTTTCGGTTTCAATATTAATTTCATGCCTTTTTTTCGGCTACAACGCATAACTTCGCGCCCTATGACACAAGAACAGATCAAGGCTATGAGGGATCGGGTAACCGTCCTGAGGAGGTTTCTTTGACGTCGATAACAGACAGGACAAAATAAACCAGGAAAAACAATTATCGCTGTCACCCGGATTCTGGGATGACAACAAGCGTGCTACCGAGATACTGAAGAATATAAAACTCAATGAATACTGGGTTAAGTTATATGAATCAGTGGAATCTGCTGTGGATGACTTTGCCGTGCTTTTTGAGTTTTGGAAAGAAGGTGAGGCAAATGAAGAAGAAGTTAAGCAGGCCTATGCAGAGTCACTCAGGTTAATTGAGGAAGCAGAGTTCAAGAGTACGCTTAATCAACCGGAGGACGAATTGCCCGCTGTGTTGCAAATCAACAGCGGCGCCGGCGGCACAGAAAGCCAGGATTGGGCAGAAATGCTTGCCCGCATGTATCGCATGTATGGTGAAAAACAAGGTTGGAGCGTTACCCAGCTCGACTGGCAGGATGGAGACGGTGCCGGTATAAAAAGTGCTACCCTGCAATTTGATGGCCCATTTGCGTATGGATTTCTAAAAGCCGAATCAGGTGTACATCGCCTTGTGCGGATCTCTCCTTTTGACAGCAATGCCAGGCGCCATACTTCCTTTGCTTCTATTTATGTTTACCCGCTTATCGATGATACCATCGAGATTGAAGTGAGCCCTGCCGATATTGAATGGGCGTTTTTCCGAAGCGGTGGAAGTGGAGGTCAGAACGTGAACAAAGTGGAAACCGCGGTGCGGCTTACCCACAAGCCAAGCGGTATCATCGTGGAATGTCAGCAGGCCCGAACCCAGGGTGAAAACCGGGAGAAGGCTATGACCATGTTGAAGAGCCGGCTTTATGAGGAAGAAATGAGGAAACGGGAAGCATTGAAAAATGCAGCCAATTCTTCAAAGAAAAAAATAGAGTGGGGCAGCCAGATCAGGAGTTATGTTTTCCATCCGTATAAAATGATCAAGGATCACCGTACCGACTACGAAGTTGGAAATGTTCAACCGGTAATGGACGGCGATCTCGACGGCTTTATAAAAGCTTATCTTATGATGGAAAAAGAACTGAGCTGAACAAAAAGCGATCAGGGTTTAAACGCCGACAACGTCTATGCATAACCGCGGTCTGAAATACAGTTTATTCATTTCATTTTTCTTAATGCTGGGCTGTCAGCCCGCTGCTGACAAGAAAGAAGCTACCGGAACCGACGGAACCGACACCGTATCGGTGGACCCTTATGCATTGACAAGAGCGGACCTCCTTGACGATTCTGTGTTCAGTAATGGATCAAGGCCGGTATCCTGGAAGAACGCAGGAATTGCTGATTCCATCGGAATGAAGAAATTTATCAGGAAACTACAGATTTGGGTCAGGGACAACCAGGTGGATTCTATATCCGGATACCTGGATTACCCAATGCGAAACCCCGGTATTAAGGACAAATCCGATTTCAAGTTAAATTACCGCGACTATATCACAGATGGTGTTAAAGCAGCACTTGCTGACCAGCGCCTCAGCCAGGTTTTCCGGACGGAACAAGGAGCAATGATCGGGCAGGGACAGATCTGGTTCCGCGAAAAAGACAATAGTATTAAGATCATAGCGATCAATAATTAAAAAAGTTTTTATGAGTCTTGGTTATTTTAATTATCCTATGCCGGTCAATGAGCCCGTTTTGAATTATGCGCCCGGATCGAAAGAAAGAGAAATATTAAAAAACACGCTCGCCGAACTCAAGGGACAACAAGCGGACATCCCAATGTATATAGGTGGCCAGGAAGTGAGGACAGGTAAACAAACTGCCATTCACCCTCCCCATGAAACCGCTCATGTGCTTGGACATTTTCATAACGGAGACGAAACGCATATTAACCAGGCCATTGATGCCGCATTGGCTGCAAAGGATAGCTGGGCAGCATTAAGCTGGGAAAATCGTGCAAATATATTTTTAAAAGCGGCTGACCTGATTGCAACGAAATACAGGCCATATATGAACGGCACCACTATGCTGGGCCAAAGCAAAAATGCCTACCAGGCCGAGATTGATAGTGCGTGCGAACTGATTGACTTTCTTCGCTTCAATGTGCATTTTTTAGGTGAGATATACAAACAACAGCCGATAAGCAGCCCGGGTATGCATAACCGTTTGGAGTACCGCCCGCTGGAGGGATTTGTACTCGCGGTGACGCCTTTCAATTTCACGGCTATAGGTGGCAACCTGCCAACATCAGCCGCGATGTGTGGGAACGTAGTTGTATGGAAGCCGGCAAACACACAGATCTATTCTGCCCAGATGATCATGAGAATACTCAAAGAAGCGGGTTTACCCGATGGTGTGATCAACCTGATCTATGTAGATGGCCCGACGCTTGGTAAAGTCTGTTTCACTCACCGTGATTTTGCGGGTATACATTTCACAGGTTCGACCGGTGTATTCAATCATATGTGGAAGACCATTGGCGAGAATATGTCTAATTACAAGTCTTATCCGCGGATCGTCGGAGAGACAGGAGGAAAAGATTTTGTTGTTGTTCATAAAAGTGCCAGTGTTGATGTAGTGGCAACGGCCCTGCTCCGCGGAGCGTTTGAATTCCAGGGCCAGAAGTGTTCTGCAGCTTCACGTGCCTATATCCCCTCAAACCTGGCTGAGGAGATCAAGAAAAAGCTGGTGGAAGGTATAAACAGTTTTAAGATGGGACCGGTAGATGATTTCACAAATTTTATAAGCGCGGTTATTGATGAAAAAAGTTTTAATAACATCAGCAAGTATATAGAGAATGCGAAAAAAGATCCGGATGCAGAGATCATCGCAGGCGGTGTGTGTGACAGCTCAAAAGGGTATTTCGTTCAACCCACTGTTATAGAAGCAAAGGATCCGAAGTATGTCAGTATGTGCGAAGAGATCTTTGGACCTGTACTTACGATTTATATCTATGATGCTGAGAAATATGAAGAAACACTTAAGTTGGTTGATGAGACGTCACCGTATGCTTTAACCGGTTCAATCATTTCCACCGACCGGACGGCCGTTGAACTGGCAACAGAAAAACTGAGAAATGCTGCCGGGAACTTTTATATCAACGACAAGCCTACTGGCGCGGTTGTTGGCCAACAACCTTTTGGGGGTGCAAGGGCAAGTGGTACAAATGACAAAGCCGGGTCGATCCTGAATCTTTATCGTTGGTTAAGCGCCAGGACAATCAAAGAAACGTTTAATCCACCGGTAGATTACCGTTATCCTTTCCAGCAGGAAAAATAGGCGTGGGGTTCATCATTTCATAACGCTGTCAAAATCGATCATTATTGAAAACTGTATTAACCGAACAACAAGTCGCGATAACCATCAAAAGGCTTGGACACCAGATTCTTGAAAACCATGTTGGTTTGCAGGATACAGTGCTTATCGGCATACAGCCGCGTGGCATTTTTGTTTCTGATCAGCTGGCGCGGGAGTTACGCAGCTTGTTACCGGGGCAACAGGTTAATTATGGCAAACTTGATATCACGTTCTACCGGGACGACGTAGCAAAAGGAATACACATCCCAAATCATACTGAAATTCCTTTCAGCATAGAAAATAAAAATGTTGTCCTGATCGACGATGTGTTGTATACCGGAAGAACCATCAGGGCAGCTATGGATGCGCTTATGGCTTTTGGCCGCCCGGCAAAGGTTGAACTGTGTATTCTTATTGACAGGCGCTTCAGCCGGCAGCTGCCAATTCAACCAGACTATGTTGGCCGGGCAATAGATTCGCTCGTTTCGCAAAGAGTAAAAGTATACTGGAAGGAAAGAGACAACCGCCAGGAAGTGGTGTTGCTCGAAAACTGATGAAAATGAATTCAGGATTTATCTATTTATCTTATAACTTCGATGCCTGAAATGCAGCTTTCAGTCAAACACCTTCTTGGTATTCGCGATCTCACTCCACAGGATATAAAGATCATTTTAGATACAGCCGTTCAGTTTAAAGATGTGCTTCAACGCCGCATCAAAAAAGTGCCTTCGTTACAGGACATCACGGTAGTGAACCTGTTTTATGAAAATTCCACACGCACAAGAATTTCCTTCGAACTGGCTGAGAAAAGACTTAGTGCAGACATTATCAATTTCAGTGCAAGTGCTTCCTCCGTAACGAAAGGAGAGACGCTGCTGGACACCGTGAATAATATCCTTTCAATGAAGGTCGATATGGTGGTGATGCGTCACAGTGCAACCGGTGCCCCGCATTTTCTTGCCAAACATATTCCCGCAGCGATCATCAATGCGGGAGATGGCATCAACGAGCATCCAACGCAGGCACTTCTTGACGCTTTCTCGATCCGGGAAAAACTGGGAAGCCTGGAAGGAAAAAAAATCGCGATCATCGGCGATATTATGCATTCAAGAGTGGCCTTAAGTAATATTTATCTGCTCAAAAAAATGGGAGCAGAGGTTATGGTTGCAGGTCCTCCGACCCTGATCCCGAAATATCTGAAAGAGGCTTTTGATGTGCAGGTGGAATATAACCTAAGGAAAGCCTTACAGTGGTGCGACGTCGCCAACGTTTTGCGAATCCAACTCGAAAGACAGAACCAGGTGCTGTTTTCTTCATTAAGGGAATACAGCCTGGCTTATGGTATCAACAAGGCTTTACTCGACAGTCTGGGTAAAGAGATAGTGATCATGCACCCCGGTCCTATAAACAGGGGAGTTGAACTGGACAGCGATGCTGCTGATAGTGGCCAGTCAATCATTCTTCAACAAGTTGAAAATGGTGTTGCGGTGCGGATGGCCGCACTCTACCTCCTGGCCGGTGGCAGGGAAGTCAACAACTGATGGTTTTTTGTGCATATTTGTTGTATTTTACTTTCCTCTAATAGCTGCCTATGTCGCGAATTGCTTTGTTTCCGGGAACTTTTGATCCCATCACCATTGGTCACCTGGACATTATAAATCGTGCCCTCCCGCTGTTTGATAAACTGGTGATTGGAATAGGCAGAAACGCCAGCAAGGTTCCCATGTTTGATGAAGAGCAGCGTATGAAATGGATCAACGAGATCTATCGCACAAACAACAAGATCTCATGTGTGGTTTATGATGGGCTCACCGTTGAATGTTGCCTGAAGGTGGGAGCGAATTTTATCCTTCGGGGTATACGGTATGTCAATGATTTCGAGTATGAGAAAGCCATTGCAGATATGAACCGGAGCCTGGATAATAATATCGAAACCATATTTCTGACCTGTTTACCACAATACACTTCGGTTGCCAGTACCCTCGTACGTGATGTGATCAGGAACGGTGGCAATGCCATGCAGTTTCTACCCGAAGAGGTTGCTACCACGATCGCCCAGTCGAGGATGGAAAAATCCACTGCAACGCGGTCACGTTAAAACCTGAACTCAGCATCAAATCAAGAATATGATCTGGTATAACAAAAACCTCGCGGTAAGTGATCTCCTCACCGCAGGAGAAAATAATATGGCTGGATGGCTTGGGATCGAATTCGTGGAACTCGGGCCCGATTTTCTGAAAGGGAAAATGCCCGTGGATCATCGCACCATTCAACCCTATGGTTTACTACATGGGGGAGCTTCCTGTGTATTGGCCGAAACCCTGGGAAGCATCGCGTCATCCCTGGTGATCGACAGGGAACGTTTTATCTGTGTCGGTCTTGAAATCAATGCAAATCATATAAGAAGCGCAAGGGAAGGGTCTGTCACCGGGTTGGCAAAACCTATTCATCTTGGGTCCACTACACATGTCTGGGATATCAGGATCACCGATTATAAAGAGGCCCTGATTTGTATCAGCAGGCTTACTGTTGCCATTCTGCCGAAGAGAAGCGATAGATGACGACGAATTTTTCACGGCTGGAGAGCGTTTAAAGCCGGCAGCTGGAACGCTCTAAGCGTGCTCCAGCAACCCTCCTGCCCGCAGCACATCTATTATAGAAGGCATGGTGTTGGTGATATAAGCGTCGAGTTCACCGGGCTTGACCCATTTAACTTCCGTAATATCTTCTTCAAGTTGTGGTTCGGGATATTGTTCTCCCGCGGCATGGACCAGGAACCAGCAGTTTTCTTTCAGAATATGTTTCCCGTTTTCGTCGTAAGTATGGTAGGTATTGATGAGATGTTTCTTAATGCTCAGGTTAACCAGCATGGTTTCCTCATTGATCTCCCTTATAGCGCATTCTTCGATTGTTTCCCCTTCATCCAGTTTGCCCTTCGGCAGATCCCATTTGCCCCGCCTGAAAATAAGGAGGTATTCGTCATTATCATTAACGACAAGCCCACCGCCAGTGCGGATCACTATGAATTTCTTAAAAAAGGCGTGTTTAAGTGCCTCCAGGTTCTCGTTCAGGAATATTCCTGCATGTACTTTTTCAGTTTTCATTTCGTGGATCATGGAGTTTATACCCGGCGACGATAGCTCGTCCATAAACACGGCATCATCATGGTGTTTATAGGGTTCCAGTTCCGCCGTAACATTGTCGGTAAGAAACAGCGGTTTATCGTTGAAATAGATCTTAATATACATTCAGATGGTTTACTCTTACAATTTAAACCCTGCCATTGTAATTCACCTCGTTTTTTTAAAATACTTTCGCTTCGCCCGACGAAGCCCCGGATGCATCTTGAATAAGTAGGTGTCCTGTGGGGCGTAGTTGGGCTTCGCCCGACGAAGCCCCGGATGCATCTTGAATCAGTAAGTTTCCTGTGGGGCGTAATTGGGTGCTACGACGACCGCCAGGATCTTGCACAAACAAGCGTGCTGCGTGCGTAGCTAAGTAGCCCGAAGCTCCAAAATCTCTAATTATGACAACAAACGAAAAAGCAGTCGCCGAAAAACTACTTCAGGTCAAGGCGGTCCGGTTAAACCTTGAAACCCCATTTACCTGGGCATCAGGATGGAAAAGTCCGATTTATTGCGATAACCGCAGGGTATTATCCTTTCCCTTCGTCCGGGAGTTCATCAAGTCCGAAATGTGCAATGTGATCTTCGACCAGTTTGAGGACGGAGCAATATTGGCCGGCGTGGCAACCGCAGGGATTGCATGGGGCGCCATGGCTGCCGACCAGCTTAAACTTCCGTATATCTATGTCAGGCCCAAACCCAAGGAACATGGAATGGGTAACCAGATCGAAGGATTTTATGAACCGGGACAGAAAGTTGTAGTGATTGAAGACCTTATTTCTACCGGTAAAAGCAGCTTGCAAGTTGTAGAAGTATTACGGCAGGAAGGACTCGAAGTGATAGGAATGGTGTCAATTTTCGACTATGGCTTTCCGATGGCGGCAGAAAACTTCAGGGAAGCCGGCGTTAAACTCCGGACACTCACGAATTATGCAACAATGATCCGCCTGGCAGTCGAAAAGCAACTCTTCACTCCGGCGGAGCACGATATTTTGTTAAAATGGCAAGCAGATCCTGGCAACTGGCAGGGGAAATAATTACATTTGAGAAAACAAAAACTTATGAAAAAACTCGGACTATTGTTGCTTGCCGTTGTGGCTTTTGCAACCGCCGGTACCAGCCAGGTCAAAAAAGGAGTGCAAACGGTAGTGATTAAAACTCCAACAGTTCAATGTGAAATGTGCAAGGAACGTATAGAGAAAGTGCTCATGAGAGAACCAGGCGTACAAAAGTCAGTGGTGGATTACAAGAAAAAAACGACCAAAGTTACTT
>NZ_JBTLQG010000048.1:0-34685 GCF_054461535.1 Flavitalea antarctica
CTCCTGAGCTGATCTCTTTGCTGATGATAAAGGGCAAGTCGGTTCGCCTGCGCAAGCAAGGCCGGGCTGGTAATAACAATATAATCCGTTAACTGGCTGCCGTGCAGATTCTGATTTTCCACCCTGGTTGCCTGTTGGGGAACCAGGAAAGCGGAATTATTAAATGCCACATATTCCCGGAGAGCCGAACAGTCGCCTGTAAACTGGATCCCGTCGGTTGCCGTACCTGTTTGAACCGCTACTGGCGAAACCGGGTTAGAAACATCCCAAACCCTTGTTTGGGCGCTGCCGTTCCTGATTCTGAACCGCCCTATGTTCCCTGGCTGCACAGAGTTCCAGTCACGGAACAAGAGCTGATTTACACCATTCATGGAAAGTTCCCGGCGAACAAATACTTCGAACCAGTCCAGCCACCCCTGTGAATTGACACTGCCTGTCGCATAATCAAAGCTGAGGGTAAGATTTGGAGACGATCCCTGGGTTGCGAAACCTAAATCGGTTTTGCGGACCGTTGCGAACGCGTCATAAATACCGTTACCAACTGCCGGAAGATCCACCTGGCCCAGGGCCTGGTTATTCAATCTTAAAGAGAAGCGGCTACCGGTATTAAATGACCTGGCAATCAGGTTTGTTGAAACTGAGCCCGGGCCGGGCAAAAGATTCGGAAAGTTCAGGTTGAAAACAAGATTCAGCGATTTTCCGGGATTGTTTGAAAATTCTTCTCCATACCATTGTTTACCGCTGCTGAGAAAATTTACAGTGTCAAGTTCGTGGAAGTAGCGGCCATCGAACCCGGAAATTTCCACATTCGGTGTAGCTGTATTATTTATGGTGGGGATACGCCTGCCTGTTCCTCCGAAAGAGAAATAATAGTAAGATTCCTCACTGTAAAGGTTTTTGACGTGCGAAAAAGTCTTTGTGGCCGGAACATTCATCCACCTGTGCGGTCCGTTGGCATAAAAAAGGATGTAATCATTGCCATTGATAATTCCATCTCCTCCATCTTCTATATAAACCGCGTTTTCGACAAGGTCGTCTGTGTAGAGGCTGCCCGGATCTTCGGACAGCATTCCACCGCCGTTGCCAAAGAGCCGGAAAGAAGCAGAGGAAAGATTTGAAGTGTTTACACCGGATTTGGTAAGGTAATTGAGATCAATACGATAAACGCCGGCTTCTGTGACTGCTAAACGGAACCAGTTGCCGGAAGAAAGTACTGAGGAGTTTGAATAAGAACGCTGCGAAAAAGAAGGCAGGCTGGAAAAAACCAGTAAACAGGTAATCAGCCATCGGATTCTCTTAAGCAGGGTCATTACAACCAAAAATAGTTCATTTTTAACGTTGGAAGCCCAACTCCATAAACCCTAATTTACGTATTGTTACTATATTCGCGTAACCTTGACTCTAAGTAAAAACTGCCGAAAAACTCTACAATATTTCTTTTAATACGACGTTTAACAACATTGAACCAAAGGCAAAAAAGTTATCAAATGAACCTGAAAAACCTATTAATTCTCCTCTCCTGCACCGCTGTCGCCACTTCTTCGTGTAAGAACGGCAAGCTGTTCGGAAAGAAAAAGGAGTCTTCCGACGTGACCGGTTGGAATTACAACGACAAAAACATGGGTGGCTACCAGGTCTCCCGTGAGAAAGAGCAAAGAACCGGGCCCGGCCTTGTGTTTGTTCAGGGTGGTACATTCCAGATGGGTGCGACCGAGGAAGACGTTATGTCTGACTGGAACAACATTCCAACCCGTAAGACTGTCAACTCCTTCTATATAGATCGTTCTGAAGTTGCAAATATTCACTACCGTGAGTACCTGTACTGGATCAACAATGTATTTGAAGGAGATGAGTTCAAGGCTGTCCGCGAAGGTGCCCTACCAGATACCCTGGTTTGGAGAAGCGAACTTGCCTACAACGAGCCGATGGTTGAGTATTATTTCCGTCACCCGTCTTACAATTACTACCCTGTAGTAGGTGTAACCTGGAGACAAGCCTCAGATTTCTGTCTTTGGAGAACCGATCGCGTAAACGAAAAAGCGCTGATCGACAAACAATTCATCAATAAGAACACACTTAAGAATATCCAGGGCCAGGGTGGCGAAAGCTTCAATACCAAATCCTACCTGTTGGGTTTAACAACACCAACACCAGGACCCGGAGTTCGTTCCAAAAAGAATCCTTTAAAGAATCCAAACGGTACCCCACGTGCCCAGGTTACATTTGAAGATGGTATCCTTTTACCAGGTTATCGTCTTCCAACCGAAGCTGAGTGGGAATATGCTGCATGGGCGCTTGTAGGTCAAAACCCTTCACCAAGCCGCAAAGAAGGCAAACGTGGTGAGGAGTTGATCACAAACAAACAGGTTTATTCATGGAGCCAGAATGTAAATGGTTTACGTGATGGCCGCCGTGGCAGCTGGCAGGGTACTTTCCTGGCCAACTTTAAAAGAGGTAATGGTGATAACATGGGTGTTGCCGGTGGTCTGAATGACCGTGCCGTTTACACAGCACCAGTTGATGCTTTCTTCCCGAATGCTTTTGGATTATATAATATGTCTGGTAACGTAAATGAGTGGGTTGGTGACGTTTATCGTCCGCTTTCCCCTGTTGACCAGGATGATGTTTCTCCTTTCCGTGGTAACAGGTTCGAAAAAGACGTAAGAAATGCTGACGGCGAGTTTGAAAAAGACAGCCTTGGCCGTGTAAAAAGAGAATATGTTACTGATGAGGAAAGCAAAAACCGTCGTAACTATCAAAAAGGAAATGTTATCAATTACCTCGATGGTGACTCATTGTTGATAGGTGTTAGCTATGATTCAACTGCAGGTCGCGGTTATGGTCTTACAACATTGATCAGCGATAAATCAAGAGTTATCAAAGGTGGAAGCTGGAACGATCGCCCTTATTACCTGTCTCCCGGTACCCGCCGCTTCCTTGAAGAAGATCAGGCAAGCAGCACTGTTGGATTCCGTTGCGCAATGGACCGCCTGGGTAGCCCTGAAGGTAATGGTCGTAAAACTGGTATCAACTACAAAGTCAGACGCCAGAATAACCGGAAAAAGTAATTTTCGATATATCTGACAAAGCCTTCCCGCACGTACGGGAGGGCTTTTTTTTTTGGAATTAACCTCTGGCCGTGACGGTTAGGACCAATGTTTTGAATATGAGCCTTAACTTTGATTTCTATATACTTAGATAAATATGAACATCGCAGAACTGTATGAAATCTACCTGAAATATCCGTCACCCCAGACAGACACCCGCAGCTTAAAAAAAGGAGATCTGTTTTTTGCCCTTAAGGGGCCGAATTTCAATGGAAATAAATTTGCGGAACAAGCTCTGGCCCTTGGAGCTGAATATGTGGTGGCCGATGAACAAATGTTTGCTGATAATGACCGGATCATCCTGGTAAAAGACGTGCTACAGACCTTGCAGGACCTCGCAAAACACCACCGTCAGCACTTTAACATACCGTTTATTGCAATCACCGGCAGTAATGGCAAAACAACCACCAAAGAGCTTGTCCATGCCGTTTTGTCCTCAAAATTTCGTTGCTATACCACGAAAGGCAATCTTAATAATCATATCGGCATTCCACTCACTATCCTTGCGGTAAAAAGCGACGCAGAGATCGCCGTTATTGAGATGGGCGCAAACCATTTACTGGAAATTGCAGGTTATTGTAAATATACCCTGCCTACACACGGGATAATCACAAATTGTGGAAAGGCGCATCTCGAGGGATTTGGCGGTATAGAAGGTGTTCGGAAAGGTAAAGGCGAGTTGTATGATTTTCTCAGGACAAACGAAGGCACTGCCTTTGTGATGTGGGATTATGACTATTTACGCGAAATGAGTAAAGGTATTCACGAAATAGTGACCTATGGTACCCATGATGCGTCCGTCACGGGGATTGCCGATGCTAGTCAGAAGCTTCTTTCAGTAGTTTTTGTATCGGGTTTTGAAGGCAAGCGGATCGATACTCACCTTGTGGGTGATTATAATCTCCCTAATGTACTGGTAGCAGTTGCTGTCGGTAAGTATTTTGACGTGGATGATAACAAGATCCGTGAGGCAATCGAAAATTATGTTCCATCAAACAGCCGGTCTCAGCTTATTCAGCAAAATGGTGCAGATATTATCCTCGACGCGTATAATGCAAATCCAACAAGCATGAAGGCAGCCATTGAGAACTTTGCAGCTATGCCAGGTAACAAAAAAACGCTTATTCTTGGTGGCATGGCCGAGTTAGGCCCGGACAGTGTTGCTGAACACAAAAATATTATTGAGCTCATCGGTAAATATGAGTGGGAAAATGTGATACTCGTAGGTGGTGATTTTACAGAGATAAAATCTCCATATATGACTTACCAGTCTGCTTCAGAAGCCGCAGCCTGGTACAGAAGCCAGGATCACCATGGTTCGTCAACGCTTGTGAAAGGTTCCCGGAGCATGAAGATGGAAGAAGTGATCAAATAACTGAAGCGATCAAAATAACCTGGATGTCGGACTCCGGCCTAGAAATTGCAAATACTAAGCGCTACCGGTTAAGTAGATATTAATCTTTCCTTAAGACTAATATTCTTTCCTTAAGATGATTTAATTTCGCGTCCGGTTGAATAAAGACATTAAACCGAACTATACAGCGTTTTGGTTGTAATTACAACAGCAATAGTCCAATCAATATTATCAATGACAATTCTGATCTTTTTTATCGTTCTCTGGTATCTCTCTCTCTTTTCTCAAACCTTTTTCCTGCATCGTTACGCAGCACACGGTTCTTTCAAGATGAATAAATTCTGGGAAAAGTTTTTTTATGTGTTTACCTGGATCACCCAGGGATCATCCTACCTGAGTCCAAGGGCTTATGGTATTATGCACCGCATGCACCACGCTTTTACGGATACTGAAAAGGATCCGCATTCCCCTATATATTCCAAGCATGTAGTTGATATGATGCTAAAAACCCACCGGGTTTATAGCGACATCTTCACCGGTAAAACGGTGGTCGAAGACAGATTCACGAAAAACGTCCCCACCTGGAGATGGTTCGATAAAATTGCTCATTCGAGCTTTTCAAGACTTATCTGGATCGCAGCTTATGTTGCCTTCTTCTACTTCTTCGCTACTTCATGGTGGTGGTACCTGTTATTGCCAATTGTATTTTCAATGGGCGTTGTGCATGGAGCTATCATCAACTGGTATGCACATAAATTCGGATATATAAACTATAAGGTGAAAAATACTTCTATGAATTTGTTGTCAGTTGACATACTGATGATGGGAGAATCATATCATAATAATCACCACAAGTTTCCCGGTTCCGTAAACTTTGGTAAACGCTGGCATGAAGTGGATCCCACTTACCCCGTTATCTTATTGCTGAAATGGATGGGAATTATCAGGTTTGCCCAACCTGCCCTTGTGAATGCCAGCGGTGGTCATGATCATGATCCTGACTTTTAAGGAAAAGCCTGTTCCGGCCATTTGTCTTTTTACTTCCCTTGTAAGCGCATTATTTCTTTTGTGAGCGCATTGCTTCTTTTGTAAGCGCATCGCTTCTTTTGTAAGCGCATTGTTTCTTTTGTGAGCGCATTATTTCCTTTATAGGCGCATTATTTCTTTTGTGAGCGCGATATTTCTTTTGTGAAGGCATTATTTCCTTTGTGAGCGCATGGCTTTAATCTGATCAAGATTTTTGTCTTTCTTTAACCTGTCGTATTCCGGTGATTCCACCGCATAGATGGCCACTTTACCATCTTCATTGCTATGAACGCCCCATCCATAACGTTTTGTAAGTGGTGAAGCGCGCAAACAAGGCTGCCCCTTTGCAAAGAGCATTTCCCTGGCTGCCTTCAATTCAGATTTTGTCAATTCATTTTTTACAGCATAAACGTGAAAAATAACTGAATCAGAATCATATTTATATGGATTGTTCCTGATCATTTCGAATTGCAAAGTTGCAGCTGTCTCCTTATCTCCTTTTTTCACCGGGGTTTCCGCTGAAGTAACCGGGCAGTCTTCAGCCACTGATATAAAAGTATTGATATAATTGGTGGTGGTCATCTCTCAGGCTTTTCTTTTTCAAAAATACATTTCTTTCTTCTTGATATATTTACAGCATGCGAACTAACCCATCCGCCTTCGGACGTTTCATGGATACAAGCAGGGACAATCTCCGGGACCGCGGAAAACAATTCCTGCCAGTGATCGTGCTACTGCTTCATTTTTCGGAAGTTTCTTCGCAGGCAAAAAAAACAGCCAGGGAACATGGAATAACGATCGGTGTAATGAAGCCTGGAAAATGGAATGCCATCACTGATGTTCCGGGAGTATTGGTGGGACATACCACGATCATTAAAGGTGATTCAATAAGAACCGGGGCCACCGCCATTGTTCCCTATAGCGGTAATATTTTTCAACAAAAGGTACCTGCTGCCATTTTTGTTGGGAACGGTTTTGGAAAGTTGACGGGTATCTCACAGGTGGCTGAACTCGGAACACTTGAAGTGCCGCTGATACTTACCAACACGATGTCTGTTGCTGCGGGTATTGAAGCTGTCCTTGACTACACGATCAGCCAACCCGGCAATAACAATGTGCAATCTGTAAATGCGGTTGTTGGCGAAACCAACGACAGCTGGTTAAATGATATCAGGGGAAGACATGTGACCAGGCAGCATGTACTGGCAGCCATAGCCGGCGCGAGAAGCGGAGCGGTGGAGCAGGGAAATGTTGGGGCAGGCACCGGTACAGTATGTTTTGGTTTTAAGGGTGGCATTGGTAGCTCATCGAGAAAATTGCCATCAAACCTTGGGGGATATACCGTCGGAGTGATCGTGCAGACAAACTTTGGCGGTGTACTGGAAATCTCGGGTGTACCTGTGGGTAAGGAACTCGGTAAGTTCAGTTTCAGCAACCAGTTATTGAATAATGTAGATGGATCCTGTATGATAGTTGTGGCCACAGATGCACCGATCTCAGCCCGCAACCTTCAAAGGCTCGCAAAAAGGGCCTTTATGGGACTGGCTAAAACGGGCGGAATAGCTTCAAACGGCAGTGGCGATTATGTAATTGCATTTTCAACAAATGATTCCTTGCGGGTGCCACATAGCACTGACAAGCCCCTGTTGATCCAGCCTGAACTACACAACGAGTTTATCACGCCTTTATTTATGGCAGCAATTGAAGCAACCGAAGAAGCCATCATCAACTCTTTATTTACAGCAGAAAGATTGAAGGGTTTTAAAGGACACGAAGTGGAACCACTACCTTTGGATCTTGTATTACCCATCATGAAAAAATACAACCGGATAAACAAATAATATGATATACTGCACAGTCAATGGTAACCTGTTCGATGTTACGAAAGCCACCATCGGCATCAATGATCTTGCGCTGCAACGCGGGTATGGAATCTTTGATTATTTCAAGATCCTGAACGGAAGGCCGATATTTCTTGAAGATCATCTTGAACGCTTTTACCGTTCCGCGGCCACGATGCGTTTGCCCATCGACTTTTCGAAGGAAGCGGTTAAAGGCATGATCCATGAACTCATTGAAATAAATGATATCCCTGACTCCGGTATAAAGATCCTTTTAACCGGGGGAAATTCTCCTGACGGATTCCGGATGGGTGCGCCAAACCTGGTTATTACCCATACGCCGTTACCTACCTATGGAGCTTATCACACGAACGGAATCAATGTTATAACGCACAGGCACCAGCGCCAGTTGCCCACGATAAAAACAATAGATTACCTGATGGCCGTCTGGCTTCAACCGTACCTGGAAGAAAGGCAGGCACAGGACGTGATATATCATGATGGCAAGCTTGTAACCGAATGTCCACGTTCAAACCTATTCATAGTTACAAAAGATAACCAGATTCTTACGCCTGCAAAAAATGTGTTGAAAGGTATTATCCGCAAACAATTGCTGAACCTTGAACACCGGTATCCGGTTGCTGAAGCCGATATCACACTTAATGATCTCTTTGAAGCAACAGAAATATTTATCACCAGTACTACCAAAAACATTCTGCCTGTTATCCAGGTCGACGATAGACCCGTAGGCAATGGTGAACCTGGCCCTGTCACCAGGAGCCTCGCACTGAAGCTCGACGAATTGATACAGGAAGTTCAGCACATGGTTGACTGACCTTTCTGACCATTTGCAGTGCGTGAGTGACCAGTCTTCATTTAATAAAAGGCTTTCTGAAATTTAGATTTACATTAGGGTAATTCAATCAATATATATGAACCCTTTTGCTTCCCGAAGAAAACAGTTCATCGCGCTGTTGATCATCATCATAGCCGGGCTGTCAGGCAAGTTGTTCTCACAGGAAAATTATTCACCTGAAGTTTTATCGCGAATTTCGAAAGTGGAGACCAGCCTTGGCAGCTGGTACCGGGTTGAAGGTGAGAAGGGTTTCACTATTGAGGAAAGAATGAAATTTCACAAGATCCCGGCTGTAAGCATTGCAGTTATCAAAGATTACAGGATCGATTGGGCCAAAGCTTATGGAATGGCTGATGTTGCTGCCAATATTCCCGCAACCACCCAAACCTTGTTCCAGGCGGCTTCGATCAGTAAGTCATTGAATGGAGTCGGTGCAATGAAACTGGTCCAGGCAAAAAAGCTCGATCTCAATACTGACATCAATAATTATCTGAGTACCTGGAAGTTTCCGTATGACTCTGTATCAGGAAATAAAAAAATTACGCTCGCCAACCTCCTTGGTCATTCTGCAGGACTCACTGTCCATGGATTTCCCGGCTATGAAGTAACGGATACCATACCCACTGTTTACCAGGTGCTCGATGGAAAGGCGCCCGCAAATACAAAAGCAGTGCGCTCGCAATTTGCACCCGCTACCCGTGTTCAATACTCGGGTGGTGGAACTACCATCTCGCAGGTGATCATTTCTGATGTGAGCAAAAAACCTTATCACCGCTATATGTATGAGGAAGTGTTGATGCCTTTAGGTATGAACTCCAGCTTTTACGATCAGCCAGCACCGGCGTCAAAAAAAGCTTTGCTTGCTACTGGCTACAAATCGAATGGCAATGAAATAAAAGGCAAGTACCATGTTTACCCTGAACAGGCAGCAGCAGGACTTTGGACGAACCCGACCGACCTTGCCAGGTATATCATAGAAACTCAATTGTCTTACCAGGGAAAATCATCCAAAGTATTATCACAGGAAATAACACGCCTGAGACTGACACCGGTGGTCAATAAGGAAGCCGCCCTTGGTGCTTTTATTATGACTAAGGGGAATGCCACTTACTTTTCTCATGGCGGCGCGAATGAAGGCTATCGCTGCCAGTATTTCGGTGACCTTGAAAATGGAAATGGTGTAGTTGTGATGGTTAACTCTGACAATGGAGCTATCCTTAATGAGATCATCAACAGTGTTGCATCGGTCTACGGCTGGAAAGAATTTTATAACCCTGTTGTAAAAAAGCTGGCGACCGTCAGCAACGAAGTTCTTAAAACTTATACAGGCAAATATGAAATTAACCCGGGGTTTAATCTTACCATAAGCCTCGATGGTAATCAACTCAAAGCAGGTGCCACCAATCAACCAACCTTTGAAGTATATCCTGAATCTGAGAATGAATTTTTCATAAAGCTTTTTGAGGCCAAACTTGAATTTTTAAAAACCGGTGACAAGGTGGACCGGGTAATTCTTCATCAGAACGGGCAGAAAACCACTGCAAAAAGGATTGAATAACACCCCTGCCCCATTTGTGTGACGACTTCGAAATCAGCCTCCGGCCATCATTCAAAATCCGTAATTTACCGGCGACAAAATCATATTGATGGCTGTAAAGAAATTTTTCTGCGTAGATGCCCATACCTGTGGAAACCCTGTGAGACTTGTAGCAGGTGGTGGGCCAATGCTCAATGGCAATTCAATGATGGAGAAAAGACTTCATTTTCTCCGGGAATTCGACTGGATCAGGAAGGGCTTAATGTTTGAACCAAGGGGACATGACATGATGAGCGGAAGCATATTGTATCCGCCCTCTGACCCGCTGAATGATATCGGTGTTTTGTTTATCGAGACCAGTGGTTGTTTACCCATGTGCGGTCATGGTACTATTGGAACGATTACAATAGCTATTGAAGAAGGTTTGGTAACCCCCAAAACACCTGGAGTGCTGAGGATGGAAACACCGGCCGGACTCGTGCTCATTGAATACAGGCAGGAAGGCAAAAAAGTAAGGTCTGTGAAACTTACCAATGTGAAATCGTTTCTTGCGGCTGAAGCCATAACCTTTGAATGTCCGGACCTTGGCACCTTAACCGCAGATGTGGCATATGGTGGCAATTTCTATGCGATCATTGATCCGCAGGCAAACTTCAAAGGCATTGATCAATACAATGCGGACCAGCTTATCTCCTGGAGTCGTATCTGCCGGTCACGCATAAACGAAAAATATACATTCATACATCCCGAAAACGAACATATTTCCGGTTGCAGCCATGTAATGTGGACCGGCTCTACCCTTGATCCAACATCCACTGCAAGAAACGCAGTTTTTTATGGTGATAAGGCTATCGACCGTTCACCCTGTGGAACCGGAACCTCAGCAAGAATGGCTCAGTGGTTTGCAAAAGGCAAGCTTAGAAAAGGAGAATCGTTTGTTCACGAAAGTATTATTGGTTCGAAATTTACCGGTACCATAGAAGATATAACCACTATAGACGGGAAACCCGCTATCATTCCCGGCATTGAGGGCTGGGCAATTGTTACCGGCTATAATACGATCATCATTGATGACGACGACCCCTATGCACACGGCTTCCAGGTGATCTGACAGTCTGCAGATCGTACCAGCAGTTTACCTACAACTGGCCCCGGATAAATGCATTGATCAAATGCTGGCAGAATTCATTATTTTAGTTGACTATAAATTATGCTTTCATATGAGTCATTCAACCAGACGCAGATTTATCCAACAATCTGCACTAGCCATCGCTTCCTTACCCTTTACATCTGCTTTTGCTCAACCACCTGCAGTTAACAAAAAACTTTGCTTTTCTACTCTCGGCTGCCCGGACTGGACGTTCGAAAAAATTGTAAAATTTGCAGTGGATTATAAATACCAGGGAATTGAGATCCGGGCCATTCAACGCGAAATAGACATTACAAAAATCAAAGAATTCGCCGATGCCAATATCAGATCCACAAAAGACATCCTTGCTCAAAATAAAATAAAGCTTGTTGACCTGGGTTCATCTGCAGCAATGCATCACACTGAAAAAGCGGCCCGGCAAAAAAACATCGATGACGCAAAACGGTATATTGACCTTGCAGAAAAGCTTGATTGTCCTTATATCAGGGTTTTCCCGAATAACCTGCCGAAAGATGATACAAAGAAGGCTGTTCTTGACCTTATCGTTTCAGGGCTTAGTGAACTAGGGTCCTATGCAAAATCAATGAAAGTAAAGGTATTGATGGAATCGCACGGTGATCTCGTAAGCAAAGCAGATCTCTTGTATGTAATGGAAAAAGTGGATACTAAAAAGGTCGGACTGATCTGGGACATTCTGAATGCATGGTCAGTTACCAAAGAAGCGCCTGCCGATATATATCCAGCCATCAGTAAATACATTCATCATGTGCACGTGAAGGATGGTGTTATTAAGGATGGCAAGGTGCAGTACCGGATCCTGGGTAAAGGCGAAGCACCGGTTCGTGAATCAATACAGCTTTTACAGAATGGCGGGTTCCAGGGCTATTACAGCTTTGAGTGGGAAAAACTATGGCACCCCGAAATTGAAGAACCTGAAATCGCACTTGCGCAATACCCTGCTGAGATCCTGAAATATTTTGTATAAACGGCCTCGACATTCTTAACTGTACTTTGTCGTAAACTCACCCCTCAATTGTCAGATCACGCCACGTGCGGCTATGATATTGCTATTTAATTTTGTTAAGCAAACTAAATAATCATCTGATAAACTTAATCAAAATGAGCACATCAACAACTCAAGCCATCACCATCAGGACAACGGTCAATGCACCTGTTGAAAAAGTCTGGGAGGCCTGGAGCAAACCAGAACATATCACCAAATGGAACAGTGCATCAGACGACTGGCATACACCCAGGGCTGAGAATGACCTGCGAGCCGGTGGGAAGTTCAGCTCAAGAATGGAAGCGAAAGATGGCAGCTGGGGATTCGATTTTGAAGGCGTTTACGATAATGTAGAAGACTTTAAAGTGATCGAATATACCATGCCAGATGGCAGGAAAGTAAATGTCACATTCACCGGCAATGGCAACACAACGGAGGTTGTGGAAACTTTTGACCCGGAAAGCGAAAACAGCATTGAAATGCAGCGCGATGGTTGGCAGGCAATACTCAATAACTTCAAAAAATACACTGAATCACTAGCAGGTTAAATGCAGCTGACTCATCTCCGCAACTAAACAAATTATGGTAAATTAACCAGTCAAATGATCAGCTCCGATGGAAAAATTAAAAGTGGCTACGGCTCAGTTTGAGCATAGAAGTGGAGACAAAGCTTATAACCTTTCGGTGATAGATAAGCTTGCAGCCAGGGCAGCTACTGAAGGAACGCAGGTTATTGCTTTTCATGAGTGCAGCATCACCGGTTATACTTTCGCAAGAAAGTTATCAAAGGAACAAATGCTTCAGGTAGCCGAATATATTCCTACAGGCGAAAGTATTGCGAAGCTCAGGGAGATTGCCCGAAGGCACGATATCGTTGTTCTTGCGGGCCTGTTTGAAAAAGACGAGGATGATAATCTTTTCAAAGCTTATGTCTGTGTCGATAAAGACGGACTCGTAGCGAAGTTCAGGAAGTTACATCCTTTTATTAACCCTCATCTCACACCGGGCGATGCCTATTGCGTGTTTGATATACATGGCTGGAAATGTGGTATCCTGATTTGTTATGATAATAATATCATTGAAAATGTAAGGGCCACAAAGTTGCTTGGTGCTGATATCATTTTTATGCCGCATGTTACTATGTGCACGCCTTCTACCAGGCCCGGGGCGGGTTTCGTTGATCCTGGTCTTTGGGAAAACCGTGAAAATGATCCCACGTCCCTGCGACTTGAATTTGACGGGATGAAAGGAAGAGGCTGGTTGATGAAGTGGCTGCCGGCGAGGGCCTATGACAACGCAGTATATGTGGTATTCTCCAACCCTATCGGAATGGATGATGATCAGCTGAAAAACGGATGTTCGATGATCCTCGATCCATTCGGCGATATTGTAGCAGAGTGCAGGAGTTTTGATGATGAATTCACTACTTCAGTCTTCATTCCCGAAAAACTGACCCAGGCGGGAGGCTATCGCTATCTCAAAGCCAGGAGACCTGACCTGTATCGTGACATCATTGGCCAGGAGCACGTGCCTGAACAAAAAGTCGTGTGGCTGAAAGATGCCTGATCAGATTATATAAAACGGAAATTTCTACATAAACCTCGCTGGATCCGCAGCGAGGTTTTTTTTTCTGATGCCGCCGGATCATTTTTTGATGAGAGTTATCACTACCGGATACAACCGGGGCAAAAATGTTATTCATACTTTTGCCCTTCAACCATTGCTCCCGTTATCACACCAAATAATTCATTATGAATAATCAGTCTACTTCAGAAGTAAAACGTAAACAATCATCCGCACAGGCAGGCATAGAAGAATTGAGCATCAATACCATTCGTTTCCTGTCGGCAGACGCGGTTCAAAAGGCCAATTCGGGCCACCCCGGCTTGCCCCTCGGTGCGGCACCCATGGCATATGTGCTATGGACTAAATTTCTTCGCTTCAATCCCAAAGATCCCAACTGGCAGAATAAGGACCGTTTTATTCTATCGGCAGGTCACGGTTCCGCTCTATTATACAGCCTCCTTCATCTGACTGGCTATGACCTTCCACTGGAGGAGCTGCAAAAGTTCCGACAATTGGATTCGAAAACGCCCGGGCACCCGGAATCGATGTTAACCCCCGGTGTTGAAGTAACTACCGGCCCGCTTGGACAGGGCTTTGCAAACGGAGTAGGTATGGCAATGGCCGAGGCATTTCTTGCCGCTACTTATAATAAGCCGGACCATCAGCTTATTGATCATTATACCTATGGCATAATCAGCGATGGCGACCTGATGGAAGGTGTTTCAGCGGAAGCTGCATCATTGGCGGGTCATCTTAAACTGGGAAAAATTATCTTCCTGTATGATGATAATGATATTTCACTTGATGGCCCAACGAGCCTTGCCTTCACAGAAGATGTTCTCAAACGTTTTGAGGCCTATGACTGGCACACGCAGCGCGTTGCAGACGGCAACGATTTAAAGGGCATTGAAGAGGCGATAAGAAATGCACAGACGGAAAAAGACCGGCCATCGATCATTTCTGTAAAAACCATCATCGGCTTTGGCAGCCCGCTTCAGGGCACAAGCAAAGTGCACGGAAATCCATTGGGTGATGAAAATCTCAGGAAAACGAAAGAAAAGCTTGGGTGGGATCCTGAAAAGACATTCTATATACCTGGAGAAGTAAAAGAACACCTGATGATTCCCGGTCGTCATGGAGAAGAATTGCAGGCTTCATGGCAGGATGCATTTAAAGCTTACAAAGAGGCCTATCCTATCGAAGGGCAACAACTTGAACAGGCATTTACCGGCAAATTGCCCGAAGGCTGGAACAAGGATCTCCCCATTTTCAAGGCAGGTGAGGGCCTTGCCACAAGGCAGGCATCCGGGAAAGCGCTTGAAGCGATAAAGAAAACGGTTCCCTGGTTGCTCGGCGGATCCGCTGACCTGGCCAGCTCGAATGAAATGCCTGTGAAAGGTGAACTAAGTTTTCAACCCGGTAGTTACCAGCATACAAATATCTGGTTCGGGGTCCGTGAACATGGAATGGGCGCAATTATGAATGGCATGGCGAGTCACCATGGCGTGAGAGTTTACGGTGGCACCTTCCTTAATTTTTCGGATTATATGCGTGGTGCCATTCGTCTCGCCGCACTTACCGAGGCACCTGTCACTTATGTTTTCACCCATGACAGTATCGGTCTCGGCGAAGATGGACCAACCCATCAGCCGGTTGAACAGGTTACTTCATTGAGGGCGACGCCGAATCTTACCGTTATCAGGCCCGGGGATGCAAATGAAACCGTACAGGCGTGGGCGATTGCCATGACAAATATGACCGGGCCGGTGGCTTTAATTCTCACAAGGCAAAAACTGCCGACCATCGACCAGGATCGATATGCACCTGCCACTAACGTTGCAAAAGGGGCCTATGTGCTCATTGACCCATCAGATAAACAGCCGGACCTCATTTTGATTGGCACCGGTTCCGAGTTGCAACTGGCTGTGGGCGCTTCAGAGATCCTGGAAAAGGAAGGAATAAAAACCAGGGTGGTCAGCATGCCTTCATGGGAATTGTTCGAGCAACAGGATGAAGCCTATCGCAATACTGTGCTTCCGCCACAGATCAAAAAAAGACTGGCTATAGAAGCAGGGGTCACCTTTGGCTGGTACAAATGGGTAACTTCAGAGGGTGATGTCATCGGCATCGATCGTTTTGGCCTGTCGGCCCCTGGAGAAGAAGTAATGAAGTTTTTTGGATTCACGGTAGAAAACGTTTGTGAACGTGCAAGGCGGCTCTTTAAAAAATAGCACTCATAACAAGCCGAACATATTGATTCGATAGATGCAGGGTACATACTCACGGAAGCAGGAAATAGTCAATGGCTTAATACATGGATTCGGGATTCTTTTCGGGATCAGTGGGCTACCTGTGCTTACAGGTATTGCCACTTCGCACAATAATATTCCCGGGGTAATTGGCTCTGGTATCTATGGTTTGTGTTTCCTGCTCCTGTTTACGTGTTCAACTATCTATCACTTCGCGCAAGAGCCGGCCATCAAAAAAAAGTTTCTTGTTCTTGATCACATCAGTATCTATTTCCTGATAGCGGGCACATATACACCCTTCCTGCTCGTCTACATGAATAACGCATTTGGCATAAGCCTGCTAAGTATATTGTGGGGACTTACGATCATCGGGATATTTTTCAAGATCTATTTTACCGGCAGACTGGAAATTTTGTCTACCATCATCTATATACTGATGGGATGGATCCTGTTTGTTGGGGGCCGTCGTTTTTTTGATGCGTTGCCGGCCGGCGTACTGACTTTTATCATTATTGGAGGAGTACTATATTCAATCGGAGTAATATTTTACATATGGGATAAATTTGTTTACACTCATGCGGTATGGCACGCCTTTGTGCTTGCAGCAGCCATTTGCCACTATGTGGCTGTTTTGCTTTCTATGTAAAAGCTTAAAAAATGTACCGATGAAAATACTCTGGAAATACCTGAAGCCAAATCGTACGCTGATTTTCTTTTCGCTACTCCTGGCGGCAGCTGCACAGTTATTAAACCTGCTGGATCCCGTTATATTCGGAAAGATCATTGATGATTACGCTACCAATAAAAACAATCTTCCACAGGATGAACTGATCAAAGGGGTACTGTACTGGCTGCTGATTGCGCTGGGCATCGCGGTATTGTCAAGGTTATGCAAGGCACTACAGGAATATCTGACAAGACGCACAGTAGCAAAATTCGGGATGAACATTTTCAATGATGGGCTTAAGCAGACCTTAAGACTATCATTCCAGGAATTTGAAGAAAGTCGTAGCGGTACAACGCTGTCTGTTTTGCAAAAAGTAAAAACAGATGCTGAACGTTTTATCAATTCATTTATCAATGTAGTTTTTTCTTCGCTGGTCGGAGTTGGTTTCTTAATATGGTATAGCCTCAACCGGAATTGGTTATTGGTGCCTGTGTTTTTTGTCGGGGTCCTGATGCTGGGTTCACTGACAGGTCTTATCTCAAAAAGAATAAAAGGAATACAACGATCGATAAACAGGGAGACGGATAAACAGGCCGGCGTTATAACGGAGAGCCTGAGAAATATAGAACTGGTAAAAAGTCTCGGACTTACATTCCCTGAAATCAGGCGGCTTAATGAACAAACCCTGAAAATATATAATCTTGAAATGGTTAAAGCAAAGAAAGTAAGCACGCTTTCTTTCCTGCAGGGCAATATGCTGAACCTGCTCAAGCAATCTATTCTCTTTATTCTTCTCTGGCTCATTTTCCGGCAGATCCTGAGTACAGGGGAACTAATTGCCATGCAATTTATATCTACTGCGATATTTACTCCACTGCAGGAACTTGGGAACATGATCATTCTATACCGTGAAGCTGATGCTTCACTTAATACCTTTGACCGGCTGATGAATAAACCCGTGGAGAAGAGACCCGAGAACAGCATTGAGATTGATGACTTGTCGAGCCTGCGATTTGATAACGTCGTGTTCCGGCACAAAACCGCGGGATACAATTCAATCGACCAGATCTCTTTTGCAATACATCGCGGACAAACTATTGCGTTTGTTGGACCATCAGGCTCTGGCAAATCAACACTGGTCAAACTGCTTGTCGGTCTATATACACCTGTAAGCGGCGCCATCTATTTTAATGATATATTATCTACCCAGGTTCAGTACAATCCACTCCGGAGACAGATCGGTTTTGTTACCCAGGATACGCAATTATATGCCGGATCAATTAAAGACAATCTCCTGTTTGTTAAGCCGACTGCTACCGACCAGGAGATCACAAATGCACTAAAAGGAGCATCCGCCACAAACCTTATCGCCAAGGCTTCTCATGGGGTAAATACTTTGCTTGGTGAAAGCGGTATGAAATTATCCGGTGGAGAAAAACAGCGCATATCGATTGCAAGAGCATTGCTGCGAAAACCCCGGTTGCTGATCTTTGATGAAGCTACCTCAGCCCTTGATTCGATTACGGAAGAAGAAATTACAAGCACCATCCGTGATATTTCCGGCAGCAAGTCGCAGATGACAATCCTGATAGCACACCGGTTATCCACCATCATGCATGCCGATAATATCTATGTACTCGAAAAAGGAAAGTTTGCCGAATCAGGTTCGCATGAAGAGCTGCTTGCTGCAAAAGGCCTGTATTATTCCATGTGGCGGCAGCAGGTTGGAGAACGAAGAGCAATCACTAGCGTTTAAGAAGTTTGGTATCTACCACTTTCTGCATCAGCAGATCTTTCATATTTCGGCTCACCGGTATCTGGGCAGATTCTATCAGGACGGTGTTACCCTCGATTGCTTTTATTTTTTGAAGTGAAACAATATAGGATTTGTGCACCTTCATAAAGATGGTGTCAGGAAGCTGTTTTTCCAGGATACTAAGCGTTATGTATGTAATCATTTTTTTACCCGCAAGGTGAATAGCAACATAATTCTGCAACGCCTCTGCATATAATACTTCGTCATAATAGACTTTTACAAAAACGCCATTCTCCTTAATAAAAAAACTTCCTTTTTCCTCAGTGGCAGGAGCCATTACGGGCCGCATCACCGAATGTAATTCCTTCACCTTGTTGACAGCTTTTAAAAATCGGGGGAAAGATATCGGCTTCAAGAGATAGTCAGCAACACCCAGTTCAAAACCTTCAAGAGCATAGCTTGAATAAGCAGTGGTGAATATTATTGCGGGCACTTTTTTGAGTGATTTGATAAAATCTATTCCGGATAAACGGGGCATTTCAATGTCCAGGAAAATAAGGTCGATATCACCACTATCCAGCAACTGGTATGCCTGCAACGGATCTGCAAATATACCGGCAAGTTCCAGGAACTCAATCTGGGAAACATATTCTTTCATTCCCTTACAGGCAATGGGTTCATCATCTATTATAAGACATTTCATTGTCATGATATCTGAATCTGTAGTTCAACTAAAAAAGTAGCATCCCGTCGTTCTATGTTTAGCTTATACTTGTCGTCATATAATAGATCAAGTCTTCGTTTTACATTTTTCAGCCCTATCCCTGGTTTCTTCTTTACCGCTGATGGGGGATCAACAGAATTAACCACGCTGAAGAGGAAAGATCCGTTTTGCCGGGCGAGGTTAACTTCAACTGTATTTTTTACATCTACAGAACTGGAAAGATGCTTGAAAGCGTTTTCAACAAAGGGTAACAAAAGCAAAGGAGCAATACAAAAATCTCTCGCGCTATCATCGCTGTTGAATATAATGGAATGCTTATCACTTTTTCGCAGCCGCTGAAGATCAACATAACTCTCGAGGTAACTTACTTCCTTCTCAATAGGGATCTTATCTTCATTGCATTCGTATAGCTGGTATCTTAGAAGTTCCGAAAACTTCTGGAGAGACTCCCTGGCTTCAAGATTTGATTTATCGATCTGGAAGTAGATAGTATTAATTGAGTTAAACAAAAAATGCGGGTTAAGCTGTGCTTTCAGGTATTCAAGCTCTGCCTGTAATTTTTCCGTTTGCATCTGGTGTAATAACAATTGCTGCCTGTACCAGCGTTTACTTAGTTCCAGCGAAAGCGTAAAAGCCAGGTAAAAGATCCCGATGGATGCGTTGTAATAGGTATTGAAAAAAAAACTTCTACGGGTCGTCAGATTAGTTAGGTGGGTACTGAGCCAGGTATCAAAACCGTTTTGCAAAGCTGTATACATCAGCAGCAGCAATACGACCGATAGAAAATATAAGAGATACCTGTCTTTCTTAAAATATCGTTCAAACAAATAATAGATATTCAGGTAACAAACTGCTGCCAGCAACAGGTTGTGAACCACCACATCAACCAGGTAATAAACCGAACCAGCCTGTTGAATAACGTGCGCCCGGTTAAAGGCATAGAACACAATGGTAACCAACCAGAACGCGAGGTGGTCGAGTTTATATTTCCATACGAAATGCACATTTTAAGTTACGCTTTACCCCTCAATATTTCCCTGCAATTATCCAAAAAGTAATTTTTCCTTGATGAGCTGCAGTCGCGGCCTCATTTGCAACCTGGATTACAGGTCATCAATAGTTTGTAGCAGATAGTCAAACAAATTATTTGTTGCGTGATGGCTTCGATTTCTTTGTCTCGAAAATATTATTACTCATTTTAAAGTTAAACTGTATGAAAAGACTAGTCAGACCATTAATCATTGTAAAAGCCATGCTGCTCCTTTTTGCTTCACTGCCACTGGCAGCTTCTGCCTTCGGTGGTGTAGACAGTTATGCGATCTACCTGAATGACAAACTTCTTGTGAGGCAATCCCTGGGAGATCCACTGGACCTTAAAACACTTCCACTTACGGACAAAAATGTTTCTGACAAACTGGTGATCAGGTACATGCAGTGTAATGCGCCATCCAAAGTGGGAAAAAACAGGGTGATTACCTTAAAAAACGAGGCGGGACAAGTAGTTAAAGAGTGGAAATTTAAGGATCACGATGGAGAAGCCTCTGATATGGTTATCCCGGTAAAAGAAATACTGGCACTGCAAAAATCTTCCAGTGGAGCGATGAGCTTTTATTATTCCGCCGAAGGAAATAAAACGCAGAAACTTGCGGCATTAAGTGGAGGGAGCAAAACCAATACTTAACAGGTTTATTGTTACGAAAGCCCAGTTACAATTTTATGTTGATCACTACTTAGCCGTAGATTCAGACCGGGTACTTCACCAATGAAGAGCCCGGTTTTTATCCATTCTTATCACTCGCCGGTTATCTTTTTCATTTTTTGCATAGCCGTTTTTGCCACCGTCAGCGGGTCCTGCTTGTAATAGGCAGCGTTGAAAACTTCTTCTGAAATGATGAGTGGTTTCTGAGGATCGTTGAGAATATCGAGTATTTTTTTAACCGGAGCGATGCCATCGCCGGGATGAACGCGATCAGAATCAAGTATGGTGTCTCTTGGCTTGTCCGGATAATCGTTTATATGAATGATATCTACTGCTTTTTTAGCGATCAGGGGAAGTGTCTCAATACTCGATCCACCCTTGTATAAATGGTAAACATCCAGCAATACTCTTGCTGATGGATGACCACTTTGAAGCGCAACAAACATTACCTCAGCCGTTGTGCCCAGGTTTTTTGAGAAGCCCCATAATTCAAGATGGGGAACCACGCCCGACTGATCTCCTAATTCTAGGATCGCCCGATACCGCTCCGCGGCTTTCCTCAGGTCTAACCCGGCTTTATCAGTTGCCCCTACAGGTGGAGCTGCTACCCGTTTGCAGCCGATCTGTGCCAACAGGTCCATTTCCTTCTTCATTTGTTCTACCCCCTGCTTTCTCACTTCATCATCATCAACTATCCATTTGGCAAAGCCAATTGCATTCACCGCGGTGATGCCAGATCCTTGTAAATGTTTATTAGCTTCTGAAATTTTTCCACCTTTTGCCAGGAACTCCTGCAGGCTGTCAACCCATATCTCTGCCATTGTAAACCCTGCCTTTGAAGCAACTTCCAGCTCTTTTACAAAGCCGAGTTTATGGCCCCTCAGTGTAGCCATATTAAGACAATATCCAAATTTGTCTACCCTAAGCCCGGGTGATGTGATAGCATTGCCAGTGAATGAACTGAGTGTAGATGCGGAGGTGAGTCCCAGCAACTTCATTGCCTGCCTGCGGTTAAGCATCGATTTGCATTTTTATCATTTAATAATCTTACGCATGGCAATATCATTTATTTATCGGGATAATCCCAAAGAGTTTGTCTACCGTTTTTATCAACCGGTCCCCGGCAAAGCTGCCGGGAACATTACCGGATTCCGAAATCCACAGGTTCAAGCCCTTTCACTCTGTACATTGTCCTTTCACTCCTGTAAACTGATAAGCCAAGAAGAAACCATGCTATGGCCGAATACGCACCTATTGTATAAAAACTGAGATCACTTTCAAAACCCGCGACGACACTAAACAGGATAGCAAAGCCGAGCCAGAACCCGGCTATTACCGGGGTGAACCTGCTGAACCCGGTAAGTTTTTTCTGAGCTACGATAACAATACCGGTTATGAATAGCAAGGTGTTACTCGCTGGCCAGAAAAAATCCAGGATCCGGTAGAGGGTCGAGTTGTTGCCGGGATCCAATGCTGACCATACGTTCCAGATACAGGCAACACCGAGAAAAATAAGATTTAGTCTTAGTAATCTTTTGCCCCATAGTTTATTACCCGTTGCCTCCTGCCTGATAAGTCCCAGTATACTGCAAATCCATCCGGTCATATATATAAGATCGGCAATACCAGCCGCCGGGGTATTCTTAAGCCCGAATTTGTGATCTGAAAGCATTTCAACGAATAGAAACGGGGAACAGATCATTGCAATTATTCCGAGCGTTTCATTTGAAGGAACACGGATTTTTACTGACCCAAGGCTGATCTTTCCCGGACTTGAATAACTGCTGTCAGCGGCGATATTGCTTACGTTTTGTGACATTGAATCGAGACCATGGTATTGTGGTACATTATTGCCTGAACTTGCCATCTGATTTAATTTTCATGCAATTAAAGGATCATAAATTTTATATAGACGGGCATCCAGATGACTGCGGGTAATTTGGGCCTGAATCGCAAAAAACAGTGAATGAAATGTTTTGAAGGATCCCGGTCCCGCGATTGTTGCAGCCCGGATCTACTAAAGATTTCACCTTCATTTATTGCTATCTTGTAACGGAAAAAGAATTGACATGGCATCAATACAAACACAAAGAATTCTTAAGAAAGACAGCCGGTATTCTATAGTAGGAACAGTGTGGATTGAATGTGATGGCAACCGTTACTTTGGTCCAGGGCCTGTCGAACTGCTTACCCTGATTGATAAAACCGGTTCTATCAGGCAGGCAGCACTCCAAATGGGAATGTCTTATAAAAAGGCGAGTGAACTGGTGAGCACGCTGAACGAAAATTCTGTCTTACCAATGGTGATACCCCAAACCGGCGGAAGCAATGGTGGCGGATCAGTTATCACCCCGGAAGCAAAAAAGATGATCGCCATGTATAACAACGTGCGAAGAAAATTTCTTCGGTTCCTTGAGTCAGAATCTAAAAGCTTAAATATATAAACCGTAAGGGTAAAACTATCTATACAGGTTATTTTCATTAAGTTTAGTGTTCATTTTTTCGGAATAACTAAGCTTTTATGATCTTAAGATTGTTGCTTACTTTCGGTTTTGCGTTATATGTCTGCTCAGCGCTTAGCCAGCCTACCATAATATCTAATCTCCTCTGCAACAATCGAAGCCGTCCAAACAACGTAGATCACAAACCTCCGCGCTTCTCCTGGCAATATCGAACGTCTCAGCAGGCTTTTTCCCAATCTGCATTCAAGGTGCAGGTCAGCGACTCATACCGTGCACTTGAAAATGGCGTTGCTAATTCCTGGAACAGTGGTAAGATCCGGTCCGGACATTCAATAAATATTCCATACGGGGGAGAGCCACTGTCAGCGGGCACCTCATACTACTGGCTGGTAACAGGATGGGATGATCACGGAAAGCGTTATCAGAGTAAGATAGATAGTTTTACTACAGCGCTATTTACAGACAATGATTGGAATGATGCCCGCTGGATAGGATTTGAAGAACTACCTGATTCAATGCTTGTGGTTCCGGGCGTTCATGCTCCCGACGCAAAAAAATTAGGCGATAAGGCATTGAAGAGAGCCGTTGTCCCATTGTTTAGAAAGGAGTTTATTACTACAAAAAAGATTAGTAAGGCAACAGCTTACATTACCGGGCTTGGCCAGTATGAATTGATGCTGAATGGTCAGAAGGTTGGCACCAGCTTTCTTTCACCTGCCTGGACCTTCTACGACAAAAGGGTTCAGTATAATGTGCTGGATGTAACCCCGCAAATAAAAAACGGAAGAAATGCGATCGGCGTGATAGTGGGAAATGGTTTCTACTACATCAACCGTGAAAGGTATTTCAAAATTGTAACTGCTTTTGGTTTTCCTAAAATGATATGCAAAATAAAAATCGAATACCAGGATGGGAGTATTATGACAGTTGTTTCGGATACCAGTTGGAAAACTGCGCCATCGCCTATCACGTATAGCAGCATATTTGGTGGAGAAGACTATGATGCCAGGCTTGAACAAGCCGGCTGGAACAATAAAGACTTCAATGATTCAGGATGGAAAAACGCACTGGCTGTTAAACCTCCAAAGGGTTCATTGGAAGCAGAATTCATTTATCCCGTTGTTATCAAGGACAGCTTTGAAGTAAAGAATATCATTCAGCCGGCTAAAGACATTTTTGTTTACGACTTTGGGCAGAACGCCTCAGGAGTCATTGATATAAAGGTAAAAGGGAAACGGGGTCAGACTATTAAACTTACACCAGCCGAACTGTTAAGCAAAGAACTTGCCCCTAATCAAAAAGCTTCGGGAGGTCCATATTATTTTAGTTATACATTAAGCAGTGATAGCATAGAAACCTGGAGACCGGCTTTCTCCTATTATGGATTCAGATATGTGCTGGTGGAAGGTGCACTACCAGCGTCCGGGTCTTCTGATCGCCAGGATCTTGCACGAATTATCAATCTGAAAGTATTACATAATAGTAGCTCAGCGCCTCAGACCGGGAGCTTTCAATCCTCAAATGTCCTGTTTAACCGGATCGATACGCTGATCAAATGGGCTATACAATCAAATGTTCAATCGGTTGTTACTGATTGTCCTCATCGTGAGAAACTGAGCTGGCTTGAACAGGATTACCTGATGGGTAAATCCATTCATTACAACCTGGACATCTACCACCTTTACAAAAATCTTGTTTACAACATGATTGATGCGCAGACTCACGAAGGGCTTGTGCCCGATATAGCACCAGAGTTTGTGCCCTTTGAAAGCGGGTTCAGGGATTCACCTGAATGGGGAAGTGCGTCTGTGGTGTTGCCATGGCAGATCTACAAGTGGTATGGCGATATTGATGTGATCCGTGATGCCTTTCCGATGATGACCAGGTATATAGCTTACCTGGAAAGTAAATCGAAGAACCACATTCTTTCACATGGACTTGGTGACTGGTTTGATTACGGACCAAAATCTCCCGGCGAAGCACAGCTGACGCCAAAAGAATTAACGGCCACTGCAATATATTTTTATGACGTATCACTGCTATCAACTATGGCAGCATTGATTGGGGAACGTGAGGAAGCCAAACGACTTGGAGAAAAAGCAAATGAAATTAAAACAGCATTCAACACGAAATTTTTCAATACAGAAACCAAAATCTATTCCACAGGGAGTCAGACGGCGATGTCTATGCCGATATCGGTCGGCCTTGTAGAAGAAAAGTATAGATCCGCCGTATTTAAGAATATGGTGGATTCTATAAATCTAAACGGTAAAAAACTAACGGCTGGAGATATAGGTTACCACTTCCTGGTTGACGCACTTCATGCCGCAGGGGCATCAGATCTATTGTTTGATATGAATGCCCGTGACGATGTACCCGGCTATGGATACCAGCTAAGAAAAGGGGCGACAGCTTTAACGGAGTCATGGCCGGCCCTGGAAGAAGTATCCAATAACCACCTCATGCTCGGCCATATCATGGAATGGTTCTATTATGGCCTGGCAGGCATCAGCCAGTCAGACAGCTCTGTCGCTTACAAACATGTAATCATAAAGCCGGAACCTGTTGGAGATCTTAATTTTGTAAAAGGTAGTTTCCGGTCACCATATGGAGTCATTGCCAGTGAGTGGAGAAAAAGCAACAGAACTTTTGAACTGACCGTACAGATTCCTCCAAATTCAACAGCCACAGTTTTTGTACCTGCTACGAAGGAGTCGATCATTACCATAAACGGCAAAACTGTCAAAACCAAAAATGCTTTTAACCCTGCTTCTCATGAGAACGGGAAATATCAGATTCCGATCAAATCAGGGAAATACACTATACTGGTAAAATAGCGGCCGATAGGCTCCCGGATTCACGATAAAACAATAATTTGCAGGCATTGTCAAAGTATCTCCACCTTCAGGGTTATCATCTATTTTGAACGGACCTGTAAGTGCTGAGAATATCCCGTCCGCATTTTTATACTTTTCCTTTATTACCGAACTATTACAACGGGTATGAAGTAATACAACCGATATATGAAGTAATACAACCGATAATTGTGAATCAGAAGTAATAGAACCGACAAATAGTGAATCATGCGAATGAACCTACTCTATATCATAGCTGGCAACTGCGGCAACAAGCAAGCCAGGAAAAGAAACCGGGATAGTGCCCTTCTCTTTGTAATACTAATAGCAACAATATTTAGCGCCTGTTCAGACGATAAGCCAGCTAATCCACTGCCGTCATTTTCAGAAAGAAAAGTGGTTGATACTAATCCACCTGTTAAACCATTGTCCCCCAAAGAGAGCATCAAGATGACACTACTACCCCCCGGTTTCCGGATGGAGCTCGTAGCAAGCGAACCAATGGTCCAGGAACCAGTGGCCATTTGCTGGGACGGCAACGGCAGGATGTATGTTGCGGAGATGAATACTTATATGAAGGATGCGAATGCAACCGGCGAATTTGAACCAACAAGCAGGATTAAACTACTGGAAGACCTGGATGGTGATGGACGGATGGATAAAGCAACTGTGTTTATTGACAGCCTCGTATTGCCACGAACGATACTCGCTGTAGGAGATCAATTACTGGTTACAGTGACCAACGTGCAACACGTATGGAGCTACAGGGATACCAATGGTGATGGAAAAGCGGACCAAAAGAAAATCGTATTTAACAATGCTGTAATCGACTCAAGAAATCTTGAACACCAGAACGGCGGTTTTTATTGGAACCTCGATAACTGGATCTATCCTTCACGTGACAACCTGAGATATAAATACAAAAATGGTATGCTTATAGCAGATACCATGGTCGATAACATGATTGGCCAGTGGGGACTCACGAGTGATAACTATGGCCGGCTTTTTTATTCAGAAGCCGGTCCGGGATTACCCGCCGTACAAATCCAGCAACTGCCTGCTTACGGTGCATTAAACTTTGCTGACCAGTATACCAAAGAATTCACAAAACCCTGGCCAATCATTGGCACCGTGGATGCCCAGGGTGGAAGATCAGCACTCCGGCCGGAGGACAATACACTGAAAGAATTTACAGCGGGCTGTGGCCAATCTATATATCGTGGCGATCGTATGCCTGCTGATATGCAAGGTGACTATTTTATTCCTGAGCCAGTCGGGCGAATTATCAAAAGGGGAAAGGTGTTGAACAGGGATGGAAAGATCTATATCGAAGACGCTTATCATCAGAAAGACTGGCTGGCTTCGGCGGACATGAATTTCCGTCCACTGAATACCTATACGGGCCCTGATGGCTGCTTCTATATAGTCGACATGTATCACGGGATAATACAGGAAAGCGAATGGACAACACCTGATTCGTATCTCGGCAAGATGATCGCGGAAAAAGAATTGTTTAAGAACAAAGGTATGGGTCGCATTTATAGAGTTGTCCACGATGATTTTAAGCCCGACAACCGTCGTCCCGCAATGCTCAGTGAGCCCGTAAGCAAACTCGTAACTTACCTTGACCATCCGAACGGCTGGTGGCGCGATAATGCACAACAACTGATCATTTATCATAACGATCGTTCTGTAGTACCGGCACTCCGGGACATGGCGCTGGGCAAACAGGCTGGTGGTCAGACCGGGCCAACTGAGCTGGGAAGAATACATGCGTTATGGACACTTGAAGGACTCGAGTCTATCGATAAGTCTACCTTGATTACCGCATTCAGTGATACATCAGCCCAGGTTAGAAAAACGGCTGTCTGGATAAGCGAACGGTATATCAAACAAGATGACAGTGAGATCCTCGATCAGTTGGACAGGCTGCGGGATGACCCCAGCGCAGATGTCAGGGTCCAGCTGTCGTTATCTATACGTGGACACAATTCGAAAAAGGCAAAAAGCATTGTTGATAAGCTGTTGGCTTCAAATAAAAACAACGAGATGATGCAGTTCTCTTTCGCAACCTTTGTGGAAGCAGAAAAAACAAAGATGGAAGAACTCAGAAGGACAAAAAATCTAAGCAGTGCAGACAGGGAACTGGTGAAAAATGGAGAAAAGATATACAAACAGCTTTGTGCAAGTTGTCATGGCGCGGATGGCAAAGGCATCACCATCGGTGGTAAAGATATGCCTGCTCCCCCACTCGCAGGTTCACCACGGGTCCGTGGTGATAAGATCATGAACATACAACTGTTACTAATGGGACTCCAGGGTCCCATAGACGGGAAAACTTATCCGAACACTATGCCGTCTATGGCTGGCAATGATGACAAATGGATCGCCTCGGTATTAAGTTATATTCGCAACAGTGGTGAACTGGGGAACAATGCTTCTATTGTAACAGAAGAGGAAGTAAAGATGGTTCGTGAGAAGACACCAAAGAAACTAAACCCTCCCTATGAAAGTGGCGCTACCTTGCAATTGCTGGAAATTTTCAAACTTGGCCGTGCAGAAAATACCAACTGGGATAAGAAGCTCCACTAGAACTTAAGATAAAGTAATAAAATTTCAGGAAGTAAGAAACAGAATGTATGCAAGCATCAACGACACATTCATACAATAAGGACACAAATTCCAGGAGTAACTAACGCCATTTTAAAGACCTAAACATATTTTTATAAATGAAGATCATTGCCTTGTCATCCCTTTTATTCATCAGTCATACCATGTTCTCACAGGAACACACATTTACGAATGAGCTGGGAATGAAATTCGTTTTGATCAGGCCCGGAAAAATGATCGTAGGCAGATTTCAGCCAACTGTTGGTAACAAGGATTTCCGGGGAAACCCCCTGCCTGAAAAATTAGTCAAAGCATCACTGGAAATGGCAAGCAAAGATGCCTTGCCCGGATTTACCGTAACCATTAAGAATGCCTACTATATCGGCATGTACGAAATAACACAATCGCAATGGCAAAAAGTGATGGGTAATAATCCATCGGTCTTTAAAAAAGACAGCATGGAAAAGCAGCCCGTAGAAAATATCACCTGGCAGGATGCAACCGCATTCATAAAAAAACTGAATGGGCTGGATAAAAAAAACAGATACCGATTGCCAACGGAGTTTGAATGGGAATATGCCGCAAGAGCAGGGGCAGAGGACGATATTGCATGGAAAGAAATACAGGCTACTGCTGTTTTGGGAGGAACCATGCCGGCACACATTGGCACCAAAAAGCCAAACGCGTGGGGCCTGTACGATATGCTTGGTAATGTATGGGAATGGGTCCAGGATTTTTACAATGAAAAAATTTTCGCAGAATCAGTGCCGCCCGGATCAGGCAGGCAACATGTGCTGAAAGGATCGTCATTTACCGGTGATGTTAAAAACGCAACCTATATGACCCATGCAGGGGGACCGGGGAATGGGTTCGATATAGGGCTACGATTAGTTATGGAAGTAAAATAAAGATGAAAAACAGGTTATATCTCATTTAGATAAGATTATGTAAGAAATGTTATCTCGTTTGTATAAGAATATGTAAGAACTGTTATCTCGTATATACAATGCAAAAAGTCAGGACCAGCATACCAGGCATAAAAACCCTTCTTGTTATACTATGTTTTCTTGACATAATGATTTGCCATGCCCAGGTACCTCCCGGTTTCAAAACTATTTTCAATGGCAAAGACCTGAAAGGCTGGCATATCAGCCGGACAACACACCAGGGTACAACTCCAGGCTTTGGTGTGGAAAATGGAGTTATAGTTGTGAGACAAAAACCCTATGGACAAGGCGGCGTACTACTGACAGATAAGAAATATAAAAACTTCGAACTCTATATAGAAGTGAAGATTGATTCGCTCACCAACGGCGGCATATTTATAAGGTCGTCGGAAAGTGGTATCGCTTACCAGGTTGAATTAGATGAAACATCGAAGAGCACAGGTAATTTATTAGGTGAACGAATACAGATCAGCAAAGCAGCATCCTGCAAGGGCCGCGCTGAAATCTGGAAAGCCAATGACTGGAACTCTTATAGAATAAGAATGGCGGGCGAGATACCGCATATAACACTTTGGATAAACGGGGTGTTGATGTGGGATGTGACCCAACCAAAAAACGATTTCATTGCGGGTGCAACACAAGGGATGATCGGGCTTCAATCACACTGGACCACGTTATTTTCACCGGCGGCCGGTGAATGGAACGGACTTACTCTATGGGCACCGGGGGCAATGCATCGTTACCGGAATATTGCAATAAAGGAGTTACCTGGCTCCCTGGAAAACTGATCATCATTCCGCCTATCACCTGTTGCATAAAGTCATTCATATGAATAACGCCATCCATTTGCATAACGCCATCCATTTGCATAACGCCATCCATTTGCATAACGCGATACAGTTATTCGCTACAACAAATCTCGGGGACAGGTACCAGTGTGCTCGTTCTCAATATGCGCTGGCTTCCCAGTTCATCGGTTAACGGCCGGACAGACTCTCCTTTTTCTGCCTGGTTTATAAATCCTTCTTCGATCCGCAATTGTCGTTGTTCCTCAAGTTTTTGTTGTCGCGCGGCAGATGCACGATCGACCTCACCGACCGCACTCCTGAAATATTGTATACTCATCCCTTGCTTCAGGTTCAGGAGCTCGAGACCAGGATTTACACGGCTCAGCGCCGGATTTTCGTTCCTTGATAATGGACTTGGGCTCCAGAATTTTTCATAAGTCGGCAACATTTCAACTGCCAGAACGCTCAGGTTGCTGGTTATCGGCAACCCGAGATCAAGCAACATTTGCTCAACGTCTTTATTCTTCCAGCCCGTTATTCCATACTGGATCCCATCCGTATTGGAATTCATTTTACGTACACCGGTTGCCGGATCCGTTTCCGGGCGTTGCCGCACAAACAACTGATCGTCTAACAGAATGTTCCGGTACTCTTTATCATCGGCGCGTTTTACCTGGGCATAAAGCAAAGCCCATAGTTGTGTGCGTGGTGGATTTGTTGTTACGTCAGCACCGTTGAAAACAGTTTGTGCGTAAGGAGCAGAAACCATAATATGTTTTTCATTCCGGTTAACAATACAAAAAAGTTGGGGTGTTGGATGCTGTACCCCGGTTGTCCTTAGCTGGCGACCAAATCGTGACTGTGCCGTGCACCATCCTTTTTTGTGACCCACCCGTATCTCATAGGTGAAGAAGCCAAACAGCTCGGGAGATGAAGCATGCATGCCGGGAGGCAAAGGCACAAGGAAGTGGACCTTGCTTTTATCTGCCGGCGTCAATTGCTGCATGGCATTCAGACCGGCAGCATCGTCCGTGTGATTGGGACTGATGATCCTGATGAGTTCAGCGCTAATGGGCAAGGGCGCCTCTTCAGGTGCCTTCAGCATTTCAGCTTTCCATTGTGCGAGCAACGGGTCAGGACTATAAGCCACCATCCTGATAAAATATGCATCGTTTTTATTCAGTACCGGTTCGGCAAATTCCAACCACAGAAAACGACGACGCGGTTCGGTGCTGGCATAACCAGCATCTGCTACATATTTACTTTGTGCAATTCCCGCACTAACAATCCGGGGAACCTGTGATGGCTTACCGGTGATCGGCAGATGTAACTGTAAAGGCTTGAATTCATCCGCTTGAACGTCGGCCGGTCCGGGAGATGATTTGAAAAATGATTCGATGCGATAACTTACCATGATCTCCTCCGGGAAATCAGTCGGATTTTCAGGCTTCGGTTCAACAGCATCTAAAAAGCACAGGTAGGTCTGGCTTCTGTCCGCATCATACAAAGCCTGTATATTGATTGCCTGTTTCATTTCAATATCGCCTACGAGCTGCTCTTCACCCCAGTCGATAGCAGCCCTTTCCTCTTCATTTAAACCAACCCCAACCAGTTTTTTCCGACGATATATATTAAAACTGATGGGCTGGATTCCGTCCCAGGTCCAGTCACGGTTAAGTATAAACGTAATGGGCACAATCCATTGGTTGAGGAGATCACTTTTTGTTGCGATGGTGATACTTGTACTATCCGGACTCAGGTTATGACGTATAAGACGGCTCGCGCCAAATTGAATCCGGCAACCGCGTTTACCAACCAGGCTTAAACCCTTTGCTTCTACTTCAATTGTTTTATCGATCGCATCGGCAAGGCGCTCTATCAGGCTGCTGGAATGTGTGGGACTATTATTTTCTACGAACACTTCCGTTACTGTTGCCTTCAGATAGGTGTCTGTGTCGGGCTGAAGCCAGATGCCACGTATGCTATCGACGTCCGCCAGGGCCTTAAACAGACCGGTTTCAACTTCCCCTGCCTTTCGCGTGATGAATGTAACCGGCTTGCCATACTTCACAAGGTCCGTATTTGCGAGATACCCCGGTTTTGCCTCCACCTTTGGCCGGATCGTGATGCGGACGTCTCTTGATTTTGGCAACACGATATCGTTGTGCGAATCAATGTTATCACCACCTTCCACCAGGCCGAGTTCACCCAGGTCCTGCGTTGGCTTAAATGCCAGTCTTGGTGCCTCTACGAAATTGAGGGGAATAGATAACTCGCTTTCAAAACCCAGCGGGAACCTGCGTTCAGTGATATAGAGTTTAGCGTAATTTTCATGACTGTCTTTGTTATCCCGGAGCTGCAGATCCATACCAAGTGCTTTCACTTCCACGAGCACTTCAACGGCCACCACATTGGGATCAGGCAGACCCACAGGACGTTGCTTCGTAAAATCTGCCTGCGACTCAAGCAGATTAGCTTCCGCATCTGCGATCAGCTCTGCGGTTGCATTCGGATAATCTCCGGTAAACAGCACAGAAGGATAGCCCAGCAAGGGGCGTTTCATAGTCAACACTGCATCCAGAAAATATTCGTCATCCTTAACTGGTAAGATATTATTTAATCTTACCGCCTGGGGTTGAACAAAACGCTTAAAATCGCAGCGGCCCTCCGGTGATGGCGAAGCATATTTACGATTATCCTTCAGTTCCGGCCCACCGCCGCTTATATCGGCCAGGCGCACACGAAAATCATAATTTTGTCCATACAAAAGCTGCACACCTTGTAAACCGGCTGGTTCATACAGATCAAACTTCTTAGCCTTTTTGTCTGCTATCTCGTTTTGTTCTTTCTTAAAAATTTCAATTGCCTCTTTATCCGCAAGAACAAGACTTTTACCAATCCAATGCGAATAATACTGAGGCAGCCAGAAGCCTTGTCCCGGCAAGGGCCTGGAAGGATATACCTCAACTCCCAATTCCCGCTCACCGGCAACAGCATCTATCAGCTGGCCACCAATTGTCAGGTTCGCTTTATTGCGTACCCTGCAAAGCGGTATCCAGGGATTCGGATTGTTCACATCATCGCTATGCAACCTCACATCAACCCTGTATTGCATTACACCCATCGGGGCATCTGTTCTGCGACCGAGGCCAACACCAATACTTTCATCTTCTTTTAACTGGCGGTTCATCCATATAAGCAATTGCTCGTCATCCCAACCAAGACGGATTCCGGCATCGGTTATGACGGGTAAGTCTTTGTCCTCTTTTTCACGGAGCAAGTCGCCGCTTAATGGCTGATTTGCATGAACGATCTTACAGAACCCATCATCGTATTGTGCATTCTCAATTAATAGTTCATCTAAACCTGATGGCACAAGTGGGATATCTACATCCTGACTATCTAGAGGTTCCGGATCTTTTAATAACACAGGAAATTGAACAGCAGAGAATAGGGGCCTGTCATCACCATCTTTGAGTTTGGGAAGCCTGGCGGCATAACGTTTAACGGTTTTTTGTCCTTTTAATTCATCGCCCAACGGGGCCTCAGTCATAGATTCAAAATAGCTACATCCGGGGGCGAGGTCAACATAGATCCAGCTTCCTTTTTTAACCAGAGACGGATCAACAGGAAATGTTGCTTCATAGATAAAACCTACACGTTCAGCAAGTGCTGGCTGCCTCAGGCAGTATGCAAACACCTTTCCCCAGCTTAGGTCCGCCACGGTAGTGGGCACAAATGCGCCAACTGGTTTGTCACGTAAAGCACAGGCATAACTGTCATCAGTAACCGCATCTTTTGTTCGTGGTGAAGTGAAATTAAAACTCTGTTGATAGCTTTGCGGCAGATATTTTTTTATGGTGTTTTTATTGTCGGGGGCCTGTAGCCTGTTGTTTGCGGTGATTGTTCCCCCGTTTGTCAACTGTTTTTCGAGGTCCTCAAAAATCGGTCTTGTATCAGCGGGCATCGCAAGCCCGGGCAGGTCAAAAGGTTGTGCAACAACGGTAGTCGAAGGATAAAGTTCAGGGTCCGAAATCAGTTTCACCTGTAATGCGATACGTGCGTCCACCCAGGCATCCGGCCCCATGCCGGGCATCGGAATGAGGGGATTATAATTTCTTGGCATTACGACCACGCGAATCGTTAGCTGGTTACCGATCCATTTTTGTGGAAAGGTTAGTATGGAAAGTTTTGCGTTCATATACAAACTTTAAGCTGATTAGTTATACTGAAAAGGAGACTTACGGGCAATTGTCCGTTACGCTAATTGCCTGGTCTCCTGCCAGTTTTCAGTGAAGCTGATGTCGATAATAAAACAGATGCTGATGTCAAGGCTGAAGGTAACCTGCGCTATCATATTTGTTTCCTGTCCTATTCGTTTCTGAACCTGCCCGCTCGCTTCTATCTGGATGGTCACCGTAACTATTCCTCCAAGGATTTCTGCTCTTCCCCGGAAAAGAACAAATCCGCCAAGTCGGTCTTCTGTAC
>NZ_JBTLQG010000049.1:0-34247 GCF_054461535.1 Flavitalea antarctica
GGTTATATCCGGGTCAGGGGAACAGGTTCCATTAACGCTTCGAACGAGCCGCTGATCATCCTTGATGGTATTTACATCAATACCGCTTCCTACAATATGCTTAACCCGAATGATATTGAAGATATCAGCATTCTGAAAGATGCATCGGCACAAGCCATCTATGGATCCCGGGCAGCCAACGGAGTACTTGTTATCACCACAAAAAAAGGTAAGGGTAAACCCGAGCTCAGGTATTCGTTCCAATATGGCGAGTCAAAGGCGCTTGAGCCTAAAAATGTGAGACTCATGAACAGCCGTGAGAAACTGGACTATGAATTCCAGGGAAATTATACCAATCCTATCCTGGATTCAATGATTGACAATCGCATAGCCAGCTCGGTTTTTCCGGCCGGGACAACACTCGGAAGTTTAACAGAAGCGCAAAGACTTGATTTGTGGAGCCTGGCGGAAAGCCGCGGCGCAGGCGACTGGTCGAAGGTTTTACTTGTAAAAGGAATCGTGCAAAAACATGAAGTGGCGCTCTCCGGCTCGGCCGACAAGTTCAGGTATTATTTGTCAATGAATAAAGAAAACAACGACGGAGTTGTGTACGGTTCCTACTGGAACAGAACGGGAGGCCGGCTGAATATCGAATACAGTGCACTGGATTGGTTGAAAGTGGGCTCCAACCTCGGCCTTACTGCTTCAAAGGAAAGCCAGGTTCGCGAACCGTTCAATTCACAGAACAGTTATGCCGCCAGCTTCCTCTACAATCCTTATGAACCGGTTTACCTCGCAGATGGCAGTTTCAATAATACTTTCCAGGGATTTTCTTCCCTAGAAGGCGCTACCAATAATCCGCAGGTGCAGGATAGAATATCTTCCTTTGCCACACTTTTCGCGGAAGCCAAATTTTTTAAACATCTCACCATAAAAACACAGTTAGGTCTGAATTATTCCACCTTCAAGGAAGAATATTACCTGAAACCCGGCTCGAACCTGGCATCAATTCTTGGTTATAACCAGAAACGTGATGCGGGTAACCAGGACTTTATTTATGTGTTCACCAATACCGCGGGATGGCAGCAAACCTTCAAGGAGAAGCATTCACTCAATGCCATCATCGGTACAGAGTTTACCAAGGACAAATTCTATAGTTATTCGTTAACTGGAAGAAACTTTCCAACTGCATCTGTAAACACCCTTGATAACTCTTCATTGCCAACACAGGCCACAACCAGCAAAACAGACTGGTCCCTGCTTTCTTATTTTGGAAACGTGGCTTATAATTACGATCAGAAATATTATCTGAGCGTAAGCGCCCGCAGAGACGGATCATCCCGTTTCGGCAAAAACCAACAGTTTGCAAACTTCTGGGGTGTGGGTGTTTCCTGGAATGTGCTTAGTGAAAATTTCATGAAAGATGTGCGGATCATAAGCAGTTTGAGGTTAAAGGCATCGATTGGTACTGCCGGTACAGTGCCAACTGGTTTGTATGATAATCTTGGCGTTTATAGCCTTGCCAGCAATTACAATGGCTTGCCTGCCGCAGTTCCTTTGAGACTTGAAAATCCCGACCTGACCTGGGAGGAAAATCAGAACTATGACATCGGTCTGGAGTTTGGGGTATTGAACGACAGGTTAACCGGTACCTTTGATTATTATCACAGGAAAACAAATAACCTCATATATCCAAAGAACGTTTCTACCACCACCGGTTTTGCAAGCTTCACCAGTAACGTCGGTAACCTGGAAAACAAAGGGTTCGAAATTGCTCTTTCTGGCGATATCATAAAACAAAAGGACATCTCCTGGAATGTGTATGCCAACTTTACACACAATGATAATAAGGTGTTGAAATTATATTCTGACAATGTACCACAAACCTTGTCGAGGCTAAAAGAAGGTGAGCCATTGTTTACTTATTTTATGGTTCGCTGGGCTGGTGTGAATCCACAGAATGGCAAGAACCAATTCTATAATATTGATAATACTATAAGTGAAACATATCGTTCCAGCCAGGCAGTGTTGCTGGAAGGTAAATCTCCATTGGTGAAATGGTATGGAGCTTTTGGTACCACTGTAAGTTATAAGGGAATCGACCTGGGTATGCAGTTCTATTACTCCGGTGGTAATTATATTATGAACTATCAGTATCAAACCAATGCCAGTGAGGGCGAAAACATCAATATCGTTCAGTTTACTGATGCATTTGACTACTGGAAAAAACCGGGAGATGTTGTTGAGCATGCTAACCTCAATGATCTGAGCCAGCGGGTTACTTTTGATACAGACAAATATCTTGAGAAAGGAGATTATATCACTTTACGGGATGTTACACTGGCTTATAATCTTCCCACTGATATTGTTGCCAAAGCAAAAATGAAGGGGCTCAGGGTATACGTGCAGGGAACTAATTTATGGTTGGGAACAAAATTCCGGGGACTTCCGGAGATTGGCCTTGCAAACAGTGAAACTACCTTGCCGGTTCCAGGACTATATAACCTGTATGGATACCCGCAGATACGTGCAATAACATTCGGAGTTGACGTTAAATTTTAGTTCCATTAAATTCTACAATTATGAAAAAACATAAATTGCTTATATTATCTGCAATGGTGGCATTGGCATCGTGCAATAAGGATGAATTAAACCTTTATCCATATAACCAGGTTGAGACCTCACAGGCTTTTAATACGGAGGCCGATATTACGCTCGCTGTTAATGGTATGTATACCGGCTTGCGAACAACAAATTCATATTTCGTAAATGGAGCCTGGAACATCGTTGCAGATGCATTGGCTGACAATATCATCATTAATCAGACCGGAAGACTTACGCTCAAGACCTACGGCGAATGGCGGTATACAGGTGAAGATACTTATGGACTTTTTACGGGAGGATATACAATAGTGCGCCGGGCAAATGCCATTCTGGAGAATATTGAAAAATTTCCTGACGGGGCTTTTAAAGACAATGCGAAGGGAGAAGCCCTGGCGATCAGAGCGATGACTTATTTTGACATGTCCCGCATTTATAGCAAAACCTATCTCAATGCAACTGATGCAGACTCAACCTTACCTTATGTAGTTTCAACGGAAGCTGATATTACGCCTGCGAAAGAGTCGGTGAAAGCATTTTATGATAAAGTGATTGCGGACCTGGTGCAGGCGCAGACCCTTATTGCAGTAACCAACGGTGTCGGCAGGCTCAGAAAAATTGCAGTTGCAGGATTACTCTCAAGGGTTTATCTGTACAAAGGTGATTGGGCGAATGCTATACAATCTGCAAATGCGGCGTTAGGAACGACACCGAATCTTCCAAATATTGCAGCATTTCCCGGTGTTTGGAGAGATGCTACAGAAGATGGCGTGTTATTCAAAGTAAAAAATACCAACATTGATAACCTGAATGCACAGGGGGTTAACTACTACCAGGCTGTTGCCGGTGGAATCAGATCAGAGTATGTTGTGGAGTATAATTTCAAACAGATGTTTCTTAGCAATGATATCCGCACGAGTACATATATACAGACCAGTGCATACAACGGTGTTCAATATAATCATGTTGTGAAATATGCAGGAAGATCAGGATCGCCTGCAGGTGTTGTTGATGCGAAGGTGCTGAGAACGGCGGAAGTTTTATTGAATCGTATGGAAGCTTATTACCGGAATAACAATGAAGCTGCAGCTCTGGCAGATCTTAATCTCCTAAAAGCAAACCGTTATACCGGCCATGTGAATGTTGTATTATCAGGAACTGCGTTATTAAACGAAATTCTTAAAGAAAGAAGGCTGGAACTTGCTTTCGAGGGAGACAGGTTCTGGGATATAAAGAGGCGCAATGCATCTGTGGTGAGGGATGGCACAAAAGGTGACAGGGCCGATGGTACCGGTACTCCATATGTGTTCACTACATTGAATGCCGGCGATCCGAGGTTTCAACTCCCATTCCCCCAGGCAGAGATCAACTTCAATAAAAATCTGAAGCAAAATCCGGGTTATTGAGCACGAGATTAAAATCAAACTTTTTAAGGCTGTCTAAGGGCAGCCTTTTTTTGTGTGAAACAACAGAGTTGAGGTTCCCGCATAGGATTAGATTCAATAATACACGCTCTTAAGTAGATAGACATTAAAATTTTTTGTTCTGTTTCATTAATAATTTAAATGACATTCCTGGCAAACTAAATCCCTACCAATTTGTTAATTCTGTTATTTGAGGCTAGCAATAATGTTAAAGTTCTGCTTTGACACTATATTTGCGGCCAGCATCAAGATTTGATAGATAGAGGCTGTGAATCTATGTATTAAATGTTGTGTTAATAGGTCTCTTAACCAAAACTAAAATGTCACATGAGAAAATTGCTTCTACTCCTAGTGGGTATTATTTTTCTGTCCTATCAAGTGTCCGCGCAGGTTAAGCGGGTGACAGGTAAGATCACAGATGCGTCGGGATCTCCTGTTTCTAATGCATCGATTATCATCAAAGGCACGAATTCTGGCACGGTGAGCGGCATTGACGGCGGCTTCTCCCTTAGTGTAAGCAGTGATGCAAAAACACTGGTCGTGTCGGCGGTGAGTTTCGATTCAGTGGAAGTCAGAATCGGTAATAGCTCATCGATTAATGTTACATTAACCAGTAATAACAGGAACCTTGAAGAGGTAATTGTTACCGGTTATTCTAAAGAGAAAAAATCGCAATTTGCAGGGGCAGCTTCCAAAGTCAGCGGTAAGTATATTGAAACTGTTCCTGTTGGCTCCTTCGATCAGGCGTTACAGGGACGCGCCCCGGGTTTACTTGTTAATTCAAGTTCCGGTCAGCCAGGTTCAAGCCCCGTACTCACCATCCGCGGTATTCAGTCCGTAACAGGTGCGGCATCCCAGCCGTTGTTCATTGTTGACGGTGTACCTGTTCCGGCAGGAGATATGCAGACCTTCAACCCAAATGATTTTGAGTCATTAACCATCTTAAAAGATGCGAGTGCCGCGGCACTCTACGGTGCACGTGGCGCGTTGGGCGTGGTGGTTATCACCACAAAAAGAGGCAAGGCGGGAGCTACAAATGTCACTTATCGTACTCAGTGGGGTGTTACACAGGCACCAAATGCGAGCAGGTTCGATATGATGAGTACTGCGGAAATTCTTCAATATGAGGAAAAGACGAAGCTTGCAGGAACACCCGGATGGAATTATTCAAAGAAAAACCCGGCATATGAGTCCGCTACTCCTGCTCAAAAAGCAAGATTCGACTTCTTACTCGATAGTTTAAGTAAGATTGATACCGACTACGGCGATTTATTATTCAGAGAGGGATTGTCCCAAAATCATGAGATCAACATCAGCGGTGGAAACGAAAAGTCAAGGTTCTATATCTCTGGTGGTTATTTCGATCAGAAAGGAACAGATCTCAATTCTCAGCTTACAAGATATACAACAAGATTAAATCTGGAGCATACAGCGGACAAGTTTAGCGTGGGCTGGAATACATCGCTGGGCTATTCTATTACAAATTTGTCTGAAGGAGAATTTTTGGGCAACAGCGCAAGGAACTCTTTCCAGATGAGCTGGAGAGCGAAGCCTTATGAAAACCCATATCGTGAAGATGGCTCCCTGATATATGGTGCCAGCTCAACATTAAATCTGAAACAAATCGGAAATGTGTTAGAGGGAATAGAAAATTCCAGGTGGAGACAAAATCAAATAAAGATCAACTCGGGTGTTACATTGGCCTACAAAATTCTTCCGTCTCTCGTACTTAAGAATGTTACTGGTATTGATGTTTCTGATAACAGGTATCAGCGTTATATTGACCCTGCTTCTTATGTGGGAAGTTTATCAACCTTTAATGCGGGTATCAATTCCGAGGCTTATGGAGTGTTCGCTTCCCTCGTTAATACTACCAGCCTCACATTTAATAAGAAATTCAATGACTTGCACGATGTTGAGGTTGCAGGATTTTTCGAAGGTTTGAGGCAGTGGAACAAATCTTTGGGCTTTACGTTGTACAATCTTGATCCACGGGTAGAAGAAACCGGCCAGGGTGCGGGTTCTTTGCCTACAGGTGGTGCGACGGTATATCCACAAAATGCAACCAGCGCGAAATCCGGTTATGGCATCCGCTCATATTTTGCAAATGTCCGGTATACATACAACGATAAATACACTTTAACCGGTAATATCAGGAGGGACGGAACTTCGAGAATATTAAATGAAGACAATAAAGAGATAACAACTTTCTCTTTCGGAGCAATCTGGAACGCCACTCTCGAAGACTTCTTCAGAAATCAAAACATTCTAACTGATTTGAGAGTACGGGCTTCTTATGGGTCGGTGCCGAATATCGGATCAATTCAAACAAGTCTTTATGCTGGTGGTGGCGGTTTGGTTAATGTACCAAATTACCTGGGACCCCAGCTTCCAACCTTTGTAACCACAACAGGATATCCAGGTTCGAGCGTAACAGGTCTTATTCCATCTACTCCGGGTAATCCCGAATTGGCTATAGAGACAGTCCAAAAGTTTAATGCAGGAGTGGAATTTGCACTATGGCAAAACAGAATAAGGGCCACCTTCGACGCATACCATAATAAGACAATAGACTTGTTTGTAAACAGGAGGCTCGGTGCGAATTCAGGTTTTGGTGGGAACAGCTTACCGATCAATGCGGGAAGCATGCGAAACCAGGGTGCGGAGTTTACTTTATCGGTTGATGTTGTAAGAACAAAGTTGGTTGAATTTACACTTGGTATCAATCATGCAATCAATTCAAACAGGATAACTGACCTGGGCGGCGTTCCTGAGTATACTTCAGGTACATTTCAAATCAAAGAAGGTGTACCCTATGGTACCCACTATACGTACCATTATCTTGGTGCTGATCCTGCAACAGGCAGACCGATGTATGAGAAGCCCGATGGCAGCGTAGGATACACTCTTGGAGAAGCAGGCAGGTTTGCCAAGTTTGGTACATATCTTCCTAAACATGTTGGTGGATTTACTGCGGATGTACGGGTTGGCAAGTTTACTGTGAGTGCTTTATTCTCATACCAGTTTGACGTAGTCAGAAGTAACAATATTGAGAACTGGGTTACACGAGGAACACCCGGATATCATACCTCTGTTAATGCGTCGAGAAGACTGTTGACAGAACAGTGGGAGAAGCCTGGAGATCAGAAATATTACCAGGCATACATATACGATAGGGATTTCACATCGTCTGACTTACAGGATGCTAAATTCTTGCGTTTCAGAAACCTCAATGTTGCTTACCAGATTCCATCGTTAAGCGTTAAAGGGTTGAATGTGATCAAATCTGCAAGGGTCTATGCACAGCTTCAGAACATTGCGATATGGAGCCCATGGCGTGGTCCGGATCCGGAAGATGGAAACAACATCAGTTTGAACGAATTTCCAAATCCGAGGATTTTTACTGCAGGTTTAGATATCAATTTCTAAGAAGTTGAAAAGAAGATTATCACTTTAAAAAAAATGTAATGAAATACGGAACAATAATTTTTTCATCTTTGGTTTCGCTATCACTGCTTTCCTGTAAAAAGTTGCTCGAAATAGAGGAAACAGATTTGATAGGTGGAGAAGTCGCACTGAGCACAGTGGCAAGTTGTGAGCAAGGGGTAATTGGGGCATATGCCGGAATTCCGCCGGAAATGTCGATTTTATTGAACAGTACCTTTGCCGATGAAGTTAAGAAGTCTGAATTTTATAATGCGGGTACAACCCACGAATGGCAATACGGAGCAACCGACGTTGGTCTTAGAGATAATTTCACAGCGATCGATCCTTTTTACAGAATCGTAGATCGGGCGAATCGGGTATTGAAAGCTCTGCCTACAGCGGATTCTATAAAAGCGGGCGACAATACGCTTCGCAACCGACTAATGGGAGAAGCACTGTTTTTAAGAGCATTTGCACATTTTGAGCTGGTTAGATTTTATGGTGGCGCGTTCGATGCGAACAAACTGGCTATGGTTTACCAGGAAGAGCCTTCTCCTACTCCAACTACACAGTTTGCGAGGATTACCATGGGGCCATATTATGAGAAGTTAGTAGCTGATATCACCGCTGCAAAGCCCATGCTACCGAACAATCTTACAGACATAAACAGGGCGACTCGCGCAGCAGCTGCGGCTTTGCAAGCCCGTATTGCATTGTATAGCCGGAACTGGGCTGCTGCTGAAGCCGCTGCGACCGAATATATCGAAACGCCAAATCTGGGCCTGGCTTCAAGAGCTGATTTTCCTGGGATCTGGACAGATGCAAATACAAGTGAAGTTGCGTTCCGGATCATAAGGACTGCAACGGTTGGTACGAGGCTAGGTTCGCTTTGGAGAGGTGTCTCTTCCAATGCGTCTAATATCAATACTGTTACATGGCAGCCTTCGGATAAGCTCTGGAATAGTTATGACCAGGTGAATGATATTCGTTTCGGCAGTTTTCTTAAAAACGAACCACTGCTTTCAGCTGCAAACAGGCCACCCAGGCTGGTTAATAAATATGCAGGAACTGCCTATGGTACACCTAATGAAAATGTTGCAAACGCCAAAATCTTCCGTACCGGTGAAATGTATTTGATCCGCGCCGAAGCAAGAGCCGAGCGAGGTGTGCTCACCGGAGCAAATAGTGCTTCCAGTGATATAAACACTTTAAGAGCAGCAAGGATCAATGGCTATGTGAACGTTTCCTTCGCTTCAAAGGCTGATGCAATAAATGCAATTATGGATGAGAGGTTTAAGGAACTCCCTTTTGAAGGACATCGTTTCTGGGATCTCAACAGGCGTGGCCTGCCAGTTGCAAGACTTGCTTCGGACGCTCCAACGCCAACAGGAACTACTTTGCCGGCAAATGATCACCGTTTCTTATTGCCAATTCCACTGGTTGAAATACAATCAAACAGTGCCATGCAACAAAATCCTGGTTACTAGAATATAGAAGATCAAAACATAAAACGAAGCCGCCCTGTAAATGGGGCGGCTTTTCTTTTTGATCTTAATGAGGTTAAATGACTGAACGTTTCTGATCTCACTTAAGTTAACTGTGTTTAAGTTTTTATTTCAATTAAGTTAATTGTGTTTATGTTTTTACTTCAATTAAGTTAAATGTGTTTAAGTTTTGGCTTCAATGAAATTGAGTGAGGGGTGATCTTGTGCCCGGGTTTATTAATATACCCGATTCATTTTAAAACCTCACTAAGTTTGTTTGACAGATCGAATCCTCTTAAGCTTTCGCCAATTACGGTTCCTTCAGGATCAACAAGTACATTAAACGGAATTCCTTCAAACCCGAAGATCTCCACCGACTTACTGTTCCAGAAAGCAAGATCGCTTACGTGTGTCCATGCGAGATTGTCTTCTTTAATTGCTTTCAACCAGTTCGGCTTGTCTTTATCCAGTGAGACACCAAGTATTGTAAAGTTCTTGTCTTTAAACTGATTAAAAGCTTTCACAACATTCGGGTTTTCTTCCCTGCAAGGTCCGCACCAGCTTGCCCAAAAATCAATTAAGACAAATTTGCCCCGGAATGATGATATGGAAACTTCCTTCCCATTCACATCAGGCATTGACATGTCAGGCACCTTTTTCCCGACCCATGAATTGGATTGTCTTGACTTTTCAGCCTGGAGCGATTGCGCTTTTTGCTGTGCAAACTGTTGATTCAAGAATGCAATGTTTGAGTCGGAAGGATATTTCTTTGTGAGCTTTGTAAGCTCGGCTTCATATTCTTCAGGAGTGAAAGTATTGGACGCGATCCCGGCTGCGAATCCCGCGACCAGGGGATGATTATCACGCGCGAGAAATTGCTTTACATACTCGTTCACTGAAGTGAGTGATTTATTCTTTTGATTGGTGGCGTCAATTACTACCGAATCATTCGCATTGTACAATTTAAGGCTATCGAGTGCTTTGAATGATTTATTTACAGCAACCGATTTCTCAGAGTAACCAAAAATGAAATCCCTTAGAGTTTCACTTGCAGGTGATCCGGTCACTGAATAATATCTGTCCTTATTTGCGAGATCAATATCGAGCTTGATTTCACTTACGTCATTTACCAGCGGAATCATGGGACCCTTGTTAACCACAACATCGTAAATCGCTGTTCCGTTTGCCCTTCCCTTTAGTGTAAAGTCCGGAGTCTTTTTGTTCACAACAACGCTATCTATCTGAACCGGTTGTTGCTCACCGCCGAAAGGCATTTCATAGAGCAATAAGGATATACTGTCTGACTTAAACGCCTCAGGATAAAGCGCCATGATCTTATCGATGTTTTTCAGTGTGCCTTTTACTTCGATTGTATCCTTTTGCTTTTCGGAACATGAAAAGAAAAACAGGGTAACAGAAAGGATGGTAATGATATATTTTGTTTTCATAATTTAAGCCGTACTACTTAGTTTTTTAATTAGAATGTCGTTGGTAAGCTTTGGGTCTGCTTTTCCCCTCGACAATTTTTTTACCTCACCCACAAAAAGCCCGATAAGTCCCTTCTTTCCTTTTCGATATTCCGAAACCTTATCAGGCATATTATTTAAAACCTGTTCTACCCAGGCACTAACATTGCCTTCATCTGAGTCCTGGATCAGATTAAGTTCAGCCGCAATTGAGACAGCCGTTTTTCCGGGGTTGTTGATCAGGGCAGGAAATATCCTGGTAGACGCTATCGAAAAATTCAGTTTGCCTTCATCAATCAGCCCGATCATCTCAGCAATTGCAGTTGGTTTGATTACGAAAGCCCCGAAAGTCAATCCTTTTTCATTAAGGTATGATTTCACCGGGCCGAGAATCCAGTTTGCAGCTGATTTGTAGTTCGTCGTTTCTTTGATCAGCTTCTCAAAATAGTCAGCCTGTTCCTTTTCATCAGTTAATGTGCGTGCATCATACTCCGTCAGCTGCAGTACCGTACAATAGTGAGAAACCCGTTCTTCGGGCAGCGCTGGGATCCGTGACCGCAGATCATCTAACAACTGCTCCGTAACCTCAAAAGGAGTAAGGTCAGGATCAGCGAAATAACGATAATCATTGGCATCTTCTTTTACTCTCAATGAATAGGTACTATTCTCGCCCGCATCATATCCTCTTGTCTCCTGGACAATTGTATCGCCTGCAGCATGTAGCGTCATCAATCTTTTTGATTCCACTTCGATGGCGCGACGAACATTCCGGATAGAGTTAAGATTTTTTACTTCAACCTTGGTGCCCAGTTTTAAATCGCCTTTTTTCCGGATTGAGATATTAGCATCACAGCGCATGCTCCCTTCTTCCATATTGCCATCACAAACCTCCAGATAACGTAACAGCTTCCTGAGCTCTGTCAGATAGGCTGCAGCTTCTTCACCACTTGAAAGATCAGGTTCCGTAACAATCTCGATAAGCGCAACACCTGCACGGTTGTAATCGACAGCGGTGTTGAAGGGATCAACATCATGCAGACTTTTCCCGGCATCTTCTTCCATGTGGATCCGGTTGAGCTGCACCTTCCTTTCGGAACCGTCAGATAATTTTATCGGCACATAGCCCCCAACGCAGATAGGAGTGGTGTGTTGTGTTATCTGGTAACCTTTAGGAAGATCAGGATAGAAATAGTTCTTGCGTGCAAAATAGTTATGACGGCTGATACTGGAATGGCATGCCAGGCCCATCTTAATGGACAACTCCACCGCTACCTTGTTCAGTTTCGGCAAGGTTCCGGGGTGACCGAGTGTGATGGGGCTGATATGCGTATTTGGCTCAGCACCAAAAGAGGCGCTATCGCCACAAAACAATTTACTTTCTGTGAGTAATTGTGCATGTACCTCTAATCCGATCACCGTTTCATAATCATCAAACATCGCATCTATTTGGCGACAAATTTACCTTATTCAGTCCGCATTTAAGATCCCGTCTGATGTTTTCTTGAACCGCGACAAACGGGGGAAATCTTAGGGTGCCCATAGATCCGGAATCGCCGCATCTGTGTTAAATGAGAAAGGGTTCAGGATTAAATATCCTAAACCCTTTCTTACTGCGGGATCTGTTCCGTTATTCCGGGTCACTAATTATGCTTCCCGATTTTCGTTTACAGGTCCGTGGTTTTCAATTTCTTTGGGATCTTGATCTGTGCGGTACCTGATTTTCCGCCCCTGTTGTATTTCACTTCCATTGTAGTTTTATCCTTTGCTTCTTTCGCGGCAGCAGACAACTCATCTGCACTCGTAATTTTTTTGCCATCAAATGAAGTGATAATGTCTCCTTCTTTGATGCCTGCTTTTTCGGCGGCTGATTCGTCGCCTACATCAATAACTTTAGCGCCGTTTGACTCTTCAGTATCCTGGGCACGAATTCCAATCCTCTGACGATTGCTAAACGCCCTGACTGGTGCACCCGGGGTCTCGAACCTGAAGTTTTCCATTGCCCTCAATTGCCCGAGCTGTGGATGCAGATCGTTCTCGAAGTTGAATGCCTGGTACATATTTGTCTTTGCCACACCGAGGGTTGCAGTTGCTTTTGCTTCCTTATTATTGCGCTTGTACGTGATCGTTATCTTATCTTTTGGCTTGTGTTTACGTATGGTCGAAGTAACATCCTCCGGTTCTTCGATTTTCTTTTCGTCAATCATTACGATAACATCACCGGATTTCAGACCGGCTTTTTCGGCCGCACTTTCTTCAGTCACCTGCACAATCTTTACTCCCTCAGGAGAGTCCTGGCTGGAAATACCCAGGAATGCACGGGTCGAGTCAACGGTGGTCCAAACATCAGCATCGCCATTTATGGTAACGCCACCAGTTCTGAATGGTGATCTCGCCGTGCTATATCCGACTACCGCAGGTTTGCGGCGTCTGATTGATATAGCTTCGCTTTCATATTCGTCAATGGGTTTACCATCTACCTTCACTTCACCATCTTTGATTTCCACAGTCACCTTTGTATCGGCATCCGTTTTTTTCTTTATGATGATTTCTTCATAATCGCTGAGTTTGGATTTGCTTTTAACTTTTTCCTTGTCCTTTCCTTCATCCTGGGCAACAGCAGTGCCAGTGACCAGGAGGGTGAAAGCCAAAAGGGCTGCTGCAGACAAAACAGATTTTTTCATTCCTTAATGTATTTACGGTTTAAACTACGTGAGATTTCGTACTTCAAATATAGGGAATAATCCGAAATACGAAAAATTTCGCAGTAAAGGTTTTGTTAAGCCAATGTTTCGTTCACTATCCTGGATAAAAGCTTCGGGTGACTACGCTCAGAACAGCAGACTTTTTACCCGTTCAATGACCTGGTCCAGTGCGGAAGCATCCTGGCCACCGGCGGTTGCCAGGTTTTTCTGTCCCCCGCCACCACCTTTGATCAATGGTGCCACCTGTTCTTTGATTATTTTAGCGGCATCGAGATTTCTTGCAGCGACAACAGTGTCGGAGATACCTATAGCTACAGCGGGTTTGCCACCAATATTTGCGCAAAGGACCACGAGGTGGTCGTGCAAATTATTTTTCAGGTCGGTACATAGCTTTCGTAAAGCCTCAGCATTGGTTACCGTGATAATTTCGCCGACAAACGTAACGCCGTTAATGATCTGGTCTTTTTGCATCAATTCGTTGCGTATGCCAACAAGCAGGCGGTTTTCCTGGTGCTCAAGCTTTTTCTTCAGATCTGCATTTTCGGCCAGTATGGTTTCGATTGACCGGGTAAGATCCCGCGGATTTTTAAACTGTGCCCTGATGGTTTGCAATTCGGCCAGCTGTTCATCTATAAACTCTATCGCATTTTTTCCACTTACTGCTTCGATACGTCTTACCCCGGCCGCCACTGCAGATTCATGCCTGATCTTCAACAGGCCTAGTTCGCCGGTAGCACCAACATGGGTTCCCCCGCAGAGTTCAACGGAAAAGCCCGGATCTATTACAACCACGCGGACCAGGTCGCCATATTTTTCGCCAAATAGTGCCATGGCCCCCATAGCCAGCGCTTCATCCTTTTTCATCCATTTTATCACTACGGGTATATTCGCCCTGATCTTTTCGTTGACGAGGTGTTCTGTCCTGCGGATTTCCTCTTCGGTCATTTTTGCGAAATGGGAGAAGTCGAAACGCAATTGCTCATCATTTACCATGGACCCTTTCTGAGCCACATGATTGCCAAGCACCGACCTCAGTGCGGCATGCAAAAGGTGAGTGGCCGTATGATGAACGCTGATCTGTTGCCTTCTGCGGGCGTTCACCCTGGCTGTAACCCTTGCTGTAAGGTTGGACGGCAGCGCATTTGAAAATTGTATAAACAGATCATTTTCTTTCCGGGTGTCGATAATATCTATGGTTTCTCCCCCAATTTCCATTATGCCGGTGTCTCCCACCTGTCCGCCACTCTCCGCATAAAAAGGAGTCTCCTGCAAAACCAGCTGATATGATTCTTTCCCTTTGGCTTTCACCTTCCGGTATTTAACAAGTCTTGTATCGGACTCCATTTCATCATATCCCACGAAAGCAGATTGATTATTTTCTTCCAGCTGTACCCAATCGCCCGTATCTAAAGCTGTGGCGGCGCGGCTACGGTCCTTCTGAACCTGCAAGGCCTGTTGGAACCCTGCCTGGTCAACCGTCCAGCCGATCTCTTTGGCCATCAGTGTAGTAAGATCTATCGGGAAGCCGTATGTATCATTTAATTCAAATGCGAATTCGCCGGCTACCACTTTCGAATGTCGTTCTTTCAAAAATTTCTGCTGATCGGTCAGCTTACGGATATCATCCTCGTTCTCCGGGTGCACCGGCACAAGTGCTTCCCCATCCAGTGTTTTGCCCGGGGTAGTGTAAATATTGAAGCGGTTTATGCCTTTATCAAGCGTTTTGAGAAATGACTCTTCTTCTTCCCTGATCACCCTCGATACAAATTCCGCCTGGTTATACAATTCAGGAAACACATATTTAAATTGAAGGGCAACCCTGGTTACTAACTGGTTCAGCAATGGCTTCCTGAAATCCAGGTAAGAGTAGGCATAACGAACCGCGCGCCTTAAGATCCGCCTGATCACATAACCAGCGCCGGTATTGGATGGTAACTGGCCATCGGCAATGGTGAAACTGATCGCCCGGATATGATCCGCAATTACCCTGAAAGCTATGTCGGCCCGGGAGTCTGTGCCCCCGTAAACCTTGCCGGTGATTTCTCCGGTAACTTTCAGTGTCCCGGCAAAAATATCCGTGTCGTAGTTGGAGGATTTCTGTTGTATCACCCTCACAAGCCTCTCGAAGCCCATTCCAGTATCCACATGGCGGGCAGGTAGGGGTTCGAGTTTTCCGTCTTTCGAGCGGTTAAACTGGATGAATACATTGTTCCAGATTTCTATTACCTGGGGATGGTCATTGTTCACGAGTGTACTGCCATCGATGGATGTTCTTTCATCATCAGTACGGCAATCCACATGTATTTCGGTGCACGGTCCGCAGGGTCCGGTGTCGCCCATTTCCCAGAAGTTATCTTTTTTATTACCCTTCAGGATCCGCTCTTCCGGCAGCCATTTTTTCCATTCGTTTTCTGCCTCTTCGTCTTTGGGCAGGTTTTCGGAAGCATCTCCTTCGAATATGGTCACATATAACCGGTCTTTGTCGAGCCCCAGCACGTTTGTAAGCAATTCCCAGCTCCAGGCAATGGCCTCTTTTTTAAAATAGTCTCCGAAACTCCAGTTTCCGAGCATTTCGAACATAGTATGGTGGTAAGTGTCTACTCCCACTTCTTCGAGATCGTTGTGTTTGCCACTTACGCGGAGGCATTTCTGAGTGTCCGCAACCCGTGGATGGCTGACCGGTTGATTGCCCAGAAAGATGTCTTTGAACTGATTCATACCTGCGTTCGTAAACAACAGTGTAGGATCATTTTTTACCACGATCGGAGCAGATGGTACTATGACGTGTTCCTTCGAAGCAAAAAAATCCAGGAATTTCTGTCGTATTTCGGCGCTGGTTAACATAATCGGAATAATCTTTGATATGTGAAAGCCTCTTTTAAGTCTTTATATTTGTGAAAGTTGTCTTTACGAAACGATCGCAAAGTTAAGGAATAGGCCAAACAGGTGAAGAAAATCAAATATTACTATAACACCAATACCCTCCGCTACGAAAAGCTGGAAACTCCCCTGCGTGTAACTCTTTTGCGCGTCCTCGGTTTTATTTCAGCTGCCCTGGTAACTGCCATTATTATTGTCTCCATTGCCTATAGGTATTTTCCATCAGCCAACGAAAAGAGGCTTCTGCAGGCAAATGAAAGACTGCGGGAGAACTTTTTTGTTTTGGAGGATAAGACCCTTGAGCTTGAGCGGCTGATGCGTGAACTGGAAAAACGTGACAACGAAGTTTACCGTGAGATCTTTGAATCAAATCCAATCCCGGATAGTGCAAGGGCAAAGCAACTGGAACAGCAGCAAGAGATAAAAATCGTGCAGGCAATGAATCGGTTCGATCTGGAACAATCTATCGTTCAAACACTTAATACCCTCTCCAGCCGTATCAAGGTCCAGGAAAAATCATATACCGAGATAGCGGGGTTCATCCGGAACAAGGAGCAATTGCTTGCAAGCACACCGGCAATCCAGCCTATCAGCAATAAGGAACTAAAAAGGGTTGCCTCCGGTTTCGGATATCGTATAGACCCGGTTTATAAAACGGTACGATTTCACGCCGGGCTTGATTTTACGGCACCCCAGGGTACACCCATTTATGCCACTGCCAACGGGGTGGCCAAGGTTGCAGGTAATGCAGGTAACGGATATGGTAATTATGTGATTCTCGACCATGGTTATGGCTATGAGACCCTTTACGGCCACATGTTCCGGGTAAAAATCAAAAACGGCACCAGGGTGAAACGGGGTGAGATTATCGGTTATGTGGGCAGCACCGGTAAGTCGACCGGCCCGCATTGTCATTACGAAGTTCACAAGAACGGACGGCCCATCGATCCGGTTTATTTCTTTTACAACGATCTTACACCGGAGCAGTTTGACCAGATCCTCAAAATGGCGGCAGCTGGTAACCAAAGTTTTGATTAAGTCCTGATTAGCAAACCGTTGTTACCCGGTCGGGATTGTCATATTATTGTTGCTTTTCCGATTTCGGCCCGTCTTTTCTGCTTTAATCCTTTTTTCGCCATAAATTTGCCGCCATGTTCCAGGTGCCAGACATTTTATCAATAGCGTATAAGCAGCCAATAATGCAGGGTGAGCTTAGCGTATTGCATGAAAGAGATCAACACATTCCTGGTTCGGTGCAGTACACTATCAGGCGGCACCTTAAGAACCCGCAATGGAACATCGAAGACACCGGCATGCTGGTGTATCATTATGCAAAAGAATCCGGAGCAGAACATTCCCTCGAGTTGAGATTTTGCGTTGCCGGGAACGTTTACTGCAAGCATAAAGACACGGAATGTAACAGCTGTCGGCTGAACTCATCCCATAACTGCTCGGAGCGGGTGGAAAGTGTGGATTTATTGAGTTTTCGTTTTTCGCCGGTGCATTTATCGCAGTTTGTCAGGCCGGGTAAATCGGATGACCTCGTTTCGGAAAACATTCTCCAGTTCAAACACAAATCATCTTTTACAAAAATACTTTCCCTTTGCAGCCGCACCCGTATGGTCCTGGAGGCGCTGCTGAATCATAGCCACACTGGCAGCCTGGAGAACATTTATATTAATGCCCAGACCCAGATGTTGCTCCTGTATAGCCTCGAGTGTATGTTAGGCGACAAAAATATCGAAACCTTTCAATGCAAGTTCCTGGCAAATGAAGCAGACAGGATAAAGATCACAAAGGCAAGGGAAGTACTTTTGCAACATATCGGTGAGCCCATAACCATCAAGGAATTAAGCCGGAAAGTGGCGATCAATGAGTGCTACCTGAAGAAGGGATTTAAGGAAATGTTTGGCACCACCATTTTTGATTTCTACCAGAGCCAGCGGATGGAACACGCGCGTTACCTATTGTATGAAAAAGGTCTTAGTGTTACTGATGTTTCCATGATGCTGGGTTATTCTTCTATTTCACATTTTTCTACTGCATTTAAAAAGCACACGGGATTGAAACCTTGTGAACTTTTGTTTCATTAAGAGTTCGGGTCATCAGATTTTAAGGCAACGGTTTGCATAAGATTCGGCAAACCGATTGCAACCGCGGGCTGAACGAGGGATCGACTAAAACTTCAATCAATAAATATTTCTAAAATCGCCAGTTATGCTAAGTAAAACTATGCAGGAATCGCTGAACAGACAGATCCAGATGGAAGCTCAATCATCACAGGCTTACCTGGCTATGGCCAGCTGGGCAGATATACAGCCGGGCCTTAAGGGAGTGACCGACTTTTTCTATAAACATTCAGACGAGGAAAGGATGCATATGCTGAAGCTGATGAATTATGTAAACGAACGGGGCGGATTTGCCATGGTGCCCGCCCTTGCACAGCCCATATTGACCTTCGTTTCGCTGAAGCAGGCGTTCGAAGAACTTCTCAAACACGAAGAAGCGGTAAGTGAAAGCATCAATGACATCGTTGACCAGTCATTGAAGGAGAAAGATTATGCTACCCATAACTTCCTTCAGTGGTATGTAAACGAGCAGATTGAGGAAGAAAGACTTGCAAGGACAATGAATGATAAACTGGAGCTGATAGGGGATGATAAAAGCGGGTTGTACTTGTTCGACCGCGACATCATGCAGTCTTCCGCCCACAAAAAAAGTTAGACTGATCAACAGCGCTAAAACAAAAAAACCTTCACAAAAAGATGAGAAGGTTTTTTTATTAAGGTAAGAAATCTTTTTCCGGAGAACCGGCCTCTAACGCATGATAGTTTTCAATGAATAATGGACGATTGGAATTTTAATTGGATAACGGGATTTCAAAAAATAATTGGATACTGGTTTTTCTTAGAACAGACTTGGAGTAATTGGTTTTTCAGGCAGGCTCTGACGAACTTACCCAAAAATCCTGATTAAAAACGGGTAGATCTGACAAAATTAGGAAACCTTTCCCCTGATTCAGAATAAAAGGAAAGGGGAGTAGGAATACTCCCCTTTTTAACCCCTAAACCCTAAACCGTAGAAAAGGTTTCCAATAGTAAGGTATATATCAAATAGCTACGCTATAGATTGTAATAACAACATAAATACAGTTTCACAAACTATGCCAAAATCCAACCTTCCTAAGAAAAAACGATTAGTCTAAACCAGAAATTTTCCGGTTTTAATCCATTTTTAATGGTAAGGATTCCAAATGTAAGGGTTTACATATAGGTACAAATACGAAGCATAGAAGCTGCTCTGAATCACTGGTCACGTTAAGAACTACCCACATACAATTACTAATACCTTGCCAAAAATGAAATTTTCGAAATTTACCTTATAAAAGGAAGCGGGACCCTCAAATCTCGTAGCCGGAAATTCAGTAACTTCGCGCACTTTTACACACTTTTATCTACAGGAATTAATATCATGGCTTTAAGATACCGGGAATTCTCACAGCTCAATTTGCCAGCTATGGAGCAGGAAATGCTTAATAGTTGGGTAACGGATGCCACCTTTGAGAAAAGTGTTACACTCAGGGAGGGCGCAAAACCATTTGTGTTCTATGAAGGTCCGCCCAGCGCTAACGGAATGCCTGGAATTCACCATGTGATCGGCCGGACATTGAAAGATCTGATCTGCAGGTATAAAACCATGAAGGGTTTCCAGGTTAAAAGGAAGGCGGGATGGGATACGCACGGACTTCCGATAGAACTCGGCGTTGAAAAGGAACTGGGGATCACGAAAGAAGATATAGGAAAAAAGATCAGCGTAGAGGAATATAACCTCAAGTGCCGCGAGGCAGTGATGCGCTATAAAGATAAATGGGATGAACTGACCACGAAAATGGGTTATTGGGTTAACCTCAACGATCCATATATCACGTTTGAAAACTCGTACATCGAAACCTTATGGTGGCTACTGGGCCAGCTTTACAAAAAAGGCCTGCTTTACGAAAGTGTAAGCATTCAGCCCTATTCTCCCGCAGCCGGTACGGGACTCAGTTCGCATGAGCTGAACCAGCCGGGAACTTATAAACTGGTCAAGGACACCAGTGTCGTTGCGATGTTCAAGGCAGTGAGGAACGAAAAATCCGGATTTCTATTCGATATGCTGGATAAGTCAGCCGTAGATGCTGAGATCTGCTTCATGGCGTGGACAACCACCCCGTGGACTCTACCGTCCAACCTTGGATTAACGGTCGGACCGAAAATCGACTATGTACTTGTCAGTACTTTTAATCCATACACCGGTCAACCGATCAATGTGGTGTTGGCAAAGTCTCTTCTACCAAAATATTTTAAGGCCGAAGCGGAAAATTTAGCGTTTGATAGTTACAAGGAAGGCGATAAAACTATTCCCTGGACGATACTGGGAGAATTCAAAGGCGCCTCGCTGGAAGGTATCAGGTATGAACAGTTGCTCCCTTATGAGGCGAATTCACCCGAAGTTTCCGGTGGTGACCCATTCAGAATATTGTTGGGTGATTTTGTAACCACCGAAGATGGTACCGGGATCGTGCATACCGCGCCTGCTTTTGGCGCGGATGACTATAAAGTGGGATCAAAATATGGCATTGGAATTCTCACGATGGTTGATCGACAGGGGAAATTTGTTGACGGCCTTGGTGAATTCAGCAATCGCTACGTAAAAAATTATAAAGATCAGCCCGATTATGTTGATGTCAATGTTGACATATCGGTGAAGCTGAAAAAAGAAAACCGGGCATTCAAGGTTGAGAAATATGAACATAACTACCCCCATTGCTGGAGAACCGATAAACCGGTGCTTTATTACCCTCTTGATGCCTGGTTTATAAAAACCACGGCAGCCCGGGAAAAGATGGTGGAGCTGAACAGCCAGATAAACTGGAAGCCGAGGTCAACAGGTGAGGGCCGCTTTGGAAACTGGCTCGAAAATGTGGTAGACTGGAACCTTAGCCGGAGCCGGTTTTGGGGTACACCACTCCCGATCTGGAAGACCGAAGATGGCTCCGAAATTAAATGCGTCAGCAGTCTTAGGGAACTGAAAGAGGAGATAGCAAAAGCAGGCGATCTGAATCCCGCTTCTCTCAGGACTGAAGATGCAAAGATAGATCTTCACAAGCCCTACGTTGACGGGATAACCCTGATCAGTGATTCTGGCAAACCCATGAGCCGGGTGCCTGACCTTATTGATGTTTGGTTTGACAGCGGCGCGATGCCCTACGCCCAATGGGGATTGGATTATGATAAGTTGGATGCGGGCGATCCCCGACCTTTTAAGACACCATTTGATCATAGCTATCCCGCCGATTTTATTGCCGAAGGAGTCGATCAGACCCGGGGATGGTTTTATACCCTCCACGCAATCTCAGCGCTGCTTTTTGATTCCGTTGCATACAAGACCTGTGTTTCAAACGGGCTCGTGCTGGACAAGAATGGCAATAAAATGAGTAAGCGGCTCGGGAATGTGGTTGATCCGTTTAAAACCATAGAACAATTCGGAGCAGATTCGACCCGATGGTACCTGATCACGAATGCATCGCCCTGGGAGAATATGAAATTCGACCTGGATGGCATTAAAGAGGTTCAGCGGAAGTTCTTTGGTACCTTATATAATACTTACCAGTTTTTTGCCTTATATGCAAACGTGGATGGTTTTTCATTTGCCGAAAAACCTGTTCCCCTGGCCGAAAGGCCGGAAATAGACAGGTGGATCCTGTCGTCCCTGAACTCGTTGGTAAAGCGCGTAACCATAGCCATGGATGACAATGAACCAACCCAGGCTGGCCGGGCCATTGAAGAGTTCGTGGATGAACACCTGAGTAACTGGTACGTGAGACTCTGCCGCAGGCGGTTCTGGAAGGGTGAATATGAACAGGATAAGATCTGTGCCTATCAGACGCTTTATGAATGTATTGAGACAGTGACCCGGTTAATGGCTCCGATCTCTCCTTTTTTCAGCGATACTGTGTTCCGGAACCTGAACGCGGTAACCGGGCTGTCAAAAGTTGCTTCGGTGCATCACGCAGATTTTCCCGTCGCGGATGAGCAGATCATCGACCTGAAGCTGGAAGAGCGGATGCAGCTGGCACAGGACATCTCATCACTTGTGCTTTCTCTCCGGAAGAAGGTGAATATCAAGGTGAGGCAACCACTGCAGAAGATCCTCATTCCGGTTCAGAACCAGGAAATGAAGAACCAGATTTCCTTAGTATCCGATCTGGTTATGAGCGAGGTAAATGTGAAAGAAATTCAGTATATCAACGGGGATGAGGGATTCATCAAGAAAAAGATTAAACCAAATTTTGTGGCCCTCGGAAAGAAGCTGGGACCTAAAATGAAAGCAGTTTCATCGGCGCTTGCAGGCTTCGGACAGGAAGAGATAGCCCAGCTAGAAAAAGATGGTTCCTATCCATTGTTAATTGATAACGAACACTTAATATTACATATTCAGGAAGTTGATATATCCAGCGAAGACATTCCCGGCTGGATCGTTGCTAACAAAGACTTATTGACTGTTGCACTGGACGTAACTATTACGAAAGAACTCCTCAGTGAAGGCAACGCTAGAGAATTTGTAAATCGCATCCAAAAGATCCGGAAAGACAGTGGGTTTGAGCTTACCGACAGGATAGTTGTTAAAGTAACGGGAGCAGAGCAGCTGAATGACTCTCTTGCGCAATTTAATGATTATATTTGCGCGGAAATTTTAGCAGATGGACTGGAAGTAGTGTCAGATATAGCGAATGGCACTCAAATTGAAGTAAATGACCTTTCATTAAAAGTGTTTGTTACAAAAAAAGCCTAACAACATGGCAATCAACAAAAAGGCAGCTAAGTCTGCTAAGAAAACAACACCAGTGAAAAAATCGGCCCCTGCCAAAAAGCCTGCTGCCAAAGCGACGGCTTCGTCGCGGGTTCCAAAACCTGCAGCGAAAGCTGCTTCCGCAAAGCATGCTCCGGCAAAAAAAGCCGCCAAACCTGCTTCAGTTCCGAAGAAATCTGCAGCTGTTAAACCAAACGTAGCGGCTAAAACCATTAAAAAAGTAGAAGTGAAGAAACCGACAAACAATAGTACACCACCAGTGGAAAAGAAACCGGAAGCAAAGGAAGTCAAGAAGGCTGAAGCAAAAAAAGCAGAAGCGCCTGCACCTGCACCAGCACCTGCTCCTGCGCCACCAGCGCCTGTAGCTGCTAAGAAACCTGCTCCGCCAAAGGCTCAGAAGCTCGAAATGCCAAAAATTAATACAACTACCTCGAGGAAATATGAGCCCGAGTTTACTAAATCGGTATTGGATCAACCAGAAGCTTCAAATTCAGGACCTACCATGAGATATAGTGACAGTGAACTCCAGGAATTCCGGGAATTGATACAGAAGAAACTTGACCAGGCGAAGAAGGAACTCCAATATCTCCAGGGGCTTATTACCCGCAAAGACGAGATGGGTGGCGATGATACCGATAACCGTTATCTCACCATGGAAGACGGCAGCATGAGCATGGAAAGGGAGCAACTTGCCCAGATGGCCAGCCGCCAGATCAACTATACCGATCACCTGGAAAAGGCAATGATGCGGATAGAAAATAAGACCTATGGTATCTGCCGGGTAACTGGAAAGCTTATTGACAAAGCCCGTCTCCGTGCTGTACCCCATGCCACTCTTAGCATCGAGGCTAAGCAAATGATGAATAAATAAGTAATTGATTTATACGGGCCCGGTTCTCACCTGAGAACCGGGCTTTTTAGGTTACGGCCAAACATCACCGAACCTCCTGCATCTCCACCAGCTTCCGGTAAAAACCATTTTGGGCAAGCAGGTCCTCATGGTTGCCTCTTTCGACGATTTTTCCTTTTTGAAGCACAACTATTTCATTGGCATGGCGGATAGTACTGAGCCTGTGGGCGATAACTATGCTCGTGCGGTTTTGCATCATTTTATTGATGGCGTCCTGAACGAGACGTTCACTTTCTGTATCGAGGGAAGATGTAGCCTCATCAAGGATTAAAATCGGGGGGTTTTTCAGCACGGCACGGGCAATGGTTACCCTTTGCCTTTCGCCACCACTGAGTTTGCCTCCGCGGTCGCCGATATTTGTCTGGTAATTTTCTTCCTTGTTCATGATAAAGTCATGGGCATTCGCAACCCGGGCAGCTGATTCGATTTCGGCAATATTTGCAGAAGGCGTTCCCAGTGCGATGTTGTTCGCGATGCTATCATTAAACAGTATGGGTTCCTGTGTTACAATTCCCATTTGTTCCCTCAAGGATTTGAGTGAATACTCGCGGATATTGACGCCGTCTACCAGGATCTGACCTTCGCTAACATCATGGAACCTTGGAATAAGGTCGGCCAGGGTAGATTTGCCGGCACCTGATGAACCTACAAGCGCAACCGTTTTTCCTTTTTCGATAACGAGGTTGATATCGTCAAGGATAACGATATCCTCATATCTGAACGTGACATTCCGGAACTCAATTTTGCTGGAAAACTCAGTCAGCTCTTTAGGGTTCTCCAGTTCTTCCACCACCACGGGAGCCTCGAGGATCTCCTCAATTCTTTGAATAGCGGCGCTGCCCTTTTGTGCGTTATAAAATGCAGTAGACAGGGATTTTGAGGGATTGATGATCTGTGTAAACAGTATGATATAAGTGATAAAGTCAGTAGGCTTCATAACCTCATTCTGTAAAACCAGGCTGCCGCCAAACCACAGAATGCAAACCAGTACCATCACCCCAAGTGTTTCCGACAATGGAGACGCCATATCCCGTCTGAAAGCAATTTTATTACGAAGGTCATTCAGGTAGTTATTGATGTTGAAAAACTTCTGGCCAATCTTCTTCTCGGCGTTGAAAGCCTTGATTACCCTGAGGCCCCCGAGTGTTTCATCAACCACAGATAATAGCCCACCCAGTTCTTCCTGGGCTTTGCCACTGTTTTTTTTCAGGGAACGACTGAGCCGGCCAATCACGAACCCGGTAACAGGCAACAAGACCAACAAAAAGACCGATAAGGCAGGACTCAGGATCACGAGTGTGGTGAGAATAATAATGATGGTCAGTGGCTCGCGTATCAATCCTTCAAGGGTGCCGATTATGCTCCATTCAATTTCATTCATGTCGTTACTCATCCTGCTGATAATATCGCCTTTACGTTGATCAGTGAAATACCCGATCGGTAACCTGAGGATCTTTGCATACAGGCTGGCACGTAACTCGGTCATCACGTGATTACGGATGGGTGCCATCACGCGGTAAGAAAGGTAAAGGAAAAAGTTTTTGATGAGGGTTGCAACTACAACAAGTATACAAACTGCTGCAAGCGCATATGATTTACCATGAAGCTGCATCCAGTTGTATAAATAATAATCAATGTAATCGGTGAAGTTTTCCATGGAGATTCCCTGGACCGGTTTTGGAACCGCTATCTCACCTTTTGTAAATAACATCTGCAGAAATGGCGCAACCATTGCAAATGAGAAAATCGAAAAGATGATGGAGAGAAACATGAACACCGTGTACCAAACAATATTTCCCTTCTGATCGCGGAGGTACTTTATAATGATGGAAAATCTTTTCATCCGTTCATAATATTTTTTATTTGTCAGATAACCTGTCCCGCTTTTGCGGGCGAACGTCCCGGAGAAGATCTCCCGTGCATAAAAAACGCGTCATGGACGTTTCATCAGGTTAAAATAGTTAGTAAACCGTGCAAAGTAAGTACTTTTACAAGTATTAATAAGTTAATGTAATGGAAGAAGGTAAACGACAAAAACAGGTTGCCGGCTTGTTAAACGAAGAATTGAACCAGATATTTCAAAGACTTGGTTTATCAATGGTGGATGGAGGAATGGTATCAATTTCATCAGTAAAGGTGACACCGGATCTGCTGGAAGCGCGCATATATCTGAGTCTTTTTAAAGTGAACGACGTTAAAGCGGTGATGCAGAAATTCAACGACAGAAGCTGGGAAATAAAAAAGGAACTGACATCAAGAGTGTCGAAACAATTGCGACGTATGCCGGTGCTTCAGTTCTACCATGATGATACCCTGGACCAGGCATTCAAGATGGAGGAATTGCTGAATAGTATCAAAAAGAAGGAAAACGAGTGAACTGTCTTGTATGAATCTACTGTTCGCCTGGCGTTACTTCAAAGCTAAAAAATCCACAAATGCAATAAACATCATCGCCTGGGTGAGTGCCCTGGCGATAGTGGTGATCACTGCTTCGTTCATTGTTGTATTAAGTGTTTTCAATGGTTTTGAAGGCCTGGTAAAATCTCTTTATTCTACATTTTACACGGATATACGTATCTCACCTGCCAAAGGGAAATTCATGAAGGCAAGTGGACGCCAGCTTGCGCATCTCAAAGCAAATGTGCTGATAAAGGACTATTCCCTTACAGTTGAAGAAAAAACGCTTATTCTGAACGGGGAGAACCAGATCCCGTTATATCTGAAAGGGGTAGACGAAAACTACACAAAGGTGAGCGATGTAAGCCAGAAGCTGATCAGGGGTAGCTTTGAGCTTGGAACCGCAGAACAGCCATCGGTAGTATTAGGCTCCGGAATTGAGAACGCGCTGGCTATAGAATCAGACCGAAGTCTTTATCCCGTAACGGCCTATATGTTTAAACGCGGTGTAAACATAAACGTGGTTGATCCATTACAGGTAATGTCTGCTGAAAACATAAATCCTACCGGTTCATTTTTTATTCAACAGGACCTGGACAATAAATATGCAATTACAAACCTCGGTTTCATGCGGCGGATGCTGGGTATGAAAGAAGATGAAACAGGTAACATTGAGATCGCGCTGAGAAACCCCGGGGACCAGTCATCTGTTAAAAATTCCCTTCGCAAAATATTCGGGCCGGAATACCTGATTGAATCAAGGTACGAACAGAATAAAAGTCTTTATAGTGTGATGACGCTGGAGAAATGGGCAATCTATGGCATACTTACATTGATGCTGATCGTTGCCGCGTTTACCTTGATTGGTGCCCTGACCATGCTCGTACTTGAAAAACAAAAAGACATCCAGGTATTAAAAGCAATGGGGGCGACCAATAAACGGATACAGGGAATTTTTTTCCAGGAAGGTTTGTTACTGGCAGGCATTGGTGCCTTCACCGGTTTTCTTCTTGCGATAATTATTTGCTGGGCACAGGTAAAATATAAACTGGTTCCCATTGAGGGAGGTACATTCCTGATAGATTATTATCCCGTTACTTTAAAAGCCGGTGACTTTCTACTCGTTCTTGTCACAGTGTTCCTTGTGGCAGGCCTTGCGGCCTGGTATCCGTCCAGGAAGGCATCAGCACAGCCCATTGAGCTGAAGAGCTGAGTTGTTAGTTCTTCTTTGGTGTCGCGTAAAAATTGAAATTTTTCCAACGCATCATATCATCCTTCGTTAATGGTATCACCGCGGCATTTTCATCGAAATCTTCAAAGAAGAAAAGATCATAACCTTTTAAAGCGATACTGTCAAACAGCGCGTCCCTTTCAGGTTTCGACATCTTTGTAAAACATTCTGAAACTACTACGGGTTTGTATTTCTCTATCAATGAGTGAATGGAAATAATGATCTCCTTATCGTAACCTTCTGCATCGATCTTAATAAAAGAAAGTTTCGGCAACCAATGCGGTAACTGGCTCTCAAGATAATCCTGCAGAACTATCCCTTTTATTTTTGTGCTTAATGAATAAGCACCATGCATCTTACTTGGCTCTTTGGTTATTCCACCGTTACTGAACGAAGCTTCTGAAGAAGTGTAATAAAACTCACCTTCCTTTTCAGTGATTGCATAGGGAAGCGGTATGATATTCGTTTTGTCCTTATTAAGATTTGCATTCGCCTCAAGCACCTTGAAAACATGGGGGTTTGGATCGAAACCGAGCGTAACACCGTCTTTTCCTGCAGCAATTGCCATTGGCACCGTTGTATCGCCGATATTGGTTCCGATATCTATTGCCATTGAACCGGCAGGGATGAATCTCTTGAAAAAATTGACCTCGGACTGGGTCACAGACTTCGGCTTCATGAGCGGGTTCTGCCAGTTTGCGAACTGCACCTTTCCATCAGTCGCAAGAAAATAATCGTTGATCACCGTTGGATATTCTCCAAAAATTCTCCTCGCTTTCCTTTTGGTGAATTTCCTTTTAATATATTCTACCAGTCCCATAATTGTGGAATTTGAGATGAGCTTAAACTTATTTCAGTATACTCTCTGCCGGATAATGGGTTAGTAGTCGCCCAGTGTTTCAGGCAATTGATTAAGCGCTTTTGCAAGCTGTTCATCATTTGGAGCAATACCATGCCATTCGTGGCTTCCCTGCATAAAATCCACCCCGCTTCCCATTGCCGTGCGCATGATCACTGCAATCGGTTTGCCCTTTCCAACGAAGGTTTTTGCCTTCTCCAGCGTAGTCACCACTGCCTCTACATCATTCCCATTTTCAAGTTGCAAAACTTCCCACCCAAAAGCTTCGAATTTAGCCGGGATATCACCCATGTCGAGTACTTTGTCAGTAGGTCCATCGATCTGCTGACCGTTCCAGTCAATGGTTGATATGAGGTTATCGACTTTATTCGCGGACGCAAACATGATAGCTTCCCAGTTCTGGCCCTCATTCAATTCGCCGTCACCATGAAGCGAGAAGACCAGGTGTTTGTCACCATTGATCTTTTTTGCAAGCGCGGCACCGATGGCCACACTCATACCCTGGCCGAGGGAGCCGCTGGCAATCCTGACCCCTGGCAGATGCTCATGAGTCGCAGGATGTCCCTGTAACCGGGAATTCAACTTTCTGAAGGTGGCGAGCTCCTTCACATCAAAATACCCGGAACGGGCAAGTACACTGTAGAAAACGGGAGAAATATGCCCATTTGAAAGGAAAAACACATCCTCATCCGTAGCATCCATATTAAATTCGGGCTTATGGTGCATAATTTTGAAATACAACGCCGTCAGAAAATCGGCACATCCAAGGGAGCCACCCGGGTGGCCACTGGCTGATCCATGAACCATTCTAACGATGTCGCGACGAACCTGACTGGCAATTTCTTTCAATTCTGGCATAAGTTTTAATGTATATGCCCGCAAAACTAAGTAAATCTGGGTGTCCACGCTCAACCCAAAAAAGATTGTCTTAATATATTGTAAGTTTCTGTAATGCGATAATAAAAGCGTGTTTTGAAAAGAGGATATTCGGGAAACAAATATTAATTTGCAGCCCGGTGAAGTCAGGGGCTATGGTCCAAACGTAGAACAGAGGTGTGAATTTTACTATACAAAAGCAGGCTAATGTTTGATGTTTTATTATCTATAGCTATCTCATTCTCAATAACTTTTCTATCCATACCTGCTATTATAACGGTTTCCGAGAGGAAGAAACTGTTTGATATACCGGATGAAAGAAAAATCCATCATGCGCCGATCCCTTCTTTGGGTGGCCTTGGGATTTTCGCAGGATTTATTCTCGCATGTCTTATTACACTTCGTTTCCAGGTTGCGGCGGAATTTCAATACTTTTTCGCAGCTGCGTTCGTGATATTTTTCCTGGGTATAAAGGATGACATCCTGATCATTTCTCCAATTAAGAAGTTTATTGGCCAGGTTCTGGCCACATTCCTGATAATATATAAAGGAGGTGTTCAGATAAAAAGCATGCATGGGTTTCTTGGGATATACGAACTACCGGAGATGTTCAGCCTCCTTTTGACATATTTCACCATTATCGTTATCATCAATAGTTTCAACCTTATTGATGGCATCGATGGTTTGGCTGGAAGCCTTGGCCTGATGGCTTCAACCATCTTTGGCTTTTACTTTCTGAAACTCGAGCTGTATCCATATTCAATTTTATCCTTTGCTACTGCCGGCAGCGTGGCTGCTTTTCTGATCTTCAATTTTCAACCGGCCAAAATCTTCATGGGCGATACCGGTTCAATGCTTATTGGGCTCATAAATGCAATACTTGTTGTGAAGTTTATCAACGTAGCTAACCTGGCAGAAACTACATTCCCGATCGAGGCTGCTCCTGCGATCGGTTTTGCGATACTTATGGTCCCGTTGCTAGACACACTTCGTGTTTTCGCAATTCGGATTGTGAACAGGCGTTCGCCTTTCAGCCCGGACAGGAACCATGTTCATCACCTGCTCCTTGATAAGGGTTTGTCTCACCGTCTCATTACCATCACCCTTGTTTCTATAAATTTTGCATTTATTGTCGCCAGTTATTTCTGCCGCAGCTGGGGTTGCACCTGGTTAATTCTGTATACGGTTATCCTGTTTTTTGCCGGGATCGGGGCACTATATTATACCCGTCGGAAACCAAGGCTTTTCGTAGCTAAAGCGATGCAGGAATCACTTTCTGAGCAGGCAAGTACCAAGATTGTTCCTCTCACCAAAGACACTATCCTCGAGCACAAGAATTAGCGGAGTGGTTGTTGGCACAGAGTTGGCCGCAGTCCATTCTGAGAACATTCCTTACATATCAGGCAGATTTGACTGTTTGATCTTGATTTTTTTTTAGGTTTGCATCCAATTAAACAACGAATATGTCAGAAGAGCTTAGTATGATCACCGAAGAGGCGCATGAAGGGATGGAAAAAGCAATAAACCATCTTGAATCAGAACTGGTAAAAGTGAGGGCAGGCAAGGCAAATCCAAACCTGGTTGAAGGGCTCGTGGTGGATTACTACGGTTCGCCAACCCCGGTAAACCAGGTGGGTAATGTTTCAGTAGCTGACGTCAGGACCCTGACTATCCAGCCCTGGGAAAAGAATATGTTGCAACCTATTGAACGTGCAATTATCGCTGCCAACCTTGGGGTCACCCCACAGAATGATGGAGTCATCATCAGGCTGTTCATGCCACCCTTAACCGAAGAACGCAGGAGGGAACTGGTGAAAAGAGCAAACGCTGAGGGTGAGAGTTCCAAGGTCGCGATCCGCAACATTCGCCGTGATGCGATTGAACAGGTGAGGAAGCTCCAAAAGAACGGCCTCAGTGAAGACATATGCAAGGATGCAGAAAAAGAAATACAGGACCTTACCGATAAATATATTAATCTCGTCGACAGGCATTTTGCTGCGAAGGAAAAGGAGATCATGACCGTTTAATTGGTACTGTGCACGATATCTGCTGTTGTTGATTTTATGATATCTGATCTAGCTATTAAAGGCAAACCCGCAACAGTCATAATATTCAGTGTATAATATCAGTGCATAATATCAATAAGCATGGATAAGATAAAGCTCTCTGAGATAAGCACCCGGGCACCAAAAGATCTGGACAAGGACAAAACAAAGGCGGAAATATCCGGTATACTCAAGGAACTGAATGATCTGCAGAACCTGCTATATGCAGAGTCCAAACATTCAATGCTGGTGGTTCTCCAGGGTATGGACGCCAGCGGAAAAGATGGTGTAATCAGGAATGTTTTTGGAGCTTTCAACCCACAGGGAGTGATGATCCAATCCTTTAAGGTCCCGACAGAGGAAGAGCTTTCCCATGATTTTCTCTGGCGGATCCATAAACACGCACCGGCAAAGGGCATGATCCAGGTGTTCAACCGTTCGCATTATGAGGATATCCTGGTTACCAGGGTATACGATTGGTGCGATGACAAGACGGCAAAGAAAAGAATGGCTGCGATAAACAATTTTGAACAACTCCTCACTGATCATTCAAATACATCGATACTCAAGTTCTATCTCCATGTTTCGGCGGAAGAGCAGGCTTCAAGGCTACAGGAAAGGGTAGAGAATCCTGCCAAACAATGGAAATATAATGAGCGTGATTTTGCAGAGGCAAAACTACGGGATAAGTATGTAGCCATGTATGAAGACGCTTTTGAGAACTGCAATGAACTACCATGGACAATTGTACCGGCCGATCAGAACTGGTATAAAGAGTATGTGATTGCAAAAGCACTGCTGGACAAGTTGAAAAGCTTCGACATGAAATATCCAACGATGAAGAAAGCCTGATAGTGCGCATTACTCCTTCGTTTTGACTTCTATAGTCGTGTTACTCCATCGTCCTGACTCTAATGTCGCGTTACTCATCGTGATGACATCAATTGTCATGTTACTCCGTCGTGATGACATCAATTGTCATGTTACTCCGTTGTGATGACATCAATTGTTGCTCCTTCGTCCTGACCCAAAAATCGTGTTGGATGCAAAGATTAACGGTAACAAACAAGCGGGATGAACTTTACGCGAATTACTTTGTTGGCTTAGCCGGAATCAGTTAAATTACTGTAGCATCAATCGTTAACCAATAAAAATTGTTCTATGGGTTTTCTAAATGAATTCAAACAGTTTGCCATGAAAGGCAATGTTGTAGATCTCGCTATAGGTGTTATTATCGGCGCGGCCTTCAGTAAAATCGTTAACTCTCTTATTGAGGATGTCATTACGCCGTTGCTTCTGAAGCCGATACTAGAGCGAGCTAACCTGACGGACCTGGACAAGTTAACCGTTTTCGGGACCGTGAAATATGGCGTTTTTTTGTCAGCCTGTATTAATTTTCTTATTGTTGCTTTTATCCTGTTTCTTATCATCAGGGCAATGAACCGCTTTAACCGGAAAGAAATTCCCGCACCTGCAGGTCCGACTACCACGGAGGTACTTCTTATGGAAATTCGTGACGAGCTTAGAAAGCCCTGAGATCAGGGATACATTCCAGGGTAAGGTTGTCATTCCCCGTTCACCATTACTACCGCATTGTTTGCCTTGAAAGGTTATCGTTTGAAGCTCCTAAACGGTAACAATAGCCTGTTAAGTAGCACCTATATTTATTTAATCGCCTGAGCAGTTAATTCTTTTAACCGCAGACCATTGGTATGGCTTTTGTCAATCCTGGGAACCCTCATGCTATAAACTGTCCGCGAGAGGGAATAGACGATCAATAAAACAGAACAACAGTCGTGATAAGGCCGTTGAATAAGTATGGCATAAATCACTGAATAAAGCTGGCGCATAACCAGTACAATATATAACGGCATTGAGCAGAGTCAGCGCATAGCCAGATACAATGTATAATGGCATTGAACAGAGCCAGCGGATAAGCGGATACAATGGTGTAATGGCATTGAATGGCGATGGTGTATAACGGCAATAAACATTGCTAAAGCGCCAGAGCATTGGATGGAGCCATTATATAGCGGCATTGAACAACACCAGTGAATATTTGTATTGAACAACGCTGACTAACGACACTGATGTCAGATGCTGTCGTACAACAGTATTACTGCGCAACATATTTTTCACACAAACCTTTTAATATGAAGCAACTCTTTTTGTCCTTTTCAATCCTGCTCGTTTTTGTTACCATGTTAACGGCACAGGATCCGGTAATCAAAACCATAAAAGAAACATCAGATAAAAAAGGCTTTGCCAACGACACCACCCATATCAGCGGATGGAGAACGGGGGGAGTCGTCACCTTAAATGCCGGCCAGGGATCCAGTAAAAACTGGGCTGCGGGAGCCGAAAAGTTTTCGTTATCGCTTGCGGGTTATCTAAGTGTATACGCGCGTTATAAATCCGGAAGATTCAAATGGGAAAACACACTTGACCTCGGGTATGCGATGATCAATACAACGTCTAACGGCCTCCGCAAGACAGATGACAAGATAGATCTGTACAGTAAGGCGGGTCACGCGTTGAACGACAAATTCAGCCTCGCAGGAGTTGTAAACTTTCGCAGCCAGTTTGCTCCCGGTTATGATTATGACTACCTGGGTAAAGACTACCAGAAGATAACGTCGAAATTTATGTCGCCGGCATACCTTATTGTGGCAGCGGGTATCGACTACCATCCGACACCATACTTTAATATTTTTCTTTCCCCGGTTTCCGGCAGATTTGTGTTTGCCACCAACGATCCCAATAGCTATTATTTTCCCAACGGTGTAATTCCCACTGCTGATGGAGGTGGCTTCGAACTTCCCCTGGCGGCTTTATACGGAGTGAATCCAAACAGGAAAGTAAGAACAGAAGTTGGAGGTTTTGCCTCGGTCACTTTTAACAAGGAGGTGTTTAAAAATGTCAGTTATAAGAGCCGTCTCGACCTATACTCCAATTACCTCGGTACTGAGCGTTTTACAGCTACTGGTCCCGGTCAGATCAGTATAGAGGAAAATGAGGCCAAGCCACAGAATGTAGACGTATTCTGGACCAATCTCATCGTTATGAAAGTCAACAAAATTCTGAATGTCACTTATAACTTCGACCTGATTTATGA
>NZ_JBTLQG010000050.1:0-33131 GCF_054461535.1 Flavitalea antarctica
AAAAGTAAATCCCGTAATGCCCGAACTGATGAATAACGTGTGCTTCAAAGTTATCGGCAATGACGTAACTGTAACGATGGCATCACAGGACGGATTACTACAGTTAAATGCATACGAACCAGTGGTAGCTATTGCAATTATGGAATCACAGGCGATACTTTATAAATCAATGCCTTTGTTTCGGAAAAACTGTATTGATGGAATTACCGCCAACGAAAAAGTGTTGAAAAATTATATCGAGAGAAGTGTTGGCATTGTCACAGCTCTTAACCCTGTGTTGGGCTACGAAAAAACCACCGAGTTAGCAAAAGAAGCACTACAGTCAGGCAAAGGTATTCTTGAATTAATAAGAGAGAAGAAATTATTAACTGAAGACCAGATCAAAAAACTGCTTGATCCTGCAGCAATGACCGGGCAGAAAAAATAGACACGTAATCCCGGGGAATAGTCGCCTGATTAATGTGCTGGCTATCCTATGAAAAGATTCAATATGATTTGTCAAGGCAACACCATAACCTAATTCTAAAATGCAAAATAAATAAAAATGAAAAAAATAATGACCCTGGCTGGCAGGATACTGATCATAGTCAGTCTGACGCTGCCGTTTACAACAGTTATTGCGCAGGGAACAAAATCCAAGACAGCGGCAAGCAAATCCGCAACAACCCAGGCTGCACCGCCTTACCAGGCTGCTATAGACAGGGCATATGAGAAATACAAAGATCTCAAAGAAGGCAAAAATGCGGACTATATCAAAGAGTTGGCGAATGTTGACCCGAATATATTTGGCATAGCGATCGTGACTGCAGATGGCCAGATCTTCACAAAAGGTGACCTTACATCCCGGGTATCAATCCAATCAATATCCAAAGTATTTACACTGGCACGTGTGATTGAAGAACAAGGTCCGAAAGCGGTAATGGATAAAATTGGTGTTGATGCTACTGGTCTCCGGTTTAATTCAATTATCGCCATAGAGCTTCAGAAAGGTAAGGAAATCAATCCCCTCGTTAACCCCGGAGCCATAGCGGCGGTAAGTATGATCGGAGGAGCAGACTCTGCTGCTAAATGGGCGAATATCATAAAGACTCATAATGATTTTGCAGGAGCGCAATTAGAGGTGAATCAACCTGTATACATAAGCGAAGCCGGTGATAATTTAAGAAACCAGGCTATCGCTCATCTTTTGTTGGCTTATGGCCGCATGTACTTCAATCCTGTTGTTTCGACTGACATATATACACGCGCATGTGCAATTAACGTCAATGCCAAAAACCTTGCCGTAATGGCAGCAACCCTGGCAAGTGGTGGAATCAACCCGATCACAAAGGCAAAGGTCGTGTCACCTGAAACCAGTGCTTTCACCTTGTCCGTCATGGCTTCCGCGGGCCTTTATGATGATTCGGGTCAATGGCTATATGCAGTGGGTTTACCAGGCAAAAGCGGCGTTGGGGGCGGAATAATTGCCGTGTGTCCCGGCAAATTTGGAATAGCCGTGATCTCTCCCCCACTTAACGTTGTCGGCAACAGTGTAAAAGCCCAGAAGGTTATTTATGATATCGTAAAGGAGCTTAAAGTCAACCCATACCTGGTTGAACCAAAGCAGTAATACAGAATATCGTTACCAGTTTCAAAAGGCAATACTTCCTGGGAAGTGTTTTGCTCTTCCCAGGATATCCTTATCATTCCGGATAATGTGACTACTGATGACCCTGCCACATCGTTGCATGGTAGCTAAAGGTCAGGATTTCAGCTCGGTCTATGGCGGTTTGAAGGCACAATGTATGTAGGAATTTATTCCGGCTTGATGGATGAAGGGCGAACTGGCTCCTTAATAGCTGTCCCGGCATTGTAAACTTCGAAATCCCGTCCTGAAAGGAAGGCAACCAGTTTGTCAAAAGTCGCGGTTAAATCAATTGGACAGGATGATTACTTAATGAAAGAATGAGAACAAACATGTATAGTAAACAGATCGTTTCAATGCTTCTTGTTTGCAACAATTTGTTGGCACAGACGAAAAATACAGCGGATGAGATCCTGTTCAATGACAGCCATTTTCATCTTACCAATTATATCCAGGAAGGTATTACTGCCAGCAAATTTGTTCAGTTGATGGGCGATAAAGTTGGTCGTTCAACCTTATTTGGAATTCCGGTGCAACAACAATGGTCTTACCAGAATTCAGGAAATTTCGCCCCCACTTATTACCTGCAGTCAGATGCACCCCTATATTACTATTCATTTACTGATGCATATATTGCTATGCAATATAAGTCGCTCCCCCCGCAGCAGCAGAGCCGGCTTGACCCAATGATCACCGGTTTCAATCCGGCTGACATGTATGCATACAAACATATTGAACGGGTGTTGCGTACTTTTCCAAACGTGTTTACCGGTATCGGAGAATTTTCTATACACAAGGAATTTGTTTCTTCCAAAGTGGCCGGCGAAGTAGCCAGCCTCACCAATCCCGCACTTGACAGTATACTTGATTTTGCAGGCAAAGTGGGTTTGGTTGTTGTGTTGCATAATGACATGGATATGCCCATGGCAAAAGACAAGACCGAACCGGTTTATCTTGACCAGATGAAAAAGGTATTGAAACGTCATCCGAAAACTACCATCATCTGGGCGCATATTGGTCTTGGCCGGATCGTTCACCCGGTCGGGCTGGCATCCACTCCTACCGGGGAAAGATCTTCCACCCACATAGAGGTCGTAAAACAAATCCTGGATGATCCCGCGATGTCTCATGTATATTTCGATATCTCCTGGGATGAGGTGGCTAAATACATCCTGTCATCCCCGGCTTCCATTGAAAATAGTGCCCGGCTGATGAATAATTATCCTGACAGATTTTTATTCGGCTCAGATGTGGTAGCACCGCCGGATCAAAAGTTTTATTTATCAGTATACGAAATGTATGGCCCTTTCTGGAAAGCGCTTTCTCCGGGAACAAGTGAAAAGATCAGAAAGGGAAACTATATCAGGCTTTTTGATGAAGCAAGAAAAAAAGTCCGGGCCTGGGAAAAAAATAATATAAAGTAGCAGTACGGGTGTTACCGGCCGAGCGAATACAAGGTTGTGACAGTGAAAGAAAATGATGATAGACAATGTTCAAACCGATTGTTAATAACACATGAATGAGGATCATCACCATATGTATATGCCTGCTGATATGCTCTTTTGCAAATTCCCAGGCATTAAAAGATACGGTGTTTTTTACCAATGGAACGATAGTAGTCGGAAAACTTATATCAGCGAAGTTAGGCGTGGTAACATTTGATCCGGATGATGCAAATGACATTACGGTTCAATTACGAAAATTAAGGACGATGTCGGCGATAAGGAAAATTTTCAGGATTGAAACGGTCGAGGGCCAGGTTTATTTCGGCACCATCCATGCACATCCGGCTACACACAGTATCTATGTGAGCAGTGGTTCCGATACTGTGACAATAAATGTGGAAGATATTTCTGTGTTATATGCTTTTGACAAATCAATAGCACAGCGGTTTACCGGCACTGTCGGAATAGGTTATACCTATACCAGGTCGAGCGGATTTGGCCGACTTAACTTTGACTCCAAAATCAAATACAGCTCCCGTAAGGGTGAACTGAACCTGACGACCCTGGGCATTTATACTATATACGACAGTTTGTTCAACAGGGAAAAGGAAGAAGTGAACCTGAAATACAATTACTATTTTATCAGGAACTGGTTTGCCACCATTTTCGTTAGTTACCAACGAAACCTCGAACTGGGTCTGGAGAGAAGGTTCCAGGAAGGTCTTGGCATCGGCAACAAATTCTATACAAGTAAACATGTGTATACGTGGGCAAGAGGTGGTGTAGTTGTGAACCAGGAACGAAGTACGGAGAATGTCGAATCAGGAAACCTGACAGAATTATTCGGGCAATTAGAAATTAATTTTTTCAGGTTTGAACATCCAAAAATTAACTTCTTGCTCGCTGAGACCTTCTATTATAGTCTGTCCGAAAGCGGGCGTTTCAGAAACGATGGTTCCATGAGTGTTAGCTGGGAGGTCTTCAAAAACTTCTATCTGAGTCTTGAACCTTATAATAACTATGATAGCAAGCCCCCGGGCAGTGATAGCCGCAAGTTGGATTTCGGAATTGTATTTGGAATTAACTATAAACTTAATTATTAGTCACGCAAAAAAAATTGAGACATGAAAATATTATTGATCGTCCTTTTATTTTGTACAATCCAGGTGAATGCACAAAAGCAACCAGAATTCAGGTTAAATCTTTATGGCAATTATGTATTTGATGACCGCGTAGATTCGTATTATTCTAACACCTCCTACTATGATGGAACGGTGCAGGCCGGATTCCTGTGGGGTCTTGGTGTGGAATATATGGTGATTCCGAACATGGGTGTTGAGCTTACCTATCTGCGGGAAGACACTAAAGCCCCCACTACATATTATGATGATAATGTAGCTATTAATAATGTCAAGACAAAGGATTTTGATCTGGGAATCAACTATATCATGATTGGAACAAACAAATACTTCCCCTGGAAACCTGCGGTGGAACCCTTCTTTGGTATACAACTCGGTGTGGGTCTTATAAATCTCGGCGATCCGGAAACTGGTGAAGATAGGAACTTTACTAAATTTGCCTGGGCAATAAAACTGGGTACGAACATATGGGCTTCAGAAAAGGTGGGGATTAAATTACAGACAGGACTCACATCAGTGGCACAGGGCGCCGGTGGTGGAATCTATTTTGGTACAGGTGGTGTTAGTCCCGGCTTATCTACCTATTCTTCTGTTTACCAGTTTTCGCTTGGTGGCGGAGTGGTTTTTAAACTGGGTGGACCAAAAAATACCTCGCAGCAAGCCCCAGTAAATTAATTAATTACAAATTACTCATATCTGACTCTGATTGTTTCTTAGGGATTACTGATTGCTGTGTGCCGATAGCACATTCACTCAGCCGGTTACAGACATAATTTAAAAATACAACAGCCTGGTTGACTGTGCATCATAGCAATTCCATTTATGGGATGCAAGGATCTCGTTAACCAGGCTGTATTCAATTCCGAGGTAACTATGGTCTGATGATGGTGCCATCACTTTTTCTTACCTGCCACCTCGACTTTGTACCAATCGGATATTTGGCTGCCTCTTTTTCATTAACATCCACGCCCAGGCCCGGAACTTCATTTACTGACATGTAACCATTCTTCATAGTCGGGCAACCAGTAAAAATGCTCTTCAGTTTATCTGAGAAATTAACCGCTTCCTGTATGCCGAAGTTCCACACGGCCAGATCGATATGGGCATGAGCCGCATGTCCCACCGGTGATACATCACCAGGACCATGGAAGGCTGTTTTTATATTGAACCATTCGCCCAACCTGGCAATTTTCATGGCAGGCGTTATCCCGCCAATCTGGGACACATGCACCCGTATATAATCGAACCATTGATTAACCATCGGCATTTTGAATTCATTGATATTGTTAAACAGCTCACCCATCGCAATAGGTACCGTGGTACTTGCCCTCAGCTGTTTGAACCACTCCATGTTTTCTGGTGAGAAGGGGTCTTCGATAAAATACGGGCGGTAATCTTCCGTCGCTTTAATCATATTGATAGCATCCATAGGTTGAACACGTTCATGAATATCATGTAACAATTCAACTTCGTCTCCACAGACTTTACGGGTCATCTCAAACATCTTTGGAACCGCTTTCAGATATGCCCGTTCGTTCATAAAACTATCTCCTTCATAACCATAACCCGCTGCCTCGTAATCCGGCTTTTGGGCCAATGCCCCCACTCCGCCATAACCACCCTGCTGGATCCTTACATGGCGGAACCCCTGGGCCATTAACTTTTGTGCACTTTCGGCAACGGCTTCCGGTGAGGTGCCACTGGCATGCGCATAACAGTCCACAGCAAACCGGCTCTTACCACCAAGTAACTGGTACACGGGCATATTAGCACGTTTCCCTTTTATATCCCACAATGCCTCATCCAATCCACTCAGTGCATTATTCAATACCGGTCCATTGCGCCAGTACGAACTTACATAGGCCGAGTTCCACATATCCTCTATATTGTCAACATCTTTACCCACGCAAAATTCATTGAGATAGCTGTTGATTGCAGCTACCACCGCAACTGCCCGTTGCGTGAAGGTCGCACAGCCAAGGCCATATAAACCAGGCTCCGTGGTCTCAACCTTCACCACTATCAGGTTGATGCCTTCGGGCGCGGTGGCAATCGCTTTCACGCTTTTGATTTTTACAGGTGGTACACCCGCTTTATAACCTTCATGCACATGCGATTCACGGGCGTTTAAAGCAGGACTTCCCAGTAGGCCGAGTAAACCGGCTGTTGACCCCAGAGCAAGCTTTTTAAGAGTGTCGCGCCGGCTTGATGAGAATTCGATTTCAGGTGTTTTCATTGACTTCGTTTTAAATTTTTATCCGATCAGGTTAAACTATTGAGATTTACTTTTCCCCTTTTACGGGTAAGCAGGTGAATTATGATCCAGGCAATCAAATATGTGAATCCGCAAAGCGTAAAGATCAGGTGATAGCCTCCTGCAAGATTACCAGCTGATTTGTAGCTATCCAGCAGGTATCCTATCAGGATCGGAAACAGGATACCTCCAACCGCCCCCGCCATTCCGGCGATGCCGGTTACTGAACTGACGGCCTCAGTCGGGAACAGATCGGAAGCGAGCGTAAATACATTCGTTGCCCATGCCTGGTGAGCAGCCACAGCCAGGCTGATGAGGCCAACGGCAAGCCAGGCTTCTTTTGCAAATTGTGCCAGGATGATCGACACCTCCAGCACTGCCAGGATGATAAGAATTGTTTTTCTTGCCCTGATTACCGGCCATCCCCTTTTGATCAGCAAGGATGATAAGTAACCACCGCCAATGCTCCCGATGGTTGTAGCTGCGTAAATAATCATCAGTTCCAGACTGGGTTTTTTCAGGTCAAGGCTGAATATCGATGAGAAATAGGACGGCAACCAAAACAGAAAGAACCAAAAAATAGGATCTATTAATCCTTTACCGGTGATCATGGCCCAGGTTTGTGGGAACAGGAATAACTTTTGCCATTTGACTTTGACACCGGCGCCAGCGTTCACATTTTCAGCATCCTGGCCACTTTTGATCAATGTATATTCCTCAGCTGACAGCCGTTTTTGTTTTGATGGAATATCGTAAAACATCAACCAGAAAATCAACCAAACAAATCCTAAAGCTCCGGTGATCCAAAATACTTCCTGCCAGCCGTAATAATTTAGAATCAAGGGAACAATGAAAAGCGCGGCTACTACACCTATACTGGTACCGGCATTGAAGATACCCGTAGCCAACGCCCTTTCTTTTTTTGGAAACCATTCAGCCACGGTTTTCATGGCGGCAGGAAAATTACCTGCCTCTCCTAAACCAAGTCCAACCCTTGCCAGGCCAAAGCCAAAAGCACTACGGGCGAGCGCGTGAAGCATTCCGGCAACACTCCAGACGATCACCGTGATAGTATATCCCAGCCTGGTTCCTATCTTGTCTATCAGCCATCCGAAAAACAAAAGCCCTGCTGCGTAGGCAGCGGTGAAGGCCATAATGATATGAGCGAAGTCCGTTTCTGACCAGTTGAATTCTTTTTCCAGCAATGGTTTTAATAAACCAATGATCTGCCTGTCAATATAATTTATGGTAGTAGCAAAAAACAATAAAACAACAACGAGCCATCGGTAGTTCCGGATTTTTTTTGCAACAACCATTCGTTCAGTTTTGATGAGACAGGATTAATGAAATTAAATGTCCTTTGTGTTAATCAACAAATTATTTATCCCACCAGATCCGGGTGTTAAGATCGTTTTTGCCTTGTTGTGCTATCGCCGCATTAAGATTAGCTGAATTAGTAATGATCTCACTATCGGGGTAAGGCATCCTCCGTATAAAATTGCCAGTGATTTCGGAACCAGGATATGGATTTTTGGTGAGCGCGGGAAAACCACTCCGGCGAAAATTAGCAAACAATTCGGCACCATTCATAAAGGCAGAAACCCAATACTGCGTATTGATTTGTTCCAGCGCAGTGGCTGTATTCAGTGGATTGGCATTTAAATAAGTCTGAATTGCGCTCTCACTGATTGCAGCGCTGGCATCATAATCTGCCATTTGCCGCATATGTGCCCTGATTCCCGAATGAAACAGCTGGCTGGCATCGCCGGTTGTCCATCCACGGACAACAGCTTCGGCCAGCAACAATTGGGTTTGAGAATAGGTGACATGATATTCCGGAGACGTTACTTTAAGAATGGTGTTGAGGTTAACCTGCGAATAATCGTAAAGACTGGCCACGCCATATGTTGGAAATGTATTTTTTATGGATACGTCATCATAACCCATGGGCATTCCTATTTGAAGCGCCGGGTCAGTTGTGGTGCGTGGTGGTGCCTGTTCAGCGCCTGACTTTGCACCTACATGGCGATATGCTATCGACCTGAGTCTTGGATCATTATTGTTCTTTAAGAAATCCACAAATGGCTTAGCCAGGTAAAAATTTGCTTTCTCTCTTGCAGTTAAATGGACGGCTATCCAATTGTTGTATAAAGAAGTGTGTCGCAATATCGCATCATCATTGCTGGTCTGCATCAATCCGCCCGCAACCGCCTTTGCAACATATGTTCTTGCCAGGTCGGGTGCCACCTTCGACAATCTCATTCCGGCTCTCAGCAGGAGCGAGTTCCCGAATCTTTTCCATTTCACGATGTCACCTCCATACAGGATATCACCGGTAGATGTAGCTTTTGCGGCATCTAGTGCAACTGTAGCTTCATCAATCTCTTTTAAGATGTCCTTATAAATATCTTCCTGTTTGTCATATTTGGGTTGAATTATCCCTGAAATAAAACCCTGTGCCGCTTCCTTGTATGGAATATCGCCGTAAGTATCGGTCAGTATCATAAAAGCATAAGCCCTCCATATCCTTGCCTCATTGTAAAGATTAGTACGGGCATTATCTCCCCTGGTTTTTTCAATCACGTCAAAATTTTGCTTGAGGACGTTCCTGTAAAAATTTATCCAGACAGGAGTTGTATTGGCCGGGTTGAAGATATTATAGTTACCACCGGATAGTGAACTACCGAATGGTGTTATAATTTGTTGAACAATGCCGAAATTGTAGGTCAGCATTTGCAGGGTTGCAAAATTATCAGGATAGGTAGATTCGATAATTGCCCGGTTCATAATGAACTGGGGATCCAGTGTTGTCGGATCGACCGTATTGACATTTAATTCATCAAAATCCTTATCGCAGCTTGTAAGCGTACACATCGCTGTGACCATGGCAAGCAGATAGATCTTAATATTTTTCATAACTATTTTTTTATGGTGCTTCAAATAATTATTTATCATTGAAACTGTTGCTGAGTCCAGGTTTCCCGGAACTTTAGGCCCGGTTAGATATCACAAAAACTTTACTGTCAGTGTAATTCCCCTGAAACTTTTGTTCAGGGGGATCATCCTATTGCTTATCCGGATAGATCATCCTAAAACTTGATGTTCAGATTAACGCCTATGCTTCTTGTGGGCGGCACGGCTGTCCAGAAATCAAGGCCGGTCTCGTTATCGGATATGTTTGCGACATTTTCCGGATCCATGTTTTCGGTCCATTTTTTCAGTATAGCCACATTGTTAGCAACAGCACTGAGTTTTAACCCTTTTACAAACTTCAGGTTCTTCAGGTGTTTTGTGAAGTCATAACCCAGTGTGATCTGGCGTAACTTCCAGAAGCCTGACTCGAATACGAAATCTTCATTTACGCCCAAGACATTGGGTGTTTCATAAAATGGCTGAAGATCAGATTTTGTAGCGTTGACTTTTCCATCCGGGTTCACCCCCACACCAATCACATAACCCTGCTCACGACCTACAAGTGTTCTTTTATGTAATCCATGCCGCAGCGCGTTCATATTCGAACCCGCTATCATTTTTGCCCCCAGCTTGAAGTCTATCAGCACAGTAAGGTTGATACCGTGGTACGTAAATGAATTTGTAATTCCCCCGAAATACTTTGGCAACACATTGCCGACATAAGTATCATAACTGTTTCGCAATGGTCTTCCACTGGCGGCATCAAAGATCTGCCGGCCCTGCGCATCGCGCTGGTATAAAAACGTATACAAGGCTCCGATCGGCTTCCCGACCACCTGTTTAACGAAGCGGCCGCCGCCACCTCCCACAGCGATTACCGTGTCTGCCGCGGATTGACCTAATTGTAATACCTCTGAAGTATTAAAGGAAGCATTGGCGCTAACATCCCATCTGAAGTTCTTGGTAACAATTGGAGCGATTGTCAATAGCATTTCCAGACCTTTATTCATACTCCGGCCAACATTGATCAGCTGGTTTGTATACGATGAGGCGTCTGATACCTGCGCAGCCAGGATCTGGTCGTTTGTGATCTTGCGGTAGTAGGTAAAGTCTAACCCGATCCTGCTGTTGAGGAACTTTAGCTCCACGCCAAACTCAGTTTCTGAAACTCTCAACGGACGAAGATCAGCATTGGGAATAGTTGATGCATTGATACCGCCAACGGGAATGTTCTGCCCTGCTGGATTAGGGAAAAGATTATTGTTGACAGAATAATATAATACATTGGAATAGGGAGCAACATTGTCATCGCCGACCTCCGCATAAGCTGCCCTCACTTTTCCATAAGTTAACCAACCAGGCCGGTTCTTATATACATCGGTGAAAACAAAACTAGCGGTAACAGATGGATAAAGGATACTTCGATTTTCCGGCGCGAGCGTTGAGAACCAATCGTTGCGTGCTGTAAAATTCAGGAAGACAAAGTTTTTATAGGAGAACTCCGCTGCTCCGTACAATGAATTTACCTTTCTTTCCGATTTACTGTATAACGGATCTTTTATTCTTCCATTCAATATGGTGTACAGCCCGGGTTGTACAAAGTCAGTCACACTAACGCTGTTGTATTCCTGTCTCCGGTACATCTGGTTACCACCAAGAGTGAGATCAAGTGCAAAATCATTTAACTTGGGACTTGCGCCAACCAGGAAGTCATAATTCCTTTCCCGGAATCGCCGGATGTCCTGCGTATAGGAACCGTTAATAAAGCCCGTTGGTGCTGCAGGAATCGGCGCATAGCCATTAGGTATATTATAATCCTGTGCCCGGGTATACATATCCTGCGCAATTCTTCCCTGTATATAAATCCAGGGGTTCACCTGGTACCTCAGGGCAATATTTCCGATGGACCTGTCTCTTTCTATATTTTCAAACCGGTGGTTTACCGAGTAGTAAGGATTGTTTCTCACCAAAAACCTTGACATCACAAATTCGTTTCCATTTGGCAAAGTCTGGTTCTGTTCCATTGCATGAAAAGGCATCGAATTGGCCAGCGTATACAATACAGTTGGTACTGCCATATCCTGGGTGTTTACCTGGGGCGGATTTGTATTGTGCTCGTTTGAGTAATTGATGTTACCGGAAACAGTTAACCCCTTTGCGACGTTCTGCGTAAAGCCAAGATTTATTGTTTTACGGTTGAACTCGGATTTAGGCATGATGCCCCGGTTATCCGTATTTGAAAACGACAGGCTGAATCCGCCCTTGTCTCCATTGTTCGAAAGTGTAACAGTATTGGTAAGATTTTTACCTGTTCTGTAGAACTTTTTATACCGGTCATAAACAGGCTCATAGGGATAAGTTTCATTATCAAACAGAACCTGGGTCATCCCGGGTTGAAACTTTTCTCCAAAACTCCAGACGGCAGATTGTGGAAAGGGAGTGGTCGGCCTGACACCTCTTTCTCCCTGACCATATTCATATTGAAAGTCTGTGAAATCAAGGGGCGTATCTTCTGTGTAATTCAGATTATAATCTACCCCGATACCCTTGGCCGATCCCTTTGTTTTTGTGGTAACCATCACAACTCCGTCCTTAGCCCTGGAGCCATAAAGCGCAGATGCGGTGGCACCTTTCAGCACTGTTATCGACTCAATATCATCCGGGTTAATGCTACTGAGACCATCTCCTCCATCTGTACTGTTTACCTGGCCGGCCCTGAATCCATTACCACTTCCCAGCGCAAATGTTGTGTTATCCATTGGTACACCGTTAATGACTATCAGGGGGCTGTTCAGGCTACTGAAAGATGACTGGCCCCGGATCCTGATCTTCGCCGAGCCTGCAGGCCCGGTTCCCATCGTTGATATGTTTACCCCCGCGAGTTTTCCCTGTAAACCACTCGCAACATTCGGGGTTCGGTTGGTGGTAATTTGTTCACCGGTTACGGAGGCCGTTGCGTAACCCAACCTTTTCGTTTCCTTCCGGATTCCAAGTGCCGTCACGATCACATCATCAAGGTTGTTAGCATCAGGTTCAAGCTTCACATCAATGACAGTCCGGGCTTCAACCGGAATGGTTTGGGGAAGATAGCCAACCGAGGTGAAGGTAAGCGTGTCGTTTGCCGGAACAGAGATGGAATAATTACCATTGTCATCTGTTACGGTAGCTTGTTTGGAGCTGCTAACGGTTACGGTTACACGTGTAAGGTTCTCACCCTGACGACCTGTTACTTTACCCGTAATATTCAGATTCTGGGAAAACAAATAGCCATGGCATAAAAAAATTAGAGCAAAAAGGAGTTTGAATTTTTTCATCGCAATCGTTTTAAATGATGGTTCAGGAAAGTGAATCGCTTATGAAAATTTTTGATCAGTTACTTTGAAGACTTTTTTTAGGCTGATTAATTATAGTTGTTTATGAGCGTTAACAATCAGGTTACCAATTATGGATGGCTCCATCGGGGCTTAACAGGTATGGATGGGGGAATTTGGTTTTGGCAGTGACCTCCATCACGAAGGTTGCCTTCTTCGGATCAAATTTTACACCTAAGCCCGGAGCCGGGTTAAGATATAACTTGCCATTTTTGAATATGATGTAATCGTCATTAAAATAAGCGGGTTTTTCAGGCGCTCCACCAGCCAGTTCCATCAGGCATCTGGCGGGTGAACTTGATCCCAGTACATGAACAAGTGCGGCGGTAGATAAGGGACCGGTGAAATGGGGAATCATGCCGACATAGTGTGTTTCCGCCATGGTACAGATCTTTTTGAACTCGTTCAACCCACCGGTATTTGGTACCGTAACCCTTGAGTAATCAATCAACCTGTTTTCAATAAGTTCATTTACATCCCAGCGGTCACCAAACTGCTCGCCCACAGCGATCGGCACCTTAGTCATTTGACGCACCGTCTTGTAAACGCCGGGATTCTCTGACCTCACTATGTCTTCAATGAAATAGGGCTCCAGGCTTTCGAGCGCATGGCAGATCTTTATCCCTTCAGTCAGATCAAACCTCGTGTGCAGATCAATTGCCCAGTTGCCGCCACCTCCCACTGCACCATCAATTCGTTTGCAGAACTCGATGGTTTTTTTGGCATTATCATAAAAATCAAATCGCTCTTCGCCATTGCCACCGGTGGGCCCTATGCGATAAGATCTAAGGCCGGCCGCAATACAATCACGGGCTCTTTCTTCCTGGGTTGTTCCTTTGGAAGCAGCAAAACCAGTGGCGTAGCACTCAACATATTCGCGGGTGGAGCCACCAAACAATTCGTACACCGGCACATTCAGCGCTTTACCCTTGATATCCCATAAAGCCATTTCCAAAGCTCCGAGTGCATGAAGTTTTTCCCGGCCGGGTGGATAAAACATTCCTCTGTAGAGGTATTGCCATAAGTGTTCAATCCTGAAAGGATCTTCACCAATCAGCATCTGTGCACACTGCTCTATCATATCCTTGGAACCTCCTTCCCCGATACCGATTATGCCCTGGTTAGTTTCAACTTCAACAACTCCCCGGGCCTGGTTAAATAATGGCTTGTTATATCCCGGTATACTGTAATACCTGATTTTAGTGATCTTAAGTGATGAAGTAGCTCCATTTACATGGCAGGGGCTGGCATTAAGCAACGAAGATCCGGTGAATACAGCTGTTGATCCGACAAGAGCAGACTTAAGAAACTTTCTTCTTTGCATATACAGGTTTTATGCAATTGCAAATCACCAGGCAATTGCAGCTTATGACTAATGAGACAGGTCTGGTTGAATAGGTCTATGTATGGTTTTAATATCAATAACTACCGGAAGACTGGAACATGGTGACATCCCTTGCACGATTTCAGGTCAGACACAATAAGCCTGCTGAAATAGGACTTCGATACTGCGATGCACTACTAATGAGGCAACAAACACTACAAGGCTTCACAAGGCGGCTTGCACGAAGGAATTAACCAGAGATCAGTAATCGCTACTATTAGGATGGCACGGAGTAATATTGATTGCAAAAAAAAATTACGAAAGAGAGGCCAGGAAAACCTGTATTATTTTTTAGACGTGGTCAGGTTTTCAAAAGACCAGTAGTTCTTATTTGTTATTTAAATTAAACTAAAAGTTTTTAATAATTAAAAAAATTATAAATGAACTTTCACATTATAAAATTAACACGTTGAAGGATATCGAAGGAGGTATCACCTTGACAGTTGCTGTTTGATTGTTATGTTTTGCTGGCATCGGTCCGATGCTTTGCCAGTCTTCTCTGCATGGAGATTTATCGATTTTTGGTTCAAAAAAGGGAATCACATTGAGATGCTATTCTTCACTGTGCTGCACTATGCTGGTTCCGGGATAAATTGTGGTGCCATCATGGATGATGACTCAATAATCCCTGGTGGTCCGATATGGATTATGATATCATGAAGCATTATGTGGTCTTATAAGAATCATGATATTATGCAGTATTATGTCGGTCAATCACGATCATGATAGTATGCAGCCTGATGTCGCCCGATGAGGATCATGCTACTTTGAAGCATAATGTGCTCCGATGTGGATCATGATAGTATGTGGTATTATCTGGTCCGATAGTGATGCTGATGCTATGATGCACTATGTGATCCGATAATGGATCTTACCGAACTAGGCATAATGGTGTCATAAATGTTTAGTGACTTGATGGTGAATCCTGTATAGTCAATTATCAAACATACAAGCGTCCGAATTGATATCGGCTCACTGTTTCTCCAGGACATTTCTTACAAAGGCAACAAGATCCGGGCTACCGGGCACGCGATTGATGTTGCCGGGAATCTTTCTCAGAAACCACCGGACTTCCCAGGTCAACGATGCGCCCGGCTGCAATGTTTCGTATGCTCCCTGCTGTTCTATTTCAACATATGATTTCCCGGGGTTTGTGTAAACTTCAATTTCAGATTCTCCGGGGGCTGCCTGCTCCGCGGGAATGTCAGGGAATTTTTTGATAAAAATCAAATCATCATTTACCTGTGCTACCCATCCTTCTGACCCATCGGCAAAAAATTTGTTGTGGGACGCGGGAATTTTTTGCTCATCGTACCTGAACCAGGTGATTCCATCTATATCTTCTGCAAAACCTGCCAGGTTTCCCCTTCTTTCGCCAGTTCCTTTCGGATAAAACGCGAGCCCTTTTGTATGTACACGGGTTACCTCCCATGGAGCTACAGTTCTCACCTGGTCTAAATTATTTAAGATTGTATACCTGATATTGAATGACCCATTCCTCTTATCACCGTAAATTTCTTTTGAAAAGACATAGCCATACTTTTCGTCCTTTTTACTCACCATTTTAATAACCTTATTGTCTATCGTCAGCGCATACGACTGTTTGTCGAGCTCCGGTGGAGGGTTCCCACCCCACTCTTTTTGAGGACTGGGCCATAAAGTAGAACCCCAATAGTCAGGATGAATATCCTTACCTGTCAGAAAGTTTTTCCCTTGATATCGCAAAGCTGTAATTCTGGCGCCGGTCGCAGGATCTACTTCCAACATGACGTTGTCAATTTCAACGCTGATCACACCATCACTGTTCACAGGGATCGCGCGTTGGCTGGTGCACGCGAGGATGAAAGAACAAGTAGCAACGATTAATAATATCTTCATAAGACGCGCAATTTATCCGCTATAAAGAACTCACTCAGATAAATATTTACCAGTCCACAACCGATCCATCCAGGAAATTATATGTTTCCGGGTTCTTCCAGTCATGACCGATCTTATCTTTTATCTGATCTTCGTCAAGTTCAATTCCAAGACCCGGACCATCAGGAATCATTACCGTACCATCTTTTTGTAGCTTGAATGGATTCTTCAGGTAGCCTTCACCGAGTGACACCTGCTCCTGCACCAGGAAGTTGGGTATACTTGCTGCCAGGTGAAGTCCCGATGCCAGCGAGATCGGACCCATTGGATTATGTGGAGCGATTGGAATATAATAGGACTCGGCCATCCCTGCTATCAGCCGGCCTTCGGTAATACCGCCGGCATGACAAAGGTCGGGCTGTAATATACTCGCTGCTTTTTTCTCCAGTAGTTCCCGGAAGCCCCATTTGGTGAAGATCCGTTCGCCGGTAGCTATTGGTAAGTGCGTTCCATGTGCGATGTCTGCCATCACATCAGCATTCTGCGCCTGGCAAGGTTCTTCAATAAACATGGGATGATAGGGTTCCAGTTCTTTGATGATAAGTTTGGCAGTCTGTGGTGATATGTTTCCATGAAAATCTATTCCGATATCCATATCATTTCCACCCGCATCACGCAGAGCAGCGAAACTGTCTACCGCGCGTTTTATAAATTTCGGATTTTCTACAATGTTTGCCGGATGTTCATGATCCAGCGATGTTTTTATAACCGTAAACCCTTCGGCTTTTCGTTTGCGTATGTCATCCGGCGTACGTGCGCGGCCATAGACCCTGACACGATCACGCGTAGGTCCCCCAAAAAGTTCATACACAGGCACACCCAGGAGCTTCCCTTTGATATCCCATAACGCCTGGTCGATCCCACTCAGGGCGCTTGTAAGTATGGGGCCACCACGGTAAAAGGCATGACGATAAATCGCCTGCCAGTGATGGATTACATGCCTTGGATCCTTTCCAATGAGATATGGTTCAACCTCCTGTATGGCTGTCTTCACAGTCAGGGCACGACCTTCCAGGAGCGGCTCACCTAAACCAACTACGCCGGCATCAGTATGAATTTTCAGGAAAAGCCAACGGGGTTTTATGAGGAAAGTTTCAAGTTTTGTAATTTTTACTTCTCTTTTGGCAGGCAATCGTTCGGGTGGCGTAGCATAGGAAGTAAGTGGTAATACCATCCCTCCACCAATTACGCCCAATACTGATTGGATTGCATTGCGGCGGGATACACCTGAGCTGTTCGATGAGTTGTACATTGTGCGGTTTTTTATGTTTCAGGATCAGAAATCACAAGTCAAAACGAAATCAATAACGACAGGAACAACAACGAAATGACGACCGGTCAAAAAAGTCGGATGCAGCATGCAACTTCGGACAACGCATGATATAACCGGGAAGCACAGGTGAACATGCAACTACTGCAAAATAATTTGAAATATCGCTACTAAACTGTATTTGTGAAATTCAATTAAAGTAACTTTCTGTCTAAAGTCCGCGAGAAATTTATTCTTAAATGTATCTTCTTTTTTAATAGCTACTCACTTTTTTAAAAGTTTTTTCCTGATTTGTAAAGTGATCCAACATGCTGCCAGGTTCTAAATTACCAACCACTGTCTTACCTCGTACACTGCATGAATATCAACAGTATCCTTTTATACTCTGGTTAACCTTTGTTATCGTGGCTGCCGGTTGTACTAACCGGCATGATCGCGACTGGCGAAACTATGGCGGCAATAAGGAGGGAAACCGTTACTCAGTGCTGAGCGATATAAATACGAAAAACGTAAAGGACCTGGTGGTAGCCTGGACCTATGATACTGCTGAAGATTCTGCACGTAACAAACTTGGAAGAAATATCGAGATTCAATGTCAGCCTATCGTGGTGAATGACGTATTATACGGCCTCACGCCAATGCTTAAATTGTTTGCTGTTGAAGCAGCAACCGGTAAAGAGTTGTGGAAGTTTGATCCGTTTAAGAACAAGGAGCCGGAGCTCCATCCCGCACGTGGGCTTGTTTATTGGGAAGATGGAAATGATAAGCGATTATTGTATACGGCTGGTTCCGGTTTATATGCGGTCAACGCAGGTACCGGTGATTTGATTGATGAGTTTGGTAATAACGGCATCGTTGACCTCCATGAAGGCCTGCACCATGATAGTCTTGGCCACGATGTTTCAAATCTTTCCGTGCGGGCCACCAGCCCCGGTATCATCTACAAAAACATATTTATAATAGGATCCAGTGTCTCCGAGCGCGGTGACGCCGCACCGGGATATATCCGGGCATTTGATGTTAGGAGCGGTAAACTGATCTGGGTGTTTCATACTATACCTCTGCCCGGTGAACCGGGTTATGAAACCTGGCAAAAAGACTCTTACAAAAAAATTGGTGGAGCAAATAACTGGGCGGGCATGGTGCTCGATGAACAAAGGGGTGCAGTTTATTTTGGGACCGGTTCACCATCTTCTGATTTTTATGGCGGTGAAAGGGCAGGTAAAAATTTATTTGCGAATTGTATCTTATCACTTGATGCCTCAACCGGAAAACTAAACTGGTACTTTCAAACCATCTATCACGATTTATGGGATCGGGATATAGCATGCCCTCCAGCCCTGGTAACCGTCAAACACCAGGGTTCTAACGTGGATGTTGTTGTCCAGGCAACAAAGGACGGATTAATTTATGTACTTGACAGGGATAAGGGTACATCCTTGTTTCCGGTTGAAGAAAGATCTGTCCCAACTCAAGGCTTACCAGGTGAAAGGCCCTGGCCCGTTCAAAAATTTCCTCTGAAGCCTGCTCCTCTCTCAAGACAGGTATTAACTATTGAAGATCTTACAAACATCTCGCCGGAGTCGAATGCATTTGTAAAAAAACGTTTTCTTTCCAGCAGGTCGGGCGATAAGTTCATGCCACCGAGTATTGAAGGATCTTTATATTATGCTATAGGTGGTGGAGCGGAATGGGGCGGCAATGCGACAGATCCTACAGGGATACTTTATCAGAATGTCAATGAGATGGTCTGGGACGTTAGTATGACTGACATACAGACGTTAACACAAGAACGGATATCACAGGGGAAACAATTATATCTTACGAATTGCGCTGCCTGCCATGGCGTGAACAGGAAAGGGGCATCAAAGGAATATCCCTCATTGATAAATGTTGACGGCAAATTAAACAGTCAACAGATCAATGCAATAATCAGGAACGGGAGTGGACGAATGCCTGCCTTCCAACACATCGGGCAAAGAGACAGAAACGCAATTGTGGACTTCCTTACTAACAAAGAAGTGCAACGGAAATCGAAATTTGAGCCAGGAATATCCGGGGGAAGGTCAGGAAATAAAAAGCCAGAAGTGAACGGACGTAATGCGGCTGTTGATAAAAAAAATACTGAATATGACGAAAACGTTTTTCCATATAATCCTCCTTACATATTGAAAAGCGGGCTAAACAGGTTTTTGGATCCCGATGGGTATCCTGCTGTTAAACCACCATGGGGTACACTAAGTGCAGTTGATTTGAATACTGGTGAATACTTGTGGAAAGTTCCCCTGGGGGAGTTCCCCGAACTCACAAAAAAAGGAATTCCGATAACCGGTACTGAAAACTATGGTGGACCGATTGTTACCGCCGGTGGCCTTGTCTTTATCGCCGGAACAAAAGACGAAAGGATAAGAGCCTTTGAGAAACAAACCGGCAAGACCCTTTGGGAATATCAATTACCAGCCGGTGGGTTTGCAACTCCCATTACTTATAAAACAGGAGGCAGGCAATATGTTGTTATTGCCGCGGGCGGCGTAAAAAATGATCATAAGCCCGGTGGGAAATACATAGCATTCGCGTTGCCTTGAACGATGAGACCGCCAACGATGTTACTCAGCCTGGCATGCGTCAACTTAACCAACAGCATTTCATCCTGAGATGAAGTGTCTGGGCTGCAAATTCAACCTTGCAACTCAAGATACGATCTCTCAACCAGGATATGATCTCTCAACCATGGATATAACCTCTCAACCCAGGATATGATCTCTTAGCTCAACATATGATCTCTCAACCCAGATATGATCTCTCAACCCAGGATATGATCTCTTAGCTCAACATATGATCTTTCAACCCAGATATTATCTCTCATTCAAAAAGAGCCTGTTTCCCCTTAAGAAGAGATGGCAAAATTTCAAAGCATGAAGAATCACCGGTATGGTCTGATAAATGTAAAAAGGTCGACTTCGCAACAGCCGACCCTTCAATTCAAACAAACATCTCCAGGTGTTAATGACCATATGGCGGAGAGGAGATATGGTTGATCTCCCAGATCTCTCCCGCGAGGCTAACTACATAGGCCTTCTTACCAATGAACTCCATCGAGGTGGGCTGGTTAAGGCCATCGATAACGACACACAAACTTCCATCAGGCCTGTATAGCAGTAGCGCACCGGTATTCGGCTCCGCCGGAGCTCCTTCAAAAGGACCATCCCAGGTGCCTTGTGCAAGCGTAAATAGGTTGTTCCCTTGACCAAATTCCACGTCAACGAATAACCCCGCCTCCATTCCGGCCGCAGAGGCAAGTTCTTTAGGGGTCGGTGCCTTGGTGGACAGTTCAATGAGTTTGGCGTCTTCAGGATGATGAGGAATGGGGCCGGCCTGGGTTAAATATATGGTGTGATCTTTCAGCGCCAGCCCGGTGGGCACAACGTCTCCGAAAGCAACCACTTCGCTGATATTACCATTGGTCGTAACATACAGTATGCGGTTATGGTGACCGTCAGTTACTATGAAACCATCTTTATAAGGTTCAAATGCATACTGAAAGCCGGTGGGTACAAAGAAGGCCGGCACCGGGGGATGAGCGATGGACCAGGCACCGATGTCCGCGGTGATGCTGAAGCTATTGGGGCCATCTATCCTGTAGATACCAACGATGTCTTTACCGTCAAGATCTGGCCCGACACCAGTTACCAGCGCGTATGGAGTCTTACCACGGAAGGCCACGTCCACTACTCCGCTACCGATGTAAAACAGGTCCGGAATTCGTTTTGGTAATCCTGTGGCGAAGGCCTCATAGTCTCCGGATTTCGGATCAACCCGCCATATGATGCCATCGAGTGGTGCAGTAACATATAACGCCTTATCAGGCCCGACAGTACTACCCTGTAGCTCCTTGAGGCCCGTTACCAGTGGTTTTGCAGACACAGGCATATCATGAGGGCTTTCACCTTTTCTACAACCCGCGATAACTATGGCAAAGCAAAGGGCCAGTAGTAGCGTGCGATTTTGGCTGTTGACGATAAAGTTTTTCATTGTTTTTCATTTTAGTTGGTTAAGAAATGATTCCCGGTACCTGGTAGCCATCATTGGCATAAATAAATATGGAAACAAGAAAAAAGTTAAGCGATGAAACTTGTTTAAGGGTATGCAGACTTGCTAATGCAGACATTCATAAGGGCTGTGGATGGTGGACATTAATGGAGTGATGTATTGCTGGGACGTTGTCAGGTAGGGTACTACGTTAGACCCGGAAAGCGATAGGCATACGTGTGTATCTGCAACGGTTTAATTTGTTGCACACAGTCTTATTTTGTGGTTGCAGAAATGAGGCAGCAAAGTAAATTGGACTTCGTATGGAGTAGCCAATACGAGTAGAAGAAGTAATAGTAAGTTAATAAAAAAAAGTATATGTGGCTGAATGGGGAAACAAAAAATTCAGCGTGAAAGATACTCGGCAATGAGCGTTAATGTTTGTCGACCATTACGATCGGGATTGGATTGGAACCAATGACCCCAGCCTTAACGCCGGGATGCACATTAGATAACTTCTCTCTTTCTTTTTATTCACTTGCATTTTGTCCGCAGGAAATATCCGAAGATAACATCCTGCAGTCGTCAGAGAGATTTAACATTAAGCATTATTTCATATTATGGAATATAATATATATTGACTATATGCATTAACACCAAATTTAATCCCAATTTGGCTGTTGATTTATCTATATTAAATTCTAAGCATACGTAGTAATGGATAATTTGGAAAATGAACGTCTGGCCCATTCATCCAATAATAAAAATTGGAAAAAATGGGGCCCTTATCTCTCTGACCGTCAATGGGGCACGGTCAGGGAAGATTATAGCTCTGAAGGAAATACATGGAACTACGTTAATCATGATCTTGCCCGGAGCTATGCCTATCGTTGGGGTGAAGAAGGAATAGGTGGATTTTGTGATGCCGACCAGGTCTTATGCCTTGCTCCTGCTTTCTGGAATGGACAGGACCCTATATTAAAAGAACGGCTTTTTGGATTGACCAATGCAGAGGGCAATCATGGAGAGGATGTGAAAGAGCTATATTTTCACCTGGATTCCTCACCTACTCACTCCTATTGTAAATTTCTATACAAATATCCACAGGCAGCATTTCCTTACCTGGAATTGGTGGAACAGAATAGGAAAGACCGGCTAAGCCCGGAGTATGAATTACTCGACACAAATGCATTCAGGGAGAACCGCTATTTTGATTGTTACATCGAATATGCAAAAGATGAAATGAACGAAATCCTGATGAAAATTACAGTGCATAACCGAGGTCCTGAGCCAGCTATTATTCATGTACTCCCTCATCTTTGGTTTCGTAATTTTTGGAAACACAATCCCCGGTTTACCAGGCCTGAAATAATTTCGTTTTCCAACAATATCCTGCAAACAAACTCTGCACGCAATGGCAGTTTTTTTCTCTATCACCAGGGTGGTGAACAGTTATTCTGTGAAAACGAAACCAATAATCAGCGGATGTATAACAGGCCAAATGATTTTCCCTTTGTTAAAGATGGAATAAACAATTACGTTGTAAATAACGAGAATACTGTTAACCCCAAAAAAAAAGGCACCAAAGCAGCCGTTTGGTTTAAAGAAACGATACAGCCGGGGGCCTCAAAAATCTTTAAAATAAGATTAAGTAAAGCGGGGCTGGATGACCCCTGGACAGGATTTAATGAAATATTTGCGAAGCGCAAGTCTGACACCGATCGCTATTATGAGCAGCTTACTCCAAAAAAATTATCTGCGGCGCATAAGACTTTGCTGCGCAGTTCTGTAAGCGGGTTGCTTTGGACCAAGCAATTCTATTACCTGGATGTATTCAAGTGGCTGTTTGGAGAACCCAATGAAACGCAGCCTGATCGTAAACAAAAGCGAAATTACGATTGGCAACATCTCACCTGCCGCAACATCATATCCATGCCTGATAAATGGGAATACCCGTGGTTTGCGGCCTGGGATCTCGCCTTTCATGCAGCAACTTTTGTTCATATCGATCCGGACTTTGCCAAGCAGCAGCTTTTGGTAGTGCTCAGGGAATACTATATGCATCCCAATGGCCAGATTCCGGCCTATGAATGGAATTTTAGTGATGTCAATCCTCCCGTACATGCATGGGGTGTCTGGTATGTGTATGAAGCAGATAAGAAAAAAACAGGCGTTTCTGATTGGGACTTCCTGGAAAGGGCCTTCCAGAAGTTACTCATGAACTTCACCTGGTGGGTCAATCAAAAGGACGCTAATGGAACAGATATTTTTGAGGGAGGCTTCCTTGGCCTTGATAATATAGGTGTTTTTGATAGGAACCATATGCCCCCGGGTATTAAAAAACTTCAGCAAGCGGACGCTACAAGCTGGATGGCCATGTATGCGATAAACATGTTACGCATGTCACTGGAATTAGCCCAACATAACCGGGCCTATGAAGAATCGGCTGCCAAGTTTTTCCGGCACTTTCTTAATATTGGATGGGCCATGCATCATATAGGAAAGAAGGATATTTCTCTGTGGGATGACCAGGATGCATTTTATTACGATGCCATTCAATTTGAAAATGGGACAAGCCAGCGTTTGAAAATCCGCTCTCTTGTTGGGATCATTCCCTTATTGGCCGTTGAAATAATGCACAGCAGTGTATTTGAATATCTGCGGCAGTTTAATACCAGGTTAGAGGTCATCAGGCTTACAAGACCGGATTTAACCAGGATCATTTCAGATATGGAAAACAAGAACAAAGATGGCAATTATTTATTTGCTATTATGTTAGATGACCGGCTGGAAAACCTGTTGAAAAGGCTTTTAGATGAGGCTGAGTTTTTATCAGATTACGGCATCCGTTCATTGTCAAGAAGCCATAAGGATAATCCATACGAGTTTGGATACCAGGGTAGCAACTATAGTATCCGGTATGAACCTGGAGAAAGCTCCAGTGCTATGTTTGGGGGTAATTCAAATTGGCGGGGACCTATTTGGTTACCATTAAATTATTTGATTATTAATTCCCTTAGAAAATATTATAAATATTATGGCGATAGGTACACTTATGAATTTCCGGCAGGGTCAGGAAATAAAATGAACCTGAAACAAATCGCAAATCAGCTTACTTTAAGGCTATTAAAGATCTTTGAAAAAAATGATGCAGGAAAATTTCAGTATCATGGCAACCATCACTCGTGCTGGTCAGAAAATCATTTCAAAGAACATCACCTGTTTTATGAATTCTTTCATGGAGATACCGGCCAAGGTTTGGGTGCATCGCATCAAACGGGTTGGACGGCTTTGATAGCAAATTTGTTGTTGGAGATGGATGATGATTAGGATTCGGTTTTTTTCAAAATTGATGACGCAGTACCAAAAATCAAAGGTCCCCACGTTTTCTTTGTGCTGCAATAAACAAGCCTCAGGGAGCCGTGAAAATACACCGAGATCATCCTTACATGATTAGGAACAGCGCAAGTGTTTCATTTTAGGTTTATTGTTATATATTGATGGCCATTTGACGACCTCGATTAATGTTAATGGAGTTAGCCCTGCTTTGCCGGCTACTTCCGAATATTGATAAGTTTCCAGATAATTAAACCGCCAAACAAATGGAACTGAAGCGGTCATAAAAATAATTTTTAGTATTGATACTTTGTACCGACTTGTTCGCGCCATTCATTGGCTCGCGAAATGATGCGTGCAGCCAGGCAGGAGGAACTTATAGATTTAGATTGGTTCATTGCGAAGCATGAATTGGTACAACTCTTATATAAAACATGGAACATGATTTTTCGTTGATTTAGAGATTAGCTTTTTAACCACAACCCTATTTTCGTGAAAGCCCGAATATTAAATTTATTTATTAGTCTCCTCACATTTTCATCTTTTGGAAATTGCCAAACCCAGACAACGGGGTGTAACGAAAAACCAGACTCACCCCAAAAATTATTCGTTTTTATAGGTGAACTGCTGCATGCAAAAAGAGTTTCAGCGAGACAACATGTTAACGAAGCCAGGTTTTCGGCAACGTATAGAATTCTTGAAAGGGTATGCGGAAACTACCCGGGCGATACCATCAGTTTAGAAGTGATACAGGTGGACTATGATTCATCTTTCAAAAGGAATAAGTATCAGCTTTTGATGTTAACCAAAGACACTGGGCAAAATGAAGATTTTGTTTTATGGGGAGATTTATACTTTGATGTTTGTAAAACAGTAAAGAATCAGTGGGTGTGTACATATATGCCAAAATATGACATCAGGCAGGCGGGCCAAAAATCCCTGAAGCCAAAGAAAATCAGGTTTACCAGGAACGGTTTTTATAATACAAAAGGAATGACGAGGGAGGAAATAGATATAAACTATCCCGAACCATTTTATAAGATTAAAAAAGACAGAGCAATACCGGTGTTAGGAAATAGTATCGACGAGATATTTCAATACCAACGGGAGGGCACACTTGCCAGTGTGAATATTTATGATCGTCCGGTGGATACGACCGACCGTCATTTTGTGGTGGCGGATGTAGAGTTAGAAAATATTCGGGAGGAGGATACCAATTCTGTTAAGCGGGCACTTGAAATCGCTTACCTGGCCATTAAAGATTCACTTTTAAAAGATCCATTCAACGAAACACAAATTCAACTATTACTAAAAAACTGCAGCAGGCGCGAAGATTACAGTCGTTGTTCCCTTTTTTTTGACCATTTAATTCACACTTACCCGGACAGTTTACAGGCATATCTGATTAATGCGAAATTCAGGCATCCTTTGGCAAGTATTGAAGATTCATCAAGGATTTAGTTATTGAAAAAAGCAGTGAAAGTTGACAGTAACAATTACTATGTAAATTATCACCTTGCGCTTTCCTATTATCATTTATTCCATCAACAACCAAACACTTATTATGGCAGCACTGCAAGAAAATGGTTTACCAGGTGTATTTCTATTGACAGGGCAGAACTTGCAGTATTAAAATATCCGGTTATTCAGCTTTCCAGTTACCTGGAAGATTCCAATACAGTAAATATCTATAAAAAATTCAGCTACCAGGTAAGTACTAATACGGAAGGAATTCCTGTATCAAGCAAATACAATTGGTATTTCCCTGTCGAACCCTTTTTGAGGGACAGTACGAAATGGATAACTGATTATACCGTTGATATGATCGCAACACTGAGATCAGCAAAACATGAGCTTGATGGGTTCTCAGAAGTATTAGCCTGGTTTAAAGAGCCAATATTGAGTGCCGGTTACAAAGGCAAGGTGTATAGGTTTCTTTGGTTAAGATCTTTTGACGATCCGGTAGTCATAAAAATGCAGAAGATTAATCGGAAGGTTATTATTTCCTGGAAACTACCAGTGATTATTGACTCAGTTAACATTGCTTACTCCACGATGGAATTCAAGAAAAATCTTACCACACGGCAGTGGAAGAAGTTCGAAAAATCGCTCACCACGATCGACTATTGGTCAATGATCACGGGAGATTATTCAAGTATTTCCGCTGATGGGTCACTTTGAATGCTGGAAGCTGCTATCGATGGAAAATACAAAGTTACCAATAGAAAAGGGCATGTCTATCCCAAATACACAAATTCCCTTATGTATCTTATTGAGCTCACAGATTTGAATTTGCCTGAAGATAAGATCTATTAATCGGGATGTTCACTACAGTTACTCATTACTATAGTGCTACATGATTGTGATAGAATGTAGCCTAAAGAGCCTATCGTGATTCTGAATCCGGATTGGTTTTTTTCAGCGGTCTAATTATTGAGAACGATATTTTACTTTTGTTCAATTTTTTTTAAACGATCAAGTACCTATTCACTAATTTGTCTTAGCTAAAATGATATTGCCTGACTTGCCAGAGTATATTGCCTGACTTGTCATGAGAATTTGGATTTTATTTAGAAATTGGCGAAGAATACAGTTGAATTATGAAGAATGCAGTTAAATCATGGAAAATGCAAGTAAATCACGGGGAATACGAGCAAATTATGAAATACAAGTTAATCATGGAGAACACAGTTAAAACATTGTAAGTATGCCAGGAAAATTAACCGGTAAGGTCGACATTGTAACAGGTGCCAGTGCGGGAATAGGCAGAGCATCCGCTCTTGCACTTGCCGCAGAGGGAGCCAGGGTTGTGATAACAGCCCGCCGCCAGGATAGGCTGGACGCGTTAGCATCTGAAATCAATGCACTGAGTACGAAAGCGTATTCAATTGTCGGTGATGCGAACGACGAAGCAACCGCTAAACGATGCGTGGAAACCGCTCTGCGTGAAGAAGGAAGAATTGATATTCTTTTAAACATTGCCGGTATGGGCAATTATAAAAATCTTACCGAAACATCATTGGAAGAATATGACCAGCTGATGAATACTAATATGCGTACCACTTTTATTTTTACCAAGCAAGTGGTGCCGCAAATGTTATTGCAGAAACAAGGTACGATCATTATGATCTCATCCATGGCAGGTCTTTACGGGTTTCCGAACCAGGCAGTGTACTGTGCCACCAAATTTGCGCAGGTAGGTTTTGCCCAATCGCTTGATAAAGAACTTAGACCAGGCGGTATTAAGGTTGGCGTAATTTGCCCTGGTGGCGTAAAAACAGAGTTTGCTATTGGTGCTGGCCGCACCGAAGAAAGCGTCGCCCAATCCGGCATGCTCGAAGCAACGGATGTAGCGGACGCAGTATTATTAGCTTGTACCCAGGCACCGGGTTCGAGAATTATTGAAATTCAAATGCGCACTATGAGTGAGTCATTATAGAGGCAACGCAAGCGGGCATTGTGTTACATCTTCACATATTTCCGCCAGTTATGTTCTTCTTTGAACCCCAGAACTTCACGGATTTTGCGATTTGAAAACAGGGCTTCATGTTCGTCCAACTCACGGGTAATCGGCACACCAGGAAAAAACACCTCAGCCAATTCTTTGCTGGGAATAATTGCGCCATTGTGATCATTACCCGCATTGAAAATCTGAAAATCAAGACCATCTTTTTTCAAACATAAATCCACGATCTGTCCCAGGTCACGTGCATCAATATAACAGAAAGCATTTCTGCGTCGCAGTTCAGGGTTTTTGAAATAGTGCGGAAACAGTTCAGCGTATTCGTGAGGCTCAATCACATTTCCGATACGAAGGGCATAGATATCAAAGCCTGACCGCCGCTGGAAAGCTCGTGCCGTTTTCTCATTCACAACCTTCGATAATCCATAGCTATCCATGGGATCAATATCATAGTCCTCCTCTAAGGGCAGCACATGAGGATCTGTTTTGCCGTCTGAAAAACAGATACCGTAAGTGGTCTCCGACGAAGCAATAATGATCTTTTTGATTCCGAGCTTAACGGCTGCTTCAATCACATTATAAGTGCCTATGGTATTGACCCGAAAAGTTTCATTATCAGGTGTAATTAAGATCCTGGGCACAGCCGCGAAATGTACTACAGCATCAAATTGTGGTACACCTTTACCTGGTTCCAACTCATCTAACCCTGCATACGAACTCATGGCATTAAACATTTGTCCGGAATCCGTAATATCGGCTCTCAGATTATCCACCCCTGGGTAATCTAAACGCACCAGGTCTACATTCATCACCCTATGCCCCTGGTCCAGAAGGTAAGGTATTACGTGTTTTCCTGCCTTTCCCGATCCCCCGGTAAATAATATTCGTTTTTTAGTCATGCATCTTAAGTTTATAATGTTTTATCTGGCAGTTAATAATTTGTATGGTGCAAATATGCACGTTGTTTTAGTATCAGTGATGACAAATGTAGAGCAATGGCATCTGATGCCCTAATCGGCAAGCCTTGTTTTGCTTTCGATGCAGTCCATGTCGAGAAGATGTCGACAGAATACATTATTAGTTGAAGTGATAGGCGACCAACATTCGTCTAAACTCAGAAGTGGGATGCTTTATTTGCCATAGTTTTGAACCAGTGCTTTAATCCGGGACGAACTTTTCCAGGCTTTGATTTCTCTTTCTCTTTTACCTGCTAACGATTTATCAGGAAAAAGTTCAAAATACACCATCACCCAGTCTTTAGCTTTTGCTGTAAAGCCATCATTCGCTCAGATGACGACGAATGCGTTGTTCGATCTGATCACCATAGTACATGATGGCTGTTCCAATTGTTGCCGTAGTTGTACCTGACGAATCAGTTGTCGTTTTATCACCTACGTTATTGTTGCAACTGAAAAACAATGCGGTTAAGGCCGTGAGAATTAGATATTTTTTCACTTTTTCTGTATGTTATTAATGTCTTTTGTTATCATGAGCAGCCAGAATTTTCATAACCTGGTTTAGCGCTGCTATAGAAATTTCTTCTGATTGCCTTACATCATGAAATCCAAGCGAGCTTTTGGAATTTTTCATTCCAACCGGTTGTTTTTTTCCTTCCACTACAGTTCCCCAGACTTTAATGTCTTTAATTGTTAAAGGATCGCAGGTGACAGGATTTTCAGAAAGGATTGTAAAGTTGGCTAGTTTACCTGCTGAGATAGAGCCCATCTGGTCTTCTACTTTTAATGAATAGGCTGCTTCAATAGTTACCGCTTTCAAGGCATTTTCCCTACTTACTTTTTGGTTGGCAGCAGCTACCCGACCAGATGTTGTGATCCTGTTTACGCCACACCACATCAGGTACAGCGGATCAGCAGGAGCCATCGGCATATCGCTATGAAAGGAAAAAGATACGCCAGCTCTTTCCACGTCGCCCATACGCACCATATTATCGGCACGGTCAGGGCCTAAGCCGCTTTTGCTATAATTATCTGCTAAAGCAACAGGATAATAAGGATTGCCACTTACGATACAACCCAGTTTTGCCAGGCGGTCCACCTGGTCTTTTTGACTAACTGCAAAATGTACTATTACAGTACGGTGGGCATAGCGAGGATTGCGGCGCATGTTTTTTTCTAATGAGTTGAGTACCCTGTCTAATCCTGCATCACCATTTACATGAACATGTAGCTGATAACCAGCATCCCAATAGATACGGAAAGCCCTTTCAAAAACATCGAGGTCGGTCATCCATTCGCCGTGGTGATTATCGGTATATGGGTCTCTCACCTGCATTAGCTGGGAGTAAATTGCTCCATCGGAAAAAAGCTTCACTTGGTTTTTGGCCAGTGAGGTTTTGCCATTATACCAGCTTTCTAACTTTCGGGTTTCTTCCAATACCTGTGCATCATCTTTAAATTTATCGCAAAGGGTTTTTCCATCGGCCATAAAACTCCAGCGGAAGGGCATTTCATCGCTCGACATGACCGAGTTCACGGCTTCCTGCAAAGGTTTTACTAAAAGTCCCCCGGGTTCGTTGCCAAACGTAACCCCCTTGGATAACATGTACTCTTTCATTATACCAAGACCAGTTTGCAATTTTTCTGGTGTAGCCAGTACGGTGGCTATTTTTGGCGCAACTGCAAACATGCCTTGTTCCCAAAATCGGCCATCGGAGAGTACGGATTGTTTTTGAGGTGTCTCACCCCAGGTTTTAATAAAGTCAGCCGTTACGCCGTATTTATTAATTGCCACACTATTCATCACAATTTCGTGACAACTGCGTAGCCAGGCTAATACCGGCCGTGTTTTACTTATCTTATCCAAGTCCGCTTTAACAAGTGGTCCGTAAAAACTAGGGTGGTAGCCCCAGGTAACCAATGGCTCATCCTGATCGGTCATTTTCTTTTCTACAGCAGACAGCCGCGTCACAAAATCGTTTTTATCTTTTACGGCTTTAGCAGTTCCAGAAGGCAAAGCCCAATCTTCGATAGACAATACTTCTGAAGCCATTGTCAGCGCAGCAAGTACGGGGTGGTCGTGTTGTGCAATAAAACCAGGAACTATTATTTTGTCATTAAAGGTTTTATCCAGTCTTGCAGGTTGATTTCCTAAAATTTTCCCTACTTCTTCACGAGTGCCAATCGCGATAATTTTGCCGTTCACTACCGCAACTGCTTCAGCTTTCGGCTTTTGAGGGTCCATCGTGATAATTTCTTTAGCGGTATAAATTGTAACCTGTGGCGGATACTTCATTTCACTTCCTATATCCTGCAGTGTTTGCGCATCAGCAATAAACAATATACTAACCGCAGCCGACAAGCTCAATGACCATTTTTTATACATACACTTAAATTTATATGATCTAAAAACTCTTTTATCGTCACTGAAGGCAAACATGTTATTTCATCCATTTTATGGCGCTCACCACTGGAACTACTGGATTGTTATTTGGAACTGAATGTGTGCCGGTATTAATTATAATATACCCATTTTTCGGAGAGGTTGATAAATTAAATTTGTCATCGAAAAATCAGTGAAAATGAGTAAGTCCAGCAAGCGGAATTCACCGCAGAATTCAAAACCAAAGTTCCTGAAATAATTATTGCCGAGTTAATTACCCCAGATAATTCTATAGATACAGACTACTTCAAGCCCGTCCTTCACGCGATGGGCCCGCAGAGCAAATACTGCAAAAGAAAAAGCCGGACAAATTTCTATTGATCGTGCTGCAGTGATTAATCAAGGTGTAAATGATGCAGCGGTTGCACTCGGGGGAAGATAATGGTAATATTTTATCAGGATGGAACTTAAATATAGTCGAGGCATTTGGAACTGGTCTGGGTGACATGTTAACGCAGCTGGTAAAGATCTTTATACAAACAGGTATAGAAGTCGCAGGGTTGCAAAAAGCTGCTCTTGCTTTGTCTGCTGACCAATGTGGTGCCGTTATTGTTATTGCTGCCGGTATCGCCGCTGTTGCTGCCGGACAATTTCTGAAGAAAAGTTTCAAAGATGTACAGCCACGAAGGTTGAATTCCGATGACCTTACCGTTCTTCGAACGGATGCTCTTCCAACTGAGCTACCTGGATTTCGAATTTTCAATCAATGCTGTGATTCGTCTAGCGCTTTTCCAACTTTTGATTTCACGCACGCGGGTGCGGCTGATTTTTTATCCCCGAAAAATTCTTGATAGACGAGCTGCCAATCTTTTGCCTTCGATGTAAAACCATCGTGATCGGAAAAATGCCGGCGAAGCCTTTGTTCAATTAAATCGGCGGTATGACCGACATAGAATTTGTTGAGTTGCCTGGATTGCAAAATGTAAACGGGGTAAGGCATAAAAAAAGGCGACTGTTTAAAGTCGACTGTTAATTATTCGAACAAACATCTTTCAGAATGAAAGACGCTCTTTTGAGCGTTATGTTTGTCGACTAGTGTGATCCGGATTGGATTCGAACCAATGACCTTCCCGTTCTTCGAACGGGATGCTCATCCAGCTGAGCTACCTGGATTTCGAATTTTCAATCAATGCTGTGATTCGTCTAGCGCTTTTCCAACTTTTGATTTCACGCTCGCGGGTTGCGGCTGATTTTTTATCCTCGAAAAATTCTTGATATACGAGCTGCCAATCTTTTGCCTTCGATGTAAAACCATCGTGATCGGTGAGATGACGGCGAAGCCTTTGCTTAATTAAATCGGCGGTATGACCGACGTAATACTTGCTGAGTTGATCGGAATGTAAAATGTAGACGGTGTAAGGCATAAAAAAAGTCGACTGTTTAAAGTCGACTTTTAATTATTCGAACAAACATCTTTCAGAATGAAAGACGCTCTTTTTGAGCGTTATGTTTGTCGACTAGTGTGATCCGGATTGGATTCGAACCAATGACCTACTGCTTAGAAGGCAGTTGCTCTATCCAACTGAGCTACCGAACCAATATTTCAAAACTTATGACCTTCCCGTTCTCTGAACGGGATGCTCTATC
>NZ_JBTLQG010000051.1:0-31459 GCF_054461535.1 Flavitalea antarctica
CCGTATCCAAGTGTTAATCTGTTTTATCCGCAAAAAAACACCTTCATTCAAAATCCCCCAAATTTTCTACCTGATCCGGTATTTGTAGATTTTTTGTTGGGCTGTATTCAAAAAAAAAAGCCTCCCTGAAGGGAGGCTGCACTAATCAAATACCATTAACCATTAAACCTTATCCTATGAAAAATCAAATATAAGATGATAGCGTCTAAACATTAGTTGTATTCGTATATTTTTTTTGGTAAAAATTAAGGTTACTTGATTTATATCAAGTGCGGTTAAGGATAAATACTTACCATCTAAGGGTTATGGCAGAGTTTATAGCACAATAGTATCAAAAAAAAGGGCCAGGATAGAAATCCAGCCCCGTATTAAATCCAATATCCTATGAAAAACCAGAGCTATGACCTTTATAAAAAAGGAAAAGTTGCATGGAGTTCTAAAACTTTGTAAAATCCAAGGTAAGTGGGTAGAACAGAGTTGAGAATGATGAGTGAAGAGTGATGAGTGAGGGTAACTGGGGGGAAGTAACGGTTCACCACTTTCCTTTGAAAGCTTTGCGATAATCTTCAAAAGCTACCTTGCCAAATTTATCCTCGCCAAAATACTTGAGGATCAATTCAAAGTCTTTGGGTTCCAGATATCCAGGTATCGCTTGTGGAATACCGTTATTAGCCGGAATGATCACGGTTGTGGGGTATGAAAGCTGTCCGTTGGTGAGATATAGTGCGATGTCGTTAGTGCGATAGTTGGGATTAAAGTTATATCGTTTACCGTTCCAGGTAAGCTGCTTTTTTGTTTCTGCATCGAGCTTTATGGTGTAGAACTTACGTTGCAGATATTCTGCGACATTTTTATTCGCATAGGTTTTCTTATCCATAACCTTGCACCAGCCGCACCATTCAGTATAGAGGTCGATCAGTACTGGCTTAGGGTTCACACGCAAACTGTCCTCTACCTGGGTTAAGGTAAGCCAGTTCACCTTGCTTACCGTCTCCGGACGCTTTTGAATGGAGCCTTCATGGCTCACTGATCCCGGAACATCGCCAACCAGGGAGTAGTCATTATGGAGTGTTTCAGGCTTCCTGAGTGACAAACCCAACATGAGTATTCCCCCAAATAAAAAGAGCCATTTTAAACTTCGCATAATTACTTTTGTTTGACAGTAAGATAACTCAAATACCATGCATAAAATTGTGTTGGCAATCACGGGCGCCAGTGGCTCGATCTATCCTAAATTGCTCCTGGACCGGTTGTTAACAATGAAAGATCAATGGAGCGATCTTGCCGTAGTAATGACCCAAAACGCCAAATTAGTGTGGAAAACAGAACTAGGGGACCAAGACTATGATAAATATGCTGTTAAATTTTATGAAACGGGCGAGTTTATGGCGCCGTTTGCGTCCGGATCCGGGAAGTTCGATACAATGATCATAGCTCCCTGTTCGATGGGTACGCTCAGCCGGATTGCTACGGGAGTTTCTACAGATCTGATCACCCGTGCGGCGGATGTTATATTGAAAGAAAGACGAAAATTAATCTGCATGATCCGTGATACCCCGTACAACCTGATACATATCCGGAACATGGAAACGGTAACCCTTGCAGGCGGAATTATTTGCCCTGCCACACCTTCTTTCTATAGCAGACCGGCTACTATAGAAGCTGTAGCAGCTACGGTAACGGACAGGATCCTGGACCTCGCAGGCCTCGATATCAAAACGTTCAGGTGGGGTTCGAAAGACTCACTGTAACCGAAACCTGGTACATTCTCCGTTTGATCAGGTGTACGCTATACCGCCAATGACTCATGGAGAATCACCTCAGATCGACCTCTTCTACGCCAGGATATTTCTTTTTATCAAATACAAAAACAGCATCGGCTATCGGCGCTTTTCCATTCAGGCTGTTTACGGTGTAGGTGTATTTGTTGCCATTCTTTTCAAGTACGCGCGTGCTGTATATGCTTTGTGAATTTTTATCGACCATTGCATATACTTTGTGAAAGGCTTTGGTTTTATCTACCGGGGTCAATTCGATTTCCTGGACCGTCCGGGTGCCTATTTTCTTCTCACCATTCAGTTTATAAAGGAAATCTTTATCATAAAAGTTTGTGAACAATTTTTGTGGGGTAATAGAGGTAGACGATGGATCCAGTTGCGAAATGGTTACTTCGTTGGCAGCTTTATCGAAGGTCCAGACGTTTTTTCCATCACAATAAATTTCCTGGCCAGGTATATTGATTTTGTATTTCTGGCCCTTCATCGAAACCGTCCCGGTTTTTGTTCCCTGGACTTTCCCCTTCGCATCTTCAATTTTTAAGGTGAAGTTGGCTAATACCGCTGAATAAGTTTTGAACTTTGTGCTCACGGCATCGAGAATCTTTTTAGCGGCCGGATCGTTGGTTGCAAGCTCTCCCTGGCTAAATCCACTAGAGACAATCATCAGTAAGCCTATAAAAACACTTATTTTTCTCATGCTTGATATTTAATACAAATTTTACGCAATATATGGGGAGATGCTGAAACTACTGATATGGTTGCCTGAAAACGGTAACCGGGGCAATAGCGGACAAACTATGGGATTTTTATAACAATTATCGATTATAAATCTACAATTATCAATTATTGATCTACCCGATATGATCAGCAACAAATCAACTCAACCTGATCAACCCAACTGATCAACCAGGTGGCGTTCAAGGTCTGCTTCCGTTTTGATCAGCACATCCCTTGCCTTTGATCCCTGGCTGGGACCCACAACACCACTCGCTTCCAGCTGATCCATTAACCTCCCTGCACGGTTATAACCCAATTTCATCCTGCGTTGCAACAACGATGTCGAACCAATCTGGCTTTGGACAATCAGGCGTGCCGCGTCTTCAAATAATGCATCCCTGCTACCTATATCAAAATCCTTGCCTTCCATTTCCTTTTCATCCACATATTCGGGTAACAGGAAGGCCTGGGCATAGCCGCGCTGATCTCCGATATAGTCGCACACGCCTTCCACCTCGGGTGTATCTACAAATGCACACTGTAATCGGGTCAGCTCCCCATTGTAGGAAATGAGCATATCACCTTTTCCAATCAGCTGTTCAGCTCCGCCGGTGTCAAGGATGGTCCGGGAATCAACTTTTGAAGAAACCTTGAAAGCGATACGAGCCGGGAAGTTTGCCTTAATGGTACCGGTAATGATATTGACAGAAGGTCGTTGCGTAGCGATGATAAGGTGTATCCCTATAGCCCGGGCAAGCTGAGCGAGACGCGCTATTGGCATTTCTACTTCTTTGCCTGCTGTCATGATCAGGTCAGCAAACTCGTCCACCACCAGTACAATAAACGGGAGAAACTGGTGTCCTTTTTCGGGGTTCAACCTGCGCTTTATAAATTTTTCGTTGTATTCCTTTATGTTTCTTGCACCGGCTTCTTTCAACAGATCATATCTTGTATCCATCTCGATACACAATGCATTAAGGGTATGAACTACTTTTTTTGTGTCAGTGATAATTGCATCTTCCTCTCCGGGCAATTTCGCAAGAAAATGTTTTTCAATGGTACGGTACAAACTCAATTCAACTTTCTTCGGATCTACCAGCACAAATTTTAATTGCGAAGGATGTTTTTTATATAACAATGACACCAGTATCGCATTTAAGCCGACCGACTTACCCTGACCGGTGGCACCGGCCATCAGCAAATGCGGCATAGTGGTCAGGTCAACGATAAAATTATCATTGTCGATTTTTTTGCCGATGGCTATCGGCAAACTGAAATTATTCATCTGGAACTTTTCCGAAGCAAGCAAAGACTTCATACTTACAACAGTCTTCTTCACATTTGGCACTTCGATTCCGATCGTCCCTTTACCAGGGATCGGTGCGATAATTCGGATACCAAGTGCAGCCAGGCTCAACGCAATATCATCTTCAAGATTTTTTATTCGTGAGATCCTAACCCCTGCCGCAGGTACAATTTCATAAAGTGTTACCGTTGGGCCTACGGTTGCGCTGATCTTTTGTATGGAAATATCATAGTTCTTCAGCGTGTTGATGATCTGGTTTTTGTTGGCCTCCAGTTCTGCAGGATCCTGGATGATCTTTTCGCTGCCGTGTGTTTCAAGCAGATCCAGCCCGGGATATTTATAGTCCTTCAAATCAAGCGTAGGCTCGTAGGGAGTAGTATTTTCCGGAAGCTTTTCGGCTATCTCATCGTCAAGGATCAACTTATCCGGCACACTGTTTATTTCAAGCGGAATGTCAGCCACCGGCTTTTTTCCAAACTTATCACCTACCCTGTTCAATATCGGTTCAGGGATGACTGCTTCAGGTAACTCATTTTCTTCTTCTGTGTCGTCTTCCAGGTCTTCTTCGAATGTTTTTGCAGGAGAAGATAACTCATCAGCGAGCGCTTTTTTCTCTATCAACCGTAGATCATGGGCAGGAGTGTTTTCAATTGCAGTAGAATGTGTTTTCCTGTTTTTGGATTTTGGGATATCCTTTTCCGTTAGCTTGTTATCAATACCGGAGATCTCCGCTTCTGCTTCCGGTAGCAAGCCATCAGCCTTAACCTCTTTTTTCTGTTTTTGGAATTCCGGAACCCTGAAAACAGGATTGAACCTCCATATAATATAGGCTATCCCAACCACCAGTAAAAGAGCCGCAGTACCAACCGTTCCAAGGGTAATGGTAAGCCAGTTGCTGATCAGTTTGCCAAACTCGCCGCCCCAGGGAAAAAAACTTCCACTGCTAATAAAAGCAAGTGCAACCGAAAAATAGATAATTCCCACAAGCAGGTATCGGATGTTCCTGCCTATTGAAAATATCTTTTTGGCAAAAACTGCATTTGCCCCGACTACAAAAAATAAGGTGCAGAAAATAAATGACGCCAGTCCAAAGCCGTTATAGAAGAACTGGTGAGCAACATAAGCTCCGAGATTTCCCATCAGGTTTGCTGTTTTAACGCCTCCCGATGGAGCGAGTATGGCAGCACCGCGGAACACCTTGTCCTGGTCAACCTTCCAGGTAAAGAGATAAGAAGCAAAAGCGATAAGTAAAAACAAACCGCATAGCAAAGACACCACACCCAGTATTTTATGGGTTCTCTCATCTCTTGCCAGCTCCTTTACCGTTACCCGCTCTTCTTTCTCCGGCTTTAATTTATTTTTGTCAGCTGTCTGGCTTTTTTTACTTGATTTCGCACGATTTGCCATGTTCACAAATATAAGTAGTTTAGGGTTTGTCAGTGGGTGGCTCTCACATTAACCCTGATATTTGCTTAATCTTTGGTAAGGATATGTACTTAATCCGGGTAGCGGGTTACTGTAGCAGAAAAATCTGTACTTTTCCGTTGGATATACTACCGTAGGTCCATAGCTTATGAGCAACTCCAGATCCCTGCATGATGATTTTACTGTACAACGTATAATCCAACGGATTATTGAGCGCCTCGTGGTATGCATCTTCTTAGCGGGCGTTTATCCCTCCGCTTCCATCGCTCAGGATTCCGTGATTGAAATAAACAGCTTTCGTAATCTCCGTTACATTGACTCATTCGTTAAGTATGAACTCACAGAACCAGGAGTAATTGCAGATCAGCAGATCCCCGCAAAGTTAAGATTCAAAAATTTCCTGCCTGCTGAAGTTGCCAAGAATATGCCGGTAGAATGGATCGAGAAAGAGCTATTCCTGAAATTCATACTGGCCAATGATTCCGACCATCCCCGCACAATCAGTTTCTATCCCGGCACCTACTGCACTGCTGTCAAAATCTTCAAAGCGAATGCTGACTCCGTGGCGTCTGAATTCCGGGTATTGAAAGATTCGGTTCCGCCGGACAAAAATATTGAGGGCTATCACCTGCTTACAATGGAACCACGGGAGAAAGCAGTATTTTTTGCCCGGCTCCGTTTTTTGAGAGCCGCCCACAGTACACTCCTGCCAATGATCCTGAGGGAAGATTACATAGGGAACCACAAGGCAGTTGCTGTCGTCAAGAGGGCAGATCTTGATATAGTTACCTACCTGTCGAGTGGCATGATGCTGATGATGATCATCTACTCGGTGGCAGCCTACATGCAAAATCTTAACAAGGAATATCTATACTATGCGTTGTACGCTTTGTTTACCGGACTCCTGCTTTTTTTTATCTCATTCCTGGGAAACCGATTAAACAGGTTTAATTTTTTTTACATAGAGTATCTGGACCTGATGATACTCTCCGCTTCGGTGTTTTATTACCAGGCTTTCATGCGGACCTTTCTTGATACTAAAAACAATCATGCTTTCCTTGATAAACTGTTCCGGACCTGCCAGGCGTTGAATGTTCTATTGATGATCCTGTTTTCAATTATCTATTTTACAACGGACAAGTATCTTCTCCTTTCGACAATTGAAGCTTTGAGTAAAGTGTTTTTTCTGACCATAGGCATTATTTTCATCAACTATGGTATCCGGAACGATGACCGGCTGATGAAGTACCTGGTTGCGGGAAACATCGCGGTGGTGCTGATGGGAATTATTTCATTGAGTTTGCTGATTACATCTTTTAAGATCACCAGGAATCCGACCCTCAGCCTGTTGAACCGCCCCCTTTTCTATTACGAGATCGGGGTAGTAATTGAACTCATGTTGTTTCTTTCGGGGCTTGCCTTCAAAAACCGTGTAGACATTATCGAAAGGGTAAAAGAAAGGGAAGGTTTAAAATTGATAAATGAGCGACAGGAGTTTGAAAAACAGATGGCCGTAATGGCCGCCCAGCAGGGAGAAAGAGACAGGATATCAGCCGATATGCACGATGAGCTTGGTTCGGGGGTAACCGCTATCCGGCTGATGAGTGAAATTGTAAAGAGTAAGATGAAGACACAATCTCTCCCGGAGATTGAAAAGATCTCTCATTCGGCCAATGAACTATTGAACAAGATGAATACGATCATCTGGACCATGAAAAGTTCCAATGATACGCTTGAATCAATGATTGCCTATATCAGGGCGAATGCTACGGAATATTTTGATGGTACCGCCATTAAATGTGATGTACATACCCCCTCTATCATTCCTGATGTTGAGATGAGCGGAGAAAAAAGAAGAAACATTTTTCTTAGTGTAAAAGAAGCGATGACTAACATTATAAAACATGCGCAGGCAACGGAAGTTTCTATTTCAATTACTACGTACAATGATCAGCTCGTGATAGAAGTGGCAGATAATGGTAAGGGTATGGACATCAGCAATACCAGGCGCTTCGGTAATGGTCTCGCAAATATGCGGCGTAGAATGGAATCCATCAACGGATCACTGACTTTCCAGCAACAGAACGGAACGATTTTGAAATTTGAACTGGGTATAAAGACTGCATAGCTGCAATATCAACGGGCCGTTTTAAGAAAAGCTACTGCCATCAATATCCACCCCGCAATAAGGAACAAACCACCAATAGGGGTTATAATTCCAATTCCCCTTAACCCGACTGTTCCCGTGGCCTGAATCAGCGTAAGTACATACAGCGAGCCTGAGAACAGAATTATACCTGCAATGAATGCATACCCTGCATATGTCATCCAGGAACCAGCGAACTTTTCAAACAATATCGCGACAATGATCAATGCAAAACAGTGATAAAACTGGTACCTGACCCCGGTCTCAAAGGTGGTCACCGTATCAGCAGGTACAATTTTTTTTAACCCATGTGCTCCGAAAGCACCAAGGCCAACAGCCAGCGCGGCCAGCAAACTCCCGGTAATAAGAAATCCTCTATGCATGCAGTATAATTTGGGCGAATTCGGAAACGGTGATATCATTTTCATTGTCCACGATCAGGTCGGCCTGTTCATAATACATACGTCGCTCGTTCATTTTTTTTATGATAAATGCCTTGAGCTCCCCGTCACGGATGCCGCTCAACACCGGCCTGTGACTGCGCTCTTTCAGGAGCCGGTTACCCAGCACATCAATATTTGTATTGAGCCACACAACCAGCCCGTACTTTTTCATGTAATCAATATTGTTGAAGAAACAGGGTGTTCCACCCCCGCAAGACAGTATCATGGAAATATTGTCATCAACCAGGTTTTCCATAATCTCTCTCTCCTTCACCCGAAAATATTCTTCCCCCGATTCCGTGAAGATGTCTGCTATTGAACGTTTTTCAGCTTCAATGATCACTTCGTCGAGATCATAGAAAGGCATGCTGAGCCTTTCTGACAATTGTTTGCCCCAATACGTTTTACCAGAACCCATAAATCCTATCAAAAAAATCCTCATGAGTGTGCGAAGTTAGCGATCTACTTGAATGAGTTAATGCCGGTGATATCCATTCCGGTAATCAGGAGATGAATGTCATGTGTGCCTTCATATGTTATTACTGATTCGATGTTCATCATATGACGCATTACAGAATATTCGCCGGTGATGCCCATGCCGCCAAGCATTTGTCGCGCCTCCCGGGCGATGTTGGCCGCTATTTCACAGCCATTTCTTTTTCCCATGCTTACCTGCTGGGGTGTAGCCTTTCCTTCATTCATCAGAACGCCAAGTCTCCAGTTGAGGAGCTGCGCCTTTGTGATCTCAGTGATCATTTCGGCGAGTTTTTTCTGTTGAAGCTGAAAACCAGCTATAGGACGGTCAAACTGCACTCTTTCCATGCTATACCTGAGCGCAGTATCATAACAGTCCATTGCTGCTCCAAGGGAACCCCAGGCGATCCCAAATCGGGCTTTTGTAAGGCAACTTAACGGACCTTTCAGACCTTTTACATTGGGGAGAAGATTCTCCCTGGGAATCCTGACATTATCAAACACCAGCTCACCTGTGGCGGAAGCACGCAGGCTCCATTTGCCATGTGTAGTGGGGGTACTGAACCCTTCCATGCCTCTTTCCACGATCACTCCCCGGATTTCCCCGGCTTCATTTTTTGCCCATACCACCGCCACCTGGGCAAATGGCGCGTTGCTGATCCACATTTTCGAGCCGTTCAGGATAAAATGATCTCCGTTGTCCTTCAAATTAGACAACATCCCGCCCGGATCCGAGCCATGGTCGGGCTCCGTGAGCCCAAAACAACCCAGCCATTCGCCGCTGGCAAGTTTTGGAAGATATTTTCTGCGCTGTTCTTCGCTGCCGTATTCATAAATGGGGAACATAACCAGCGAGCCCTGTACGGAAGCGGTTGACCGCACCCCGCTATCCCCCCTTTCCAGTTCCTGCATCATTAGTCCATAACTGATGTAATCGAGTCCCCCGCCACCGTATTCTACCGGAATAGTGGGCCCAAAACAACCCATTTCCCCGAGCTGCTTTACAATCTGGCTGGGAAATTCCGCCCTTTGGGCGTAGTCCTCAATAATGGGAGAAATCTCTTTTTTCACGTAATTCCTAACAGATTCCCTGATAAGTATGTGTTCTTCGGTCAACAATTCATCCAACTTGAAATAATCCGGACTGGAAAAAAGATCAGTGCGTGCGGCCATGAAAGAAATTTTAGATAAGCGTAAATTTAGATGATTCCGACGAATGCATAACTCATAACCGGAATTACTGAATTCCGGTGCAACATCGTGAAAATACCTGCGACTCTATTATCAGACAATTAAAATATTAATCATTGGAGCTTGCGGCAACCTACATAAAGGATGAATTGGTAGAGCAGTGTAAGCGCGGTCATGTCCCCGGATTCCAGGCTTTGTACGATAAATACTGTAAAGCAATGTATAATACAAGCCTGCGGATCGTAAATAATACAGATGATGCGGAAGATGTGTTGCAGGAGGCATTTACCGACGCTTTCAGATCGCTGACTGATTTTAATTACAGGTCAACCTTCGGTGCCTGGCTAAAAAGAATCGTAATTAACAAATCGATCAACATTCTCCGGAAACGGAAGTTTGAATTCGTAGATATCGATCACCCGGATGTCTACCTCAAACCCGAAGAAGAGGAGGTTGACGAACAGGAGATCCAGTTCAAGGTCAACGCTGTAAAAAATTCAATCAGACAATTACCAGACGGTTACCGGACGGTAATCACACTATATCTGCTCGAAGGATATGACCATGAGGAGATTGCTGAAATACTGGGAATAACCCATAATACTGTAAGAACCCAGTATGTAAGAGCCAAGCAGAAACTATTGTTTTTACTCAAACAGGGAGGATTATCATGAAAAGAAGTTTAGAAGATTTTATAAGAGAGAACCGGGAAGCATTGGATAGCGAAGAACCCTCACCCGGGCTCTGGAAAAAAGTTGAAAAGGAATTGACGGCCCCGGAAAAAAAAAGCGGAGGTAAAATCACCTCCTTCAGCAAATGGCTCGTCGCTGCTTCAATAGTTGTTGCCATATCTGCCGGAACCTATATGTTGCTTTCCAGGAGCAATGAGCATTCAATCACCGAAACCAGCGCTGGCGACCGGCACCCTAACGAACAAAATACCATTCTTGATGAAATCAACCCCACTTACGCAAAAGAGGTCTATCACTTCACCCAGCTTATTGAACTGAAGCAAAATGAACTGAAACAGATCGGGAAGGATCAACCCGAATTGTACCGGCAGTTTATGGGCGATATAACAACACTGGATAGTGCATACAACCGGCTCAGAAAAGAACTACCGGCAAACCCTAACCGTGAACAATTACTCGAAGCAATGATTCAGAATCTTCAGCTGCAGACGGATCTTCTGAACCAACAGCTCCGCGTCATCAAACAAATTAAACAATCAAAAAATTCTTCAAATGAAAGCAACTCTAAAAGCATATAGTTTTCTCATACTATTTTCCACCTTTGCCCTACACGCCCTCGCCAATGAAAACCCTATCATTGAAAAAAAGAGAACCGTTTCCAAAACTTATGCATTATCGCCCAACGACCTGGTGACCCTTGACAACCGCTTCGGTGAACTCAAGATCTCAACATGGGATAAAAATGAAATCAAAGTCGACATTACCATCACTGCAAAAGGGAACACCGAAGAAAGAGCTGATTATATCCTTGGCAGGATCTCGATTGATGAAGGCAAAAAGAGTAATGGGGTGTTTTTCCGGACTGTACTTGATAACAAAAACGAACGCAAAAACAACAACAAAACTTATAAAGACGAAGGCTTCAATATCAACTATGTTGTGATGATGCCCTCACGTAATCGACTGGACGCTTCAAACGAATTTGGATCAACCGTTATATCGGACTTTGCAGGAGAGATCAGTATTGAATCCAAATTCGGATCGCTTACCACCGGGAAACTTTTGAACCCAAAAGAAATTTCTGTGGAGTTCGGTTCAGCTGATATTGCCGGTATGAGCAATGGCGAGCTTGAAATCAAATTCTCCCGTGCGATTATTGGAAACTTGGATGGAACTGTGAAGGCGAGATTCGAACATTGCAGCGGCGTTCAACTGAACATAGACAACAACCTGAAAGGATTGGTGGTCAAAAATGACTTTACCAACCTTCAGTTAAATGTGACCAAGGGACTTTCCGCCAAATACTCTATCTCTACCAACTTTGGTGATTTCACGAACAAAACGGACTTCGACATCTCCCATCCGAAAGATGACGATGATGACCATGGGCCAAGGTTCAAAAAACAATATTCAGGTAAATCCGGGAACGGCGCAACGGACCTCCGGATAACTGCTGAGTTCAGCAACATCACAGTGGGTCATGGACTGAAGATGGACCTTAAAAAAGATGAGAAGAAGAAAAATGGCAAGGGCGATGTAAGCATCTGAGTGGATGAGCATAATGATGTAAGCATCTAAGTGCAGAAGATATAGCTGTAAAAAGAAATCCGATCAGTATATTGTTTGCAATCTCAAAGAAACAGCAAACGCATACTGATCGGAATTATCTCAAATCCTGGGTGTCTCATGTGACTACCAGGTTTATATCTCATAGGTCGAAACTACATTAACCAGGGCCTGTCGCCATTTCGGTTTTTCATCAGGAATCAAACCGGCATTCATTGAATAAATATTAACCGGTGTATAGTAAGTAATTTTAGAAGTGTACTTTCACTGAATCCCTTTTCATAGTATCCTGTGGCATTGGCCTTCTGTTTGTCGTGTCTCTCTTTTTGCCTGGCAGAGTATCCTGGAATTCATTCGTTAGCGTTGAATAATCTTCATGTACATAGTTGGTGTTCTCACCGAAAGCACCGCTGTAAAATCCAAAAGCTGCAACTGCCAGTCCGCAAGTCATTAATATCTTTTTCATAAATCTCGTTTTATCGTGTTTGTAAAATGTAATTACTTTATCATGGCAATTATCATACGAACACGATTACCGATAACGGATTCTGAATTAAGAGATAATAAAATTGATTGATATTCAGTCTACTACGTAACAATATTAATTATAGCCCTTAAATTTAGTGGGGAATATGACCCACAGAAACACCCATTAGTGGGTAATCGACGAACGATCGCCTGACCGGGTCGCCTTTAAAAGGACTCAGATGTAGTTTTGCATTTCTGCCTGGTACTCTTTTGCTATGATACCGGCTTTAACGGCAAAGTCAGTTTCCTGGGATGCATAGATGATGGCGCGACTTGAATTGACCAACAATCCAACGTCAACATTTTTTGCTTTATGAGAAATGTCAGACAGACTTCCGCCCTGTGCGCCTACACCAGGTACGAGGAAGAAATGTGACGGTATAAGATTCCGGATCCGTTCAAACATTGCAGTTTGTGTTGCACCAACTACAAACATGAGGTTTTCTGATGTGCCCCATGTTGCCGCCAGCCTCATCACCTTTTCAAACAGGTATTCATGATCATACTTGATCATCTCAAAATCCCGCGCCCCTGAATTCGACGTAAGTCCAAGTAAGATCGTCCATTTATTTTTGTATTCGAGAAATGGCTTCACACTGTCCCGCCCCATGTAAGGTGCTACAGTGATCGCATCGAAGTTCATGGTGTCGAAGAAAGCCTTTGCATACTGAGATGCTGTGTTACCGATATCGGCCCGCTTTGCATCAGCTATCCTCAAATGTGTTGACGGAATGTACTTAACTGTTTTTTCCATCGACTGCCATCCCCTCAGTCCATTGGCCTCATAAAAAGCCGTATTGATTTTATAGGCTACACAATGATCAGCTGTCGCATCGATGATGCTTTTGTTAAATTCAAAAACCGGATCAGCGGCAGACAATAGATGAGGCGGGATCTTTGTTTCATCGGTATCCAATCCAACGCATAGGTATGATTGCTTTAGCCTGATTTGTTGTATCAGTTCCGATTTTGTCATGGCGCAAAGATAATCAGCTGTAAGATGATGAAATAAATTTTTTGTCTTCAACGGAGAACCTGGCGAAGGCAATCTGCAAATGTATAGATCTCGTTGAAAGTGTTGTATAACGGAACGGGTGCAATACGGATAACGCCTGGTTCGCGCCAGTCCGCGAATATACCATTTTCGGTTAACCGGTCAAATATCAGTCGGCCTTCCTCCCTGGAGAATATCGAGACCTGGCTCCCGTGCTGCAGGGGATGACGGGGCGTAATGATCGTGATTTTATCCCCCGAACTTTCCCTGGTAATTTCTTGTAACATGAATAGCAGGTAACTGCTCATCAACGCTGATTTTGCAAGTATTCTCCCGAAACCTGCTTCTTCAAATATGTTTAGTGCTGCGTAATGTGAAGCATACAAAAGGATTGAAGGTGTACTCAGCTGCCAACCTTCTGCTGTAGGTATGGGTATAAATCCCTTTTCCATATTGAATCGTGTAGCTTTATCATAGCCCCACCACCCAGCTAAGCGTTTTATCTCCGGATCATGATGATACCGGGAATGTACAAAAACCCCGCCTATCGCCCCGGGTCCGGAATTAAGATATTTGTAGCTGCACCAGCAGGCAAAATCGATCTCCCAGTTGTGTAATTCAAGTGGTACGTTGCCCGCAGCATGTGCCAGGTCGAGACCAATTATTGCACCTGCTTTATGAGTAACTGCGGCCATTGCCTTCATATCAAATAACTGTCCGGTATAATAATTTACACCACCCCATAGAACCAGAGCAAGCTCCTCACGGTTATCATCAACCGCTTTAATAAAGTCCTCATGCCTGATATTGTATTCGCCTTTACGTGCAGATACTTCAATAATGATTTCATGTGGATCGAGTCCGAGATGGATAAGGTGCGTTTCCAGCATATACTGATCGCTGGGAAAGGCTTTTGCTTCACAGATAATTTTGCGTCTTTTTCCTGCAGGCCTGTAAAAGCTCACCATCATCAGGTGGAGGTTCACACTTAACTGGTTCATCACTACCAGTTCTTCCGGTTCGGCACCAACTATTGCGGCGAGGGGCATTGTAAGTTTGTCATGATATTTCAACCATGGATCACTGCCATGAAAAAAACCCTCAACCCCATATTGCTCCCACTGTTTCAAAACTTTTACCAGTTCGTCAGCAGTATTTTTTGGTTGAAGTCCCAGCGAATTTCCAAGAAAGTAGATCTGTTGCCTGCCGTCTCTTTGAGGAATAATAAACCGGCTACGAAAATCTTTCAGCGGATCATTGTCATCCATCTGAATCGCGAAATTATGATCTGTGCGGAAGGCAATGGCCATATGGATGTGTTGAATGTAAGTGTAGTTGGGACAGCAGTATTCACGGTATCCCGCTACACGGTCCCGGTTCTTCCTCCGTCTACAGGAATACTTGTGCCGGTGATATAAGAAGCTGCAGGCGATGCAAGAAAAGTAGCCAGCGCAGCCAGCTCCGCGGGCTCTCCGAATCGTTTCATTGGAATTTCCTTCTTCAGGTTTTCCTTTATTTTTTCTTTGGTAGTGCCACTGTTCTTAGCCATGTTGTCAACCAGAGAACTGAGTCTTGCGGTCTCTGTGAGCCCTGGCAGGATATTGTTTACGGTAACATTAAATTCCCCCACTTCATTGGAAAGTGTTTTCGCCCATGAAGCTACTGCTGCGCGAATGGTGTTGGAAGCCCCCAGGTTTGCCAGCGGTATCCTTACTGATGTGGAAATAATATTGATGATCCTTCCATATTGAAGCTTTTTCATCGCTGGTAGAAAAGCCTGTGCCAGCAGTTGGTTACATACAATGTGCTGTTCAAAAGCACTAACAAAATCTGAAGGATCAACTTCGATGATAGGGCCTGGCTTGGGGCCACCGGTGTTATTGACAAGGATATGTACATTTCCTATAGCCAAGATCTCAGCAATGGCAGACTTTACCTGCGCGATATCCGAAAAGTCAGCAGTCACTGCATGATGTTTCTGATCATCGTATACAGGGAGGGTTGCAAGAACTTCATCCAATGATTTTTTATTTCTTGCGACAAGAATACAGTTTGCTCCTGCAGCTGCAAATGATTCCGCTATGGCCTTCCCGATCCCTTGTGTACTGCCACAGATAACTGCGGTTGTTCCTGTTAATGATATATGCATAGTTGCAGGATAATTTTTTATAAGATTAGAACAAATCCGGATAATCCGAAATAACACCATCCACTCCCATCTTTTGCAATGAGATGATCTTTGACTTCTCGTTCACTGTCCATGGAATGACCTTCATTTTCAAATGCTGACATTCTTCAATTAATCCCGGGGTAACCAATGAATAATGCGGGCTGTATATGTCCGGCGTGAAGCCAAGTTGCTTTATATTTTCGGCTACCGAAGCCATGTTCTCAATCAATGCTGCGAGTTTTATCCCGGGGTATTTTTTATGCATCACCTGTAAGGTGCGAAAATCAAATGACTGAATAATTGACCTGGAAGCAATATTCTTTTGATTTATCACGCCCATGAGCAGATCAACAAACTCGTCCGGAGCCGGATGAAATTTGCCGTCTCCCGAAGGTTTACTTTTTGTTTCGATGTTGTAGCTGACCAGTGACCTGCCCTGGCTGGCCACATATCTTTCTACAGAATCTATTACATCAGCGAGCAAAGGCTTTATCGCTTTTACTTTTTGTTGCCGGGGGAAAGACGGGTTGGGCTTCATCCCTACGTCATACCTGGTTGTCTGCTCATAGCTCATTCTGAAAATTGCAAACGAGTCCTGGTTTGCCTTTGTTATAATTGTTCCATCATCTGCTGTAGTAATTTCATGATTGAAATAAGGTTCATGAGATAAGATAACCTTTTTGTCTGCAGTAATTGCTGCATCCATCTCGAGCGTGGTTACGCCAAGATCGATAGCCTTGATCATAGCAGGAATAGTGTTTTCCGGCATCAGGCCACGACTGCCCCGGTGGCCCTGTTTATCGAAAGAAGCTGGTAATGCCTGGGTTGTCGGTTCAGCGTTAGCAGATGGCTGCCTGCTCGTGTCGCAGGAAAAGGATAGCATAGTGACTGCGGGAACAATTAAAGCCGTTGCGATTTTCTTCATATTATGTGTCGGGTTTTCTTGTCAACGGTGATTACTCTATCAAGCTGGTCAATCACTCTGGGTACCAGTGAATTTAATCACGCGGAAAGGGACAGGATTGCCTTGATTTCATTTCGGCCGCTATCTGTTTTGCCTGAGGATCACCCGCGTCAAGCTTTGTGATGATGTTATCATAACTTTTCTCATCCCTGTTCTGACTTAACTTGAACACATGTTCCAGGGACGTGACGTCAATCCGGAAGCCTTCAATGGCCTTTGTAAGGCTGTCAACATAATCAGCAGGCAGATGTTCGAATAATGATGGGGACGCCGGATTACTTTCGAAGTGATAGGTGGTATCGTCAAGAATTTTGCGAAGTTCTTGCTTGGTCACAAAGCTCAGATTTCCCCTGGCGTGAACAGTCATATAATTCCAGGTGGAACCGGTAAGCTGATTTGTATACCAGCTGGCACTCACATAAGTGTGGGCACCGCTGAATATTCCGAGGACAGCCGGGTTACCAAGAAAGGCTTTGTAATGATCGGTACCTTTCATCATATGACCGAGCAGACAAATATTTCCTGCGCCATCCTCCCTGATCAGCACCGGGACATGGGTAGCAACCGGAGTATTATCCTGTGCTACGCCGCAGATAAGTATGAAAGGATTTTCTTCCATGAAGGACCTGATCTTAGCCTGGTCCTTTTCTTTGTATTCGGGAAGATTATACATCTCGTTGTTATGATTGATATTTAGGATCAGCTAAGCTGCATTTCACTCTCCCGGATATTTGCATTGCGCATTGAAATACTTCTTACAGCGTTGCCGGCGAAGTCGAGATAGGCTTCACGGCCCGGCAGTTCTGATGCAACGATCGGGATCCCGCTATCACCACCTTCCCTGGTTGCCTGGTCGAGGGGAATCTGACCTAAAAATGGAATTTCGTATTCCTCAGCGAGGTTTTTCCCGCCATCTTTCCCAAAGATATAGTGACGGGAATTGGTTCCGGGTATACAGAAATAACTCATGTTCTCCACGAGGCCTATAATCGGAACCTTTGCGCCCATCTGTGCAAACATGGCGATCGCCTTTTTTGCATCGGCAAGCGCCACATCCTGCGGTGTTGAAACCACAATTGCACCGGTAACCGGCACGGCCTGCATAAGGGTAAGATGAATATCCCCGGTTCCCGGCGGCATATCAATAACCAGGTAATCAAGATCACCCCAGTTCACATCACTCACAAACTGTTTGATTGCACTGCTCGCCATCGGGCCGCGCCATACGACAGCATTTTTCTCATCAACCAGCAGCCCAATACTCATTAACTTAATACCATATTTTTCCAGGGGAACAATCATTCCCTTACCGCCATTATCCATCATCATGGGCCTTTCTCCACGCACTCCAAACATGATCGGCACACTCGGTCCGTAAATGTCCGCGTCCATCAGCCCCACTTTGGCCCCGCCTTGTGCCAGGGCAATCGCCAGGTTCGAGGAAACGGTACTTTTACCCACGCCGCCCTTTCCGCTTACCACGGCAATGATATTTTTTACATTGGGTAGAACCGCCTTGGGGTCGTGACGGTTGGAGGTGGTATTTGAAGTAAAATTGACCAGTACCACTGCATCTTTGTTTACTCTTTGCCGGATAGCATCAACGCAGGCGTTCCGCATCATATCCTTGAGCGGGCAGGCTGGAGTGGTAAGAACTAAAGTGAAAGAGACGTCGTTACCATTTATAACAACATCTTTCACCATGTTAAGCGAAATAATGTCACTACCCAGGTCTGGCTCCTGGACAATCCGCAACGCGTCTTTTATCTGCTCCGTGGTCATGTATAGAATAATTTGTTAAATTAATATCAGGCTGCAAAATTAACCAATAGCGAGGGTATTTTGTTTAACTATTTATTACTTATCGGGCAACCCTTGTTTATAAATTTTTATATCTGTGTAAACTACTATAAGACAGCCAGCTCCATGTGTTAAAATTTATTTTTCGCTACCGGATTTTCGCAAAATAACGTAGGTTTGAAACCAATGAAAAAAATTCTACCACTTCTTCTGATATTTTCTATAGCAGTACCCTTTGCGGCTAATGCGCAATTCGAAAAACTTAAGGATTCAGTGGTTCAGTTGTTTGGCGTGGTAATGACTGCCGACAGTTTACAGGGCATCCCTTATGTGAGTGTGGTAATACGTGGTCAGAACCGGGGAACACAAACCAATGAACAGGGTGTGTTTTCAATAGTTGTTCTTAAGGGCGATGTGCTTGAATTTTCCAGCATTGGTTATAAACCAAAGGTTGTAGAGATCCCACGCAATATTGACGGTAACCAGCAAAGTATGATTCAGCTCATGGTCACTGATACCATGTACTTACCCGCAACCATTATCCGACCGAGGCCAACAAAGGAACAGTTTGACCGTGATTTTGTGAATGTGATGATGCCTGATGACATGTTGGAAATAGCGCGGAAAAACGCCGATGAATCAAAACGGGATGTTCTCTCGAAGGGCCTGCCTTCCGATGGCCGTGAAGCTACCAATATGACGCTTAAAGGAGTTTCCCAACGTGCTTACTATGCCGGCCAGGCGCCGCCACAAAACATATTTAATCCTTTCGCCTGGAATGAATTTATCAAGGCGTGGAAACGCGGCGACTACAAAAGCAAAAAGTGACGGCTTAATCAATCTTCATGAACAATATATCTGTGATCGGAGCCGGTACCATGGGAAATGGGATCGCGCATGTATTTGCGCAGTTTGGATTTAAGGTCAGCCTGGTTGACCTGAACCAGGCCCAACTGGCACAGGCACTGCAAACGATCTCAAAAAATCTTGATCGCCAGGTTAACAAGGGGACAATTACGGAAGAAGAAAAAGCGTCAACCATCGGGAATATCACCACCTTCGGATCGATAGGTGAAGGCGTAAATACAGCCGACCTTGTAGTAGAGGCAGCCACAGAAAACACTACTTTGAAGTTGGAAATTTTCCGGGAACTTGATACACTTGCGCCACCAGCAGCGATCCTGGCAACGAACACCTCCTCGATCTCTATTACAAAAATTGCTGCCGTCACCCGGAGGCCGGCAAAGGTAATTGGTATGCATTTCATGAACCCGGTTCCGGTGATGAAGTTGGTTGAAGTGATCAACGGGTATGCGACGGACACGGATACAACCCGGCAAATTGTAGCATTGAGCGAAAAGCTCGGCAAGATCCCCTGCGTGGTGGCTGACTATCCCGGGTTTATTGCCAACCGCATCCTGATGCCGATGATCAATGAAGCAGTCTCTTCTTTATACGAAGGAGTGGCCGGCGTAAAAGAAATTGATACCGTCATGAAGCTGGGCATGGCCCATCCTATGGGGCCCTTGCAACTAGCCGACTTTATTGGTCTTGATGTTTGCCTTTCTATTTTACGGGTACTTCAGGATGGCTTCGGCAATCCTAAATATGCTCCCTGTCCCCTGCTCTCGAAAATGGTAGCAGCCGGCGTGCTGGGCGTTAAATCAGGTGAAGGATTTTATACTTATTCAAAAGATTCGCGTGACCTGGTTGTGAGCAAGCGCTTTGCATCTTAATAAAACTTTGACCTTCAACAGCCCAGTTGCTCTTCACCGGAACAACAGCTCCATGATAAAAATCAGATTATGGTTTTGCTTCAATCTTTTTATATTCCAGGCCATGGATATTATTCAGATCGTTTAAGGTGATCTCAGCAATTTTTAACGGCAAAGCGATCACCATTTCAGGAAATAACTGAAGTTCCTGTGATATTATCCTGGCGTTTCTTTGTTTGATCAAACGCATGATGTCATTTATACTTGTATAGTCAAAATGAAGCCGGTAGGAAACTTCGATATCTTTCCGGACAACAGGAACTATCTGCAGGGCCATGCTTGCCGCCATCTTATATGCATTGATCAGCCCTGGCACACCCAACAGGCTTCCGCCAAAATACCTGGTCACAATAACCAGCGTATTGGTGAGGTCCTTACTATCAATCTGACCCAAGATTGGCTTGCCTGCCGTACCAGAGGGTTCACCGTCATCACTTACCCTGAAAAGATTTTTATCTGTCCCGATCCGGTATGCAAAACAATGATGTGTCGCCTTACTATGCACTTTCCTGATCTCTTCAAGATGCTTTTTAAATTCTTCCACCGAGGAAACGGGGAATGCGTTTGCGATGAACTTACTACCCCGGTCTTTAAACTCCGCCGATGATGGCTGGCCAATAGTGTTATATGATTCCGCGATATTCATTCCGCTGGTTATGTCGTTGGTGCTCACTTAAGGTATCTTTGGTGTTTCTGAAATTTGTTTTTTTAGCAACCATTGTAATGATTACACTGGCTGCGTTAGTGGTTATTGAAGTTCCGGGCGCGGTACCTGGTTTTCGAAGTAATGGATAATATCATCCCCGCTGTTCTCCGTTTTCACCAGTTGGCCACTTTTCAAAACGGGCGCTGCTTTGCCTGAGTGTACAAACAGACCAGTGTTGGTAATGATCCTCGCTTCGTCCCAATACCCCGCATCAGCAAAGGATTGGATCAGCCTGCTTCCACCTTCTATAATAAAGGAAGTGATTTGCAGGTCATACAGTGCAGTCAACATGGCTTTAATGTCGGTGTCTGTATCATGCCTGGTACCGGTGGCTGTACCATGCCTGGTTCCGGTGGCTGTATCATGCCTGTTTCCGACTTGTTCATCAATCTTCACAAAACGAAGATTACCTGATTCCACTTCTTTGGTTCTGTTAAATATTATCGTTGGAGCCTCGTCATTGAACAGCTTCAAACGCTGTGGCAGTTTCAGTGCATTGTCGACCACTATTCTTACCGGGTTGTTGCCAGTCCATAACCTCGTAGTTAACGCAGGATTATCTTCCCGGGCAGTGTTTGTTCCCACCATGATACCCATTTCTTCACTTCTCCATTTGTGAACCAGGCGGTTTGTATACTCATTGCTGATCTGTAGCCGTTCTTTTTTCCCCGATGATATGAAATGGTCAGCAGTCTGTGCCCATTTCAGAATGATATAAGGCCGATACCTGGTATGAAATGTGAAAAAACGTTTATTGAGTGCGATACAATCTTTTTCGAGCACACCAGCGCTTACTGTAATTCCTGCGGATCTAAGCTTTTCAATACCCTTGCCATTGACAGCGTGAAAAGGATCTCGGCAACCGACTACAACGTTTTTGATCTTTTCCGATATGATGAGGTCGGCACAAGGCGGCGTTTTGCCATAGTGACTGCAAGGTTCAAGAGACACATACATCGTGCTGTCTGCTACTAAGTCGCGATCGGCTTCGGCTACGGCACCCAGGCAGTTTACTTCGGCATGTGCTTCTCCATACCTGCGATGATAGCCTTCGCCGATTACACGATCTTTATAAACCAGCACGGCTCCGACCATAGGATTTGAGGCGGTATAACCGGCACCAAGCTTTGCCAGTTCAATTGCGCGCGCCATATATAATTCGTCTCCGTTCATTTGCTTTACCTACCGCAGGTTTACTGCAGCTAAGCTTAAGCTTCAAAAATATCGATTGTAAATTTAAATTGTCTCAATCCTTTATTTTTGGAGTTGGTTATGAATTTACAAGAAGCAATAAACTTCCTGAAGACAGCGCTCTCAGGCATCTACGACAGCCGGGAAGCTGCAACAATCTCAGACTGGGTCCTTGAAAAAATCACCAGTCTATCCAGGATCGACAGGTTGATGTATAAGGATCGAACCCTAACAGCATCCCAGGAAGAACAATTGCACAGCTATGTCGGGATGCTGAATGCTCATCAGCCGGTTCAATATGTTCTCGAAGAAGCTCATTTTTATGGGCTGAAGTTTTATGTTGACGAAAACGTACTGATACCAAGACCCGAGACGGAAGAACTTGTTCAGTGGATACTCGAAGATGCCGCCACCCGGGCCTTATCTGTGCTGGATATCGGAACTGGCAGTGGATGTATAGCGATCACTTTGAAGTCAAAAAATCCGCAACTGTCTGTTGATGCCTGTGATCTCAGTCAAGGCGCGATCTCAGTAGCATTAAAAAATGCAACAAATAACCGCGTATCCGTTAAATTTTTCCGCTGCGACATTCTTGATGCAGATATTTCTTCAATGCTGCCTGTTTATGATATCATCGTTAGTAACCCTCCATACATTCCCGAATCGGGAAAACAGAGCATGAGCCCAAACGTGCTTAACTATGAGCCACATGCAGCTTTGTTTACCCCGAGAGACGACCCCTTTGTTTTTTATCGTGCTATCGGCCAAACCGGTAAAACAAAACTATCAGGGGGAGGAAAATTATATTTTGAGATTCATGAGGAAGGGGCGAATGAAGTCATCGCTATTCTTGAAGCGCTTGGCTATGAAAATATTGTTCTGAAAAATGATCTCTTTGGAAGACCACGTATGATTCGTGCTCAGAAAAAAGCCAGGTAGTTATTGAACGCCGGTCTTATCTACCATTAGTACGGTCCTTGCTCCCAGCTCCCGCGCAATACGCATTACCGCGACAACATCTTCCACGGGAACGGTTTTATCTGCATTGATCGCGATGGTAGCATTCGAAGAATCTTTAGCGATCAAGGGCTGAAGCGTGAGCCGTAGATTTTCAGGCGCCACCACTTTCCCGTTAACGATAAACTGGTCCTTGGTATCAATATTAACGACAACATTTTGTTTTGCACGTGTGTCCCCTTTTGCTTTGGGAGTTGAGAGTTTGATAACATTCGGATTGGCCAGTGTGGCGGCAATCAGGAAGAACATCATCAGGATGAAAAGAATATCATTCAAAGGTCCTGTATGAACCTCTGCGTGTGACTTTAACCGTTTCCTGATATTCATAATGTATAACTATTAACGCTGCTTCTCTATTTATTTTTGCGATGCTCCGGGCCCCGATTAATCTGAAGCCTGTGTTTGTACCAACTGACTTTCTTTAGCCAACAGCATTCTCCGGCTCATATTTCATCAGTTCTTTATCTAGTTGGTTCCTGCAATATGTCGGCAAATTCAGCACTTGCAGCTTCCATCTTATTGGCAGTTTTGTCGATCTGGGTATTAAGGTAATTATGAGCGATATAAGCCAGCAAACCTATGATCAGACCAACAGCTGAGGTGATAAGTTTGGTATAGATACCATCAGCCATAGACTGGATCGTGAATTCACCTGTGGAGGCCAGTCTGAAGAACAACTGGAACATTCCGAAAATAGTTCCAAGGAATCCAAACATCGGTGCAATACCAGCGATCAGTGAAAGTATATTCAGGTTTTTCTCAAGCTTATACATTTCAAGCTTACCGACATTTTCCATGCTGTTTTCAATAGCATCAATCGATTTGCCTATCCGTTGAATACCTTTATCAATGATCCTTGCAACCGGGTTGTTGGTGTTGCGTGCCAGTGCACGGGCAGCAGCGAGATTACCTGTTACAATATTATCCCGGATTATATTCATGAAATTGCCTTCTATTTTTGCAGCCTTCTGAATGTAAATAAGTCGTTCAAAAAAGATAAAGATCGCGATGACGAATAGTAACGCAAGCGGTATCATCAGCACCCCTCCTTTTGTTAGCATATCGATAATGCTGATCTCGGGAGCGGCCGCTGCAGGTAAAGCCTGTACTGATTTATTTAAAGTATCTATCTGGAGAAAGAACCAATTCATCCGGTTTTGTTTTAGGTGTAAATGTAAACAAATGTGTGCCTAAAACGTTTTTCGCTGCTCAATATTTCTTAAAGCTTTGTTACGATTGCAAACTATTGACCGCTTTGCTTTACCATCATGGCCTGGATCTGCTTCATAGTATGCTCCATTCCATCGGGGCTTCCGTCAAGGAAAATCACATTTCCTTTTCCATATTCTGCAAAGTTCTTTATCGCTTCTGTCCACATACTGAAAAGAATAACATTTGTATCAAGGTTAGCCTGTTTCATTTGTTCAGCCGCTTCAGTCATACCCTTGGCTACTTCGGCGCGGAACAAAGCGACTCCCTGCCCACGCAATCTTGCAGCCTCGCGTTCAGCTTCAGCGGCGATCTTGATGGCATTGCCCTCGGCTTCGGCTGATTTCGTTTTTGTGATCAGTAATGCCTGGCCCTCGTTTTCAGCGGCAGCTTTCAGGTTATTACTTGCAACAACCCTGCTCATCGATTCAATTATAGCCTGGTCAAAAGTGATGTCATTTATCTGCAGATCCAGCAGGTGATAACCCCACTCTTCCAGCAAAACATCGATCTGTTCTTTAACATATTCTACAATTTCTCGTCTCAATGCCAGGATCTCGGCCTGCCTTTTTGTAGCAACAAACGACCTGATCGTTCCTTCAATGGTCCTTGTGAGGGCCTGCATAAGATCCCTTTCAGTGATGAATTTGAAAGCGACCTTTTTGATGGTTTCCTCGCTCTCATTCTGAACTGCATAAAGCAGCATGTTTTTGAAATACACGTTGGCCTGGTCGGCAGTCACCGCCTGGAACTCCATTTCAATAGATCTGTTCTGAATGCTTATCTTTTTAAAAATCTGTTCAATAAATGGGATGATCAGGCGAAGACCCGGGCGCAGAATGCGCTGATATTTACCAAAAACGGTTACCACGCCAACCGTACCCTGGTTGATCGTTTTTAAACCTGCAAATAAAACTATGAGTACAACGATGATCCACCAGTACTGGGTGAGAAGCTCCATAATGTATGTTTATGTGCTGAATGTACAAAAATTTAATTCACTATTACTTTACATTTATTAACCTGCCGGTAATGCTGAGTAGCCGGCGAAACTTGCTATGCGGTAAATGGTTACAATTGTTAATTGACTTCAATCATATTTACGGTTAATTTTGTGTGATAATGGAAAATAATTTTGACATCCTCATCATTGGAGGCGGTCCCATAGGCCTCGCCTGTGCACTTGCGGCTAAAGAAAAAGGTCTTTCTTACGTAATACTCGAAAAAGGGGCCCTCGTTAATTCGCTCTATAATTACCCCGCGAATATGAGTTTCTTCTCCACTTCAGAAAAACTCGAAATCGGCGGTATACCCTTTGTTTCAAACAACTTCAAACCTACAAGGCCGGAAGCATTGGAATATTATCGCCGCGTCGCTACATCCAATCAACTCAACATCCACTTACAGGAGCAGGCGCTGTCCGTGCAGAAAACGGATAGCGGATTTTCAGTCACCACTTCAAGGGACAAAACTTACTTCGCCGGCAACCTCATTATAGCAACAGGTTTTTTTGATATACCTGTGTTGATGAATGTGCCCGGGGAAGGGCTTAGCAAAGTAACCCACTACTACAAAGAAGCTCATTTTTATGCGATGCAGAAAGTGGTGGTAGTGGGGGCCAGCAACTCAGGAGTTGATGCTGCCCTTGAAACTTATCGCAAGGGTGCATCAGTAACGATGATTGTGAGGGGTGCTGAAATCGGAACACGCGTGAAATACTGGGTCAGGCCTGATATTCTGAACCGTATCAAAGAAGGAAGTATAAAGGCATACTTCCATTCCAGGATAACCCGTATTACAGAAACAACTGTCGAAGTGAACACACCTGAGGGCGACATAGTGATTGATAATGACTATGTGATAGCGATGACCGGCTATAAGCCAAATTTTGCTTTTTTGAGGGAAAGCGGTATTAAGTTATCTGATGATGATATCATGTGCCCAACCTATAATCCTGAAACAATGGAAAGTAGTGTGCCCGGCCTCTATCTTGCCGGTGTCGTATGCGGTGGCATGAATACTCACGTCTGGTTCATCGAAAATTCGCGGGAACACGCCGTGAAAATTATTGAGGCCATTGAAAGCAGTAAGGTCCATGTTTAACATACTGAATAATCACTGTCAGCTTTTTTCTTCCCAGATGCCCGCCAGGTGAACAATGGTCTGAACGCTTTTTTGCATATCCTGTATACTTACAAATTCATGCTTGCCGTGAAAAGCCATTTCGCCCGTGAAGATGTTCGGGCAAGGTAATCCCATATACGACAGTCGTGATCCGTCTGTACCACCACGGGCGCTATGTTCAATCACCGGTAAACCGGCACGTGTTATAGCCTCATGAGCAAAGCTTGAAATCCTCGGATGCTGATCAATAATCTCTTTCATGTTACGATATTGCTCCTCAACTATATATTCTACCCTTGCACCGGGAAACAGATCAATCGCATCTTCTGCTTTTTGCTTTACATAATCTACATAGGCATCCACTTTATGCGTGTAAAAATCCCTGAGTATAAGCTGAACCGTTGCTTTCTCAACGCTACCCTCTATTGAAACGGGGTGAACAAATCCATACCTGCCGTCGGTCGTTTCCGGCGAAAACTCATCTTTTGGAAATGAATCCACAAAATTTGCAGCAACCTTCAGGGCATTCACCATAATGCCACGTGCATAACCAGGATGAGCACTGATACCATGAAATATCACTTTCATTCCATTTGCTGAAAAGGTCTCGTCTTCATAAGAACCAAGTTCTCCACCATCAAGCGTGTAACCAACTTCTGCTGCCAGTTTCCCTATATCGACTTTGTTTACTCCCCTTCCGATCTCTTCATCCGGTGTAAACAAAATCCTGATCTCTCCGTGTTTGTATGATGGATTTTGGGTAAGATAATTCGCCATATCCATAATAACAGCAACACCCGCTTTATCGTCTGCACCGAGTAGCGTTGTGCCTGATGCTGTGATGATATCATCGCCTGTTTTCTGAAGCAGGTAGGGATGTTCCGTTGTTGTGATCACCTGGCTTGGGTCATCTGGTAAAATTATATCTGTACCGTCATAGCTATAATGTACCAGTGGTTTTACACCGGTCCCACTGCAGTCAGGTGCTGTATCAACATGTGCGCAGAAACATATAACAGGCACCTGTTTTTCGGAGGTTGATGGGATGGTAGCATATACATAACCGTATTCATCCAGTTCAGCATCCATGATGCCCATCGATTTTAATTCCTGTACCAGGAGGTTGCTGAGGTCGCGCTGTTTTGCTGTCGAGGGCTGTGATGTTGAGTTTGGATCACTCTGCGTATCGATAGCCGCATATCGCATAAACCTCTCTGCAACCGTGTATTGGTAATTATCAAACATGTAATGCTTATTTTTGGCAAGATAAAACATCTAGGCCATTGTCAACTTCCGAAAAACGCTTACTCCAGAAGGGATGGATGCGGGCACTTCTTTTTCTGATTGTTTTTACGAGTACTTATCTTCTTGGAAGTAACTTATATAAGCAAATGGCCCTAAACGAAACAATGGCACCATTCTATGCCGGAGCCGTGATATTTGCATTTGCCACGCTCATCACTGTGCCTGTCTTCAGGATCTTTATCGACAAGAAATCCCTGGCATCTCTTGGTTACGATCTGCAATTACCCCGCAACAGCCCTTTTGATGTATCTGTTCAGAATCTGATCGCAATAGCGATGGCGATGGCTATACTGGGCATCGGATGGCTGACGCTTTACCTGCTTGATGACCTGGAATATCATGGTGCGATTTTTTCACCACTAAGTTTTTTGACTTCTTTTATTTTCATGTGTATTATTGCAGTTGCCGAAGAATCGGTATTCAGAGGATACCTTCTTCATAATCTCATGGACTCATTTAAGCCGTGGGTGGCGTTACTTATATCCGCATTGATCTTTGCTTTTCTGCATAGTGGTAACCCGGAGGCCGGGGTACTGGCGATCATTAACATCTTTCTCGCGGGTGTTTTTATTGGACAGGGTTATATTTATACACGCAACCTGTGGTTCGCCATCTTTTTTCATCTCAGCTGGAACTTTCTCCAGGGGCCGGTTCTGGGTTTTCCCGTGAGCGGACTCGAACTACCCGCCCTGCTGCAGGTTACCATCACAGGTGAAGACTTATTAACCGGGGGGAAGTTTGGTTTTGAAGGGTCCATCATCCAGTCCCTGTTATTCCTGGTTGCCAACATCATCCTGTTTTTTTATTACCGCCGTCGTTCGCCAAAGGACAGATCTGTTACAACTGATTCTACTAATGAGCAGGCTCTGTCTGAATAAGCGGACATACGGACATAATTGTCCACTGCATTTTACGCTGATTCCTTTCTCCCGCATTAATCCTGTACATGCAAGAAAAAGTCCCGGTGCATGGCAACCGGGACAAGTCTGTTTATGTGTCATTCACAGTTCTGAATTCATAACCCTTCCCTCAAAGGTTATAAATCATAACTCAAGATCGCTGACTTTCTTCTCTGTCAATTATGTCGAACTCATTAAGGCATAATAATCCTGGACGGCGGTTTACCTATCTCAACCAGCTCAAGATCAAAAATCAGATCTTCACCTGCGAGGGGGTGATTTGCATCAAGCATCACCGAATCCTCAGCAATATTGGTGATTACCACTGGTATCACCTGTCCACTACCGTTAGTCATGTTAAGTTGCATGCCTATTTCCGGTTTCATATCTTCCGGAAAATTTGCTTTCGGAAATTCAACGATCATCGTATCGTCTTTAGGTCCGTATGCATCATTAACCGGTATATTAATTGTTTTTTTCTCACCTACTGTCATCCCTGTTACACCGTCATCAAACCCTTTGATGACATTGCCGGAGCCAACTTCAAACTCCAGTGGTTCACGGCCTTCTGAACTGTCAAATGTTGTTCCGTCAGTAAGGCGGCCATGGTAATGAACCTTCACTGTGTCACCTGATTTTACTTGTTGCATGGTTTATTTTTTGGGCTTTTGATTGAAAAACTGAATCAAAGCTGATTTATTCCGGCAAAGTAAACGGATAAATGTTCTACAGCCAACTAATTATTTGACCTGCTTGTTCCTCTTTTCCCCACATTATCGCTCCTCCGTGTACCTTACCTTTGCTGTCAGCCATTTACTTTTTTCATACAAAAATAATTCCAGCCAATTGAACAATTTGCGTATCGTTTTTATGGGCACCCCTGATTTTGCGGTCGCTTCACTTGAGGCTTTGGTGAATGCAGGTTTTGAGATTGCGGGAGTGGTGACCGCCCCGGACAAGCCGGCGGGAAGGGGCCTGAAACTCACAGAAAGTGCCGTAAAAACTTATGCGGTCTCCCAGGGCATACCTGTGCTTCAACCCGAAAAGCTAAAAAGTCCTGACTTCCTGGATAGTCTAACCCGGCTGAAGGCCGACATACAAGTGGTCGTGGCTTTCCGCATGTTGCCGGAACTGGTATGGAACATGCCCCCCCTTGGAACGATCAATGTTCACGGATCCCTGTTACCTAAATACAGGGGCGCCGCACCGATAAACTGGGCAGTGATTAATGGTGAAAAAGAAACGGGGGTTACCACCTTCAAGCTTCAACATGCCATTGACACCGGAAACATATTGCTGCAGGAGAAAATGACGATAGGTGAACATGAAACTGCCGGAGAGATCCATGACAGGATGAAAATGTTGGGTGCCGGCCTGCTTGTAAAAACGCTTAAAGGCATAGCGGACAATACCATTACCGAAAGCCCTCAACCTACCGCAGAAAATGTTCCTCATGCCCCGAAGATATTCACTGAAACCTGTCGGATTGACTGGAACAATGACATGAACAGCGTTTACAACCTGATCCGTGGCCTTTCGCCTTATCCCGGTGCATTTACCATGCTTGATGGAAAAACACTGAAAATATTCAGGGCAAAAAAAGAAGCCGGCAATCACAAACAACAACCCGGCGAACTGCAAACGGATGAAAAGTCGTACCTGAAATTTGCGACCCCCGATGGATTGATACTCGTAGAGGAACTTCAGCTTGAAGGGAAAAAAAAGATGAGCACCGGAGAATTTCTGAGGGGCTATCGGTTTAAGAACTAATATTGATCAACTTAGCGTGACCATAAAAACATAATTATGAAAAGATTGCTGAAAGTAGCCATGTTGTTGAGTATTATAGCCCTGGGGATTTTATCGGTATCAATGACCGGCCCCGGACCGCAAAAAAAGAAATGGATACAGCTCTTCAACGGCAAAGATCTTAAAGACTGGAAGGTCAAAATCAGGGGATACAAACTGAATGATAATTATGCCAACACTTTCCGTGTGGAAAACGGTTTGATGAAAGTATCATACGATGGATATAACGACGAGTTCAAAAGACAATACGGTCATATATTTTATAAGAAACCATTTTCGTCCTATATCATCGCTGTAGAATACCGGTTTGTCGGGAAACAACCAAAAGACGGTGAGGGCTGGGCCTATCGTAACAGTGGCATAATGGTTCACGGCCAGTCGCCCGAAAGCATGCTGAAGGATCAGGATTTTCCTATTTCGATAGAAGTACAATTGCTCGGTGGTGACTCCACGGGTAACAGAACCACAGCAAACCTTTGCACACCCGGAACCCTCGTTGAAATGGATAATAAATTAATGAAAGGGCATTGTTACAATTCAAAATCAAAGACCTTCCGCGGGGACCAGTGGGTAAGGGTCGAGGTGATGGTACTGAAAGACTCTGTTATCAAACACATCGTAAACGGCGATACCGTATTGGTCTATCAAAAACCACAGATCGGTGGTGGCAATGTTTCCAATTTTGACTCCACCGCTAAAAAAGACGGCATGATGTTAAAGTCTGGTTATATCTCACTGCAAAGCGAAAGTCACCCGGTGGAATTCAGGAAAGTTGAACTTATGAACCTGGAAAAATAGAACGTGATTCCTGAAATAATAGAATATGGTTCATGGAATAAGAACATGGTTCATGGAAAGCAGAACATGATTCATGGAAAGCAGAACATGATTCATGGAAAGCAGAACATGGTTCATGGAAAGCATAATAGGATTCATGGAAAGCATAATAGGATTCATGGAAAGCATAATAGGATTCATGGAAAGCATAATAGGATTCATGGAAACCAGAACACGATCCATAGAAAAATAGAACAAGGGGTCAACTCAGTTGATAGCAACCTGTTCAATCAATACTTTACATCAACATAAAATTTGCTGATCGCCACGCCAAGTTCAGATGCTGCTGCATCACTTAGCCGTACGGCAAGACCCGTGCTTTCTTTCATCTCCGGAAGCTGACCAAGCACCTTCGCATAGATCGATTTATTAGTCGAAGAGAAAGTTACTTTT
>NZ_JBTLQG010000052.1:0-28911 GCF_054461535.1 Flavitalea antarctica
CTCCTGCAGGTTGTCCCAGTTTCTAAGGCTACCTGATGATTTGCTGATTTTCGGATACGCACGGCCATAGGGCATCACGATGATCATTTGCTGAGCCTTTCCCTGGCTGATCAGATTGTCCAGGATAACATTTGCCCTGCCTACCTTGGTCCATGTTTCCTCGGTATCAGTGGTTCCATGAAGCAGGTACAATACCGGATAATTTTTCGAGGCGTCTTTTTCATAACCGGGAGGAGTATAAATGATTACGGGACGTACACCGAGTTCAGGCGAATTGTAATACCGGTAGCTGAGCGTTCCATGCGGTACATCCTGTATGGTATGCACCAATGGCACGCTACCGGTTATTTCAACGACACTGCTCTTAAACCCTTCGTTGGGGAAAAGCACTGCACTTTTTGGATCTGGTAATGAAGTTCCGTCAACAACAAAATTGTAAGGATACATATCGGGCTTTACCGGGCCGACCGTCACACTCCAGATACCACGTTCATCTTTCATCATCGCTACAGGCGCTTTCTGAAACTGTCCGCTGAGCTTCACGTCCTTTGCGTGGGGTGCGAGAAACCGGAAAGTCACCTTGTTATCCGGATGTAATTCCGGCGATTCAAAGGCCGGCGCATTCTGTTGGGTGTTGGCGAAGAATGACAGCGTCACAAACAACACCAACAAAAGCGAACGCATGATCAGTTGAATTTTCATATGACTTAAACTTTTTAATCAGCCTTACTGACTTAAACTTTTTGATAAACCTTACTGGCTTAAATTTTTGATGAACATTACTGACTTAACCTTTCATGAACCTTACTGACTTAAACTTATTGAGTTACCCTTATCGAATATTGACGTATTGATTAACACCCTGTGAAATAACCCTTATCGAATATTGACTTAAACTTTTTGAGTACCCTTTATCAATATTGACTTACTGATTAACCCCTATTGAATAACCCATATCGAATAAACATTATTGAGTAACCTCTATCTGGCAAAAGAATTCAGATCAATTCAATCAGCAATCAGGGTATATGTCTTTCCTGCGACAGTGGACAAATCATAAAGCATCGACTCTTTTAGCGCAAGGGGCGATAATCCTGCTTTTTCTGAAATGATCGGTGCGACGGTTTCTTCAACCTCATAAAAAGGATTCATGTTTTTACCGGTTGCGTTCTTCAGTACAATTCCATTTCCTGGTTTCATAACATTCGGTGTACGCAAACGCAGATTGCCACCAAGATTAGATTTGATCACCGCTTTTACAAGCCTGCCATCTTTCCATTCCAGACCAACAATTTCAAACCCACCTATTGCCCGTAATCCACCAATGCTGCCCGACCGCCAGGCATCCGGGAGTGCCGGGAGCAGGTGAACCTCGCCGTTAGCAGACTGCATCAGCATTTCGGTTATACCAGAGGTACATCCAAAATTTCCATCGATCTGGAATGGCGGATGTGCATCAAACAGGTTATTATAGGTACCGCCACTTCCACGTCCATCGGTCTGAACCGGTGATAATTGATTTTGTATCAGTTTATAAGCATGGTTACCATCAAGCAATCTTGCCCACCAGTTTACTTTCCATCCCATACTCCATCCCGTTGAGACATCACCACGATGGATCAATGTTGTTTTGGCTGCAGTATATAATTCTGGTGTACGATAGGGCGAAATCTGGTTGGAAGGATACAGCCCATAGAGATGAGAAATATGACGGTGATTATCTTTTGGATCATCGATATCATCGAGCCATTCCTGCAACTGGTTGTGCTGACCGACCTGCATTGGGGGCAGGCGTTTGCGAAGCTGCAGTAACGAATCAACGAAAGCGGCATCCTTATTCAACAGTTTTGCTGCCTTTATAGTCGAAGTAAAGATATCAAACACGATCTGGTTGGTCATAGTGGTGCCGGCATCAAGAGAAGAACCCTGGTGTGCCTGCGGTGCATTTTCAGGCGACATATCCGGGTTTATCACCAGCCACTTTTTTGTCGGATGCTCCACCAGGAAATCAACATAAAAAGTTGCGGCCTCCTTTAAAACCGGGTAAATGGATAAGAGGAATTTTTTGTCGCCATTATAGAGATAGCGTTCCCAAAGATGCTGGCTGAGCCATCCGCCGGCCGCACTCCAAATACCCCAGGTGGCACCATCAACCGCACCCGTAGTGCGCCAGATATCCGTATTATGATGGGCCATCCAGCCCCTGGCACCATACATATTTCTGGCAGTCTGCAGGCCTGTTACAGACAGGTCCCTGACCATTTGTATAAAGGGCTCGTGCAGTTCTGCCAGGTTTGTTTTTTCGGCTGGCCAGTAGTTCATCTGGGCGTTGATGTTGATCGTGTACTTGCTGTCCCACGGTGGGTTTATCTTATCATTCCAGATCCCCTGTAGATTGGCAGGCTGGCTTCCCGGCTGTGATGAGGAAATCAACAAGTAACGACCGAACTGGTAATAGAGCGTAACGAAACCCGGATCAGTGGTTGAGTTGAATTTCTTCAGGCGTTCATCTGTCGGAAGTAGGGCAGCTTCAGTAGTACCGAGGTCAAGCTTGACCCGGTTAAAATATTTCTGATAAGCAGCCACGTGTGCAGGCAATAAAGTAGAAAAAGGTTTTGACCAGGCGGTATTGAGATAATCAGCAGCTCTTTTGTTTTCGTCACCGGCCAGGTCTCGATAATTATTAAAGTTAGTTGCAATAGAAATGAAGACGGTTACTGCATTGGCATTTTTTATGGTCAGTGATGTGTCAGTGGCAGTGAGGTCTCCACCTTCCAGCTTCAGACGTACGATGCCTTTATATTTTATCTCGCCTTTCACCGTTTCGTGGTCGGATGTGATTCCAGAAATCGTCAGCTCTTTTGCTCCATGAGGCAGTGGGGTTGTTTTGATGGTGGCTCTTTTCTGAGGTGTTGTAAAAAACGCAGTAAAAGAAATGTTGCCTGGTTTATCTGCGGTCAGTCGCATCAGCACCACCCGGTCAGGAAGAGAAGCGATGGCCTCCCGGGTATATTTTATACCATTGGCAGTATAGGTTGTCCGCGCCACTGCCCGTTCGATATCCAGCTCTCTGTAATAGTCTGAATAATTTTCATGACCCTCAAAAGCGAGTTGCAGGCTGCCGACGGGTTCAAATTTCTGGCCGGAAGATGTTCTGGAAATAATCACCCGACCTGCGATTTTTTCTGCCTCTTTTTGTTTGCCCTCAAATATGAGTCGACGGATGATGGCGAGTGAGTCGAGCGCCAGGGGGTTATCATTCCGGTTGGGACCGCCGCTCCATACCGTGTGTTCGTTTAATTGAATAGTTTCCCGGGCTACATTACCATAGATCATGGCTCCCAGCCTGCCGTTGCCGATTGGCAGGGCGTTTTCCCAGGTTTGACCGGCCGGTTGTTTGTACCAGAGTTTTAATGGTTGATTGGATTGAGATATTCCTGTGAATGATGCAAAACATAAAAGGATGAGGAACAGATCTTTCATTCATTTTTCATTTAAATAAGTCCAGGTGAAGCAAAGTTGATTTTAAAACAAACCAGAATTTACGACTTATACTATAAACTATGAGGATAAGTAGAAAACAGAAGCTGATTCCTGTTATCGGGCCACACCATATTGCTTGAGATGTGATACGTTTTACTCGACCCGGCTTTTTGCGTCATCAGCACCAGTGACTCTTGCTCTTTTTTCTTTTAATTTTTCTTTGCCGAAGTTTTTTGAATATGTCAGTTTCACATTTCCGCGGGCAGGGGTCATGTAAAAATAGCCCACAAGGTTTTGTGCAGGCATGTCCCATTCTCTCCTGAACTCCATCGTATTCAAAATATTTGTAGCATTCAGTGACACTGTCCCATAATTCCCTGGCAAAAGTTTTTTGAAACCAATATCAAGTGAGCCTAAAGCGGCCCGGTATAGTAGGCCATCGAGATAAGGAGACTGGTAGAAGCCCGTTAATTCAAGAAAGTATTTTTTGGGTAGAGTGAACCGTTGAATCGCATTTATGGTAGCACTGCGTTGAACAAGCCGTATATCCTGTTTCCTGTAGATCGCGTTGACCTGGTGCAAATTTGCGGTGATATTGAATTGCATTGTCCACCAGCTGTTGATAGTCACGGGGAGCGAAAAAATGCCCGATATACTTTTTTTGTTTTTTAGATTTTGCGGGCTATAGATAATCCTGTTCCTGATCGAATCAGGATCCGGTTGAAAGCCGGTAATTGAATTTGTTTCTTTTCCAATCGCTAATGAAAATAGAAACTGCTTAACAACTACATCTAATTTTACGGTATTATTGATCGAAGGCTGAAGTGTTGGGTTGCCTGTCACTGCGGATGATGGACTCACGAAATAGGTGAAAGGAGCAAGATTACTGAAAGTGGGACGGGTTATGCGTTGATTATAAGAGATATTCAGTGATGTGTTTTTTGCTAGTTTATGACTAACAAATATGGTTGGAAAGAGATTTCCATACTTTCTATCGATAATAACGCTTGTATCCTGGGCGCCCAGCCTGGACACTGTGTACTCGTATCGAAGGCCCATTTTTACATTAGTCGTCTTGTTTAGTGACAGGTTTAATGAACCGTACACTGCCGGGTATTGTTCCCGGAGGCTGTAAACTGCTGAAAAAGATTTGTCTTTTATCCATAAATTTCCAACTTCGTTTTCAAAGCTTATATCATTAGTCAATGTTGAGATTGTCTGTTTAAATCCTGTCTCAAGTATAACTTTGTCCGATAATGAAACTGAATAATCAAGGGAGCCAATCCAAAAATCGATAGGGGTATATTTGTTGGTCCGGGAGTTTTGTGGATATACAAAAACGCCGGAACTGTCGTAAAATTTTTTTCGATAGTTTACTTCCTGATCGTTGATATAATGAATGTAATCCAGGTTCAATGATATTTTTCCTTTTTTTTCTAGGTCATGTTGCAGGTTTAGATTGGCACTGTAGTCAGTCCAGCTATTAACCTCGTCGTTCGCCAGCCTGACTACGGTATCAATACGTTGATTTTTATAAATATCATTCCTGTTGTTTTCATCCATGCTGTAGGTGTTGCTACGACCGGAAACCAGGATTCCTGCTATTGTACGTTTAGAGACGTCTATATCAACACCCAGCCTGCCCTCAAAATTGGTAATGCGACCAATTCTGTCTGCGATCCAGTTTACTTCGTTAATGGTATCGTTAGATGAAATCTTCGTGTAGGTATCAGCCGTTAGTTTGTTTTTGATATCGGAGAACGACAACTGACCATACACATTGACCCGCCCTTTCCTGTTATTAATGTTGAGACTGCCCTGGGTTAAAAGATCAACCGAATAACCAAGTGTAGCCGAATATGATCCGTTGGTGCCAAAAAGATTGTTTGTTTTAAGCACGATATTGATAAATCCTGCATTCCCTTCCGCATTAAGATTCGCCGGGGGTGTGGTTATCAGTTCTATTTTTTCTATGTTATCAGCACTCATTCCAGCCAGCATTTGAACCACGGCTGAAGCGGGCATCTGTGTTATTTTCCCGTTTATCATCAACATCACTCCATCTTTGCCGTTCATAACAATCAGGTTATTCTGCTGATCCACAATGATTCCCGGCAATCGTTCAAGAATTTGCAAAGCAGTACCCCCGGCCGAGGTAATGCTGTTCTCCACATTAACTATCAACCGGTCAATTTTTTGTTCTAATAAAGGCTTTCTCGCTGAAACAACTACTGCCTTCAAATCAAGTTTGTTCTCGGTCAATCTGATTGTGCCTAAATGTTTTTGAAGATCAGAGTTCTTAACGTCGAAAGTTGAACTATATGTCTGCAAATACCCTGCGCAGGTTGCCGTTGTGAGATACCTGCCTGCGGGGACATCCATGAAGGAAAATTCGCCTGAAGCCAAACTTACCGTTCCCTTGACGAGGACAGAATCTATGGCCCTTAATAAAAGTATGTTCGCGGCGGGCACGGGAAGCCCGGCAGTATCTTTAACATCACCATGAACCGTGGATTGAGCATTTATAGTTTGCCCGATTTCCAAACCGAAACATAAACAGAAGTATGTTACCAATACTCGTACACAACGGGGCCTTATCATCATACAGAATTACATGTGAAGGAGTGACTGATTTCCGAGCTGGAGGCTATTAATGCAGAGTGACACCGATGCGTTCACCAGGGTGAGTTATAAAAGGTTTTATGGTCAGTAGACAATTTTGTTGCTGGTTTGTGGGCAACGGGTTAAGTCGGAACTGAATTCTGGTAGAGTGGCGGATCAGGATTGTGATTGCGACCGATTAGCAGACGTTGATATATGTTAAGATAAACAATATCCCGGGAAATATCTATACCCGAAAGTGTGGGATCATCATCTGATGATTACGGGGATCACGATAATTTTCTTTCACCTGAATTTGTGTTACCAGGTACAATTGTCCTCATCACAAAGCAGATGTTTCAGCCCGGGGTCCTTTAAAATTTCGGCATAATCCATCCATTTGCCATCTACATTTATCTTCCGGCTAACCAGACGGATGCCATGACTGTAATCGACGTACCAATCCACATGACCGGTATACAAAGGTTGTATTGGCTTGCCATCGGTTTTGTGCCAGCCATAGATAGCTACCCGATCACTTTTAGGATAGGTTAGAAGTTTAGCGGTATTCACCACATCCTTTTTTATCCCGGCAATTAAGCCTTTCCGTCCTTTGCGTTGACCCTCGATGATCAAGTGATGCTGCCACATCGTAGGCGTGCTGTCGCGAAATGCATACATGGGCACAGGTTCAGGTTTGACAGCGGCGGCCTTGTAAATATCATCGACCATTTTTCGTGAGGGGAGAAAACAATTCAGGCTATCAGCAATTAGCTTCGCTGCCATAGGCGTGAGCGGGATCCGTGCCCAGTCATCATTAGTGCCGACACTGAAATAATCGGGCGTAACATAAAATATCGCATTGTAAGTTTTGCCGGTTGAAGAATCTTTGTATGAAGTATGCACAGCCTGCAACTTCAGCAAGAAATCCGGAACATTACCCGCCCGGAACTGGGCCAACGCAAACGAATCACGCTCTTTCCAGGCCATTGCGGCCGCCTTTTTATAAAATTCAGAACCGGTAAGAGAAGACTGACTGTGTAGCTGCAATTTCTTCGCGCCACTGTTGCAGGCAGATATCAAAATCAAAACAGAAAGAAATGCGACCACCTTAACCGAAGCTATTACTGATGTCATCCTAGATCCAATTTATCTTCAATCACCCTAAAATCCATTTAACTTCAGCCATTCCAACGCAAGATCAAACCAACGGGTTCTTGTTTTTTTGTTTTCAAGCCCGAAACCATGACCTCCTTCCTGGAAAACAAACATCGCAGATTTGGTAACCTTATGTTCCATTAATGCCTGGTAAAACAGTACGCTGTTTTCTACGGGCACAACCTTATCATCCGTCGCATGAACCAAAAATGTCGGCGGCGTTCTTTCAGTTACCTGCACTTCATTGCTATACCTGCGCGCCAAAGCGCTTAGACTATCGGCACCGACAAGCGCTTTCCTCGATCCGGCATGTGCATACTTGCCAAAACTTATCACCGGGTACATGAGCATAGCAAAATCAGGACGAAGGTTGGTTTTGTCGGCATTCGCAATGGTCGTCGTATCAAAATGAGTAGCAACAGTGGATGCAAGATGCCCACCCGCACTGAAACCAATGACGCCCACCTTTCCCGGATCAACCCCGAATTTGCCGGCATTCATCCGCACTATCTTAATAGCCTGCTGCGCATCCTGCAACGGACCAACGGACCTGTCGATCATGATCGAATCGGACGGAAGCCGGTATTTCACCACAAACGCAGCAATGCCCGCATCCCTGAACGCTTTCGCAATGTTAGCACCTTCATTCATGATCGAAAGACCTGAATAACCCCCGCCCGGAAATATGACTATTGCGGTTCCCGTGCCCTTTCCACGTTCCGGGAGAAACGGTATCATCTCCGGATCAGTGACCTTCCTCGACCAGGCGTTATCGTTTGTTTCTTTATAACTCGCAGGAGCAGGCCTGCTGTTGGGGACCTTACCCTCATACAACGACACCGCTTTACCCCCACCTACTCCATCCCAGAAAGCCTGGGCGTTACTCACGGCTGACTGGCTCTTAGCCGGCAGATTTTGCTGGGCTGATAACGGTTGGCTGACATAAAACAGCGTTATAAACAGAGATACAAATTGGAAAGTAATCGATTGAAAGATTGTCGTGCTTGTATGCCGGAGATTTTTATACATGATTTTTGCTTGAAACTTTTTTGCGATGATTCGAAGCTCCGTATTCTAATCATCATTTCAAAGTTTCTGTGATAAGTCTGTTGCTAAAAGGTGCATCATCCTTTCTTTTTTGTAACCAATTCTGGACTGATAGCAGAGTGACCACTTTTCCTGCGACTGAAACTAAAGCGACTGCAAATTCAATCAACCCGGCTTTTTGCGTCATCAGCGCCTGTGGTGCGTTTTCTTTTTTCTTTCAACTTGTCCTTTCCAAAACTTTTAGAATAGGTAAGTTTGATGCTCCGACGGAATGGCATCAGGTAAAAATCGCCTACAAGATTTTGAGAAGGAAGATTCCAGTCCAGGTCGAGGACAACAGAATTGAGGACGTTTGCAGCATTAAGAGACAACGATCCATATTTTTTAGGCAGAATTTTTTTTATACCGATATCCATTGAACCGTATCCCGAACGATAAACTATTCCGGAAAGCATTCCGGATTGATAAAAGCCCGTCAATTCAAAAAAGTAATTTTTCGGGAGGGTGAAACGCTGATTGGCATTGATGTTGACGCTGGTCTGTGCCATCCTCAGATCCTCCTTTTTATAAACTGCATTAATCTGCTCCCAGATGGCCGTAACGTTGAACTGCATCGTCCACCAGCTGTTCACCGTAACAGGTATTGAGAATATCCCGGTAACGTTCTTCGAGTTTTTAAGATTTTGAGGCGTATAGACGATCTGATTTTTGATCGAATCAGATTCTGGTTGAAAGCCCGTAATCGTGTTTGTTTCTCTTCCTGCTGCAATAGAAAATAAATATTGCCCAAAAACATAATCCACTTTGATCGTATTATTGATCGCGGGTTGCAGCAAAGGATTACCCGTCAGCACCGTATTCGTACTAACAAAATAAGTGAACGGAGCCAGGTTACTGAATGTAGGACGTGTTATCCTTTTATTGTATGAAAAATTCACCGAAGTTTTGCTTGTGAGTTTATGGGTGATATACAAAGTCGGAAACAGATTCCCGTACTTCCTGTCGATAATGTCTTTGATATCCTCCGTACCTAAATTAGAAAAAGTGTATTCATATCGCAGGCCCATCTTCAGACTTGTCCTTTTATTCAGGTTAATGCTTGCAGATGTATATATGGAAGGGTATTCTTCATGCAGTTTGTATTTTGCGGATAAAGATTTGTCCCTCACCACCGCACTACCAATTTCATTGTCAAAGCTCACATCATTGGTGAAAGCTGAAATTGTTTGTTTCAGCCCCGATTCTAAAGTTACCTTATCCGACAAAGTAACAACATGATCCACGGCCGCGATCCAGAAGTCGATCAGGGTATTTTTCTCAGTCTTCGAATTACGCGGATAAATATAATTGCCGGAAGCATCGTAGTACTTTGTATGATAATTCACATCCTGGTTATTGACGTAGTGAATATAATCGAGGTTGAAGGACAGCTTTCCCTTTTTCTTCAGATCCTGTTGCAGATTGATATTGGCACCGTAGTTTGTCCACCGGTTAACTTCGTCGTTAACCAGTTTCACCGTAGTATCAAGCTGGTAATTCTTATAAAATTGATTACTGTTGTTTTCATCCATTGCATAGTTGTTGACCCGGCCGGTGAACAGAAATCCCAATATTGTTTTTTTTGAAAGCTCGATATCAGCTCCCAGCCTTCCATCAATGTTTGTTGGGTGACTGATCCGGTCATCCACGAAGTAGACCTCGTTGATTGTCCCATTCGAGGAAATCTTTGTATAGGAATCCGCCGTGAATTTATTTTTGACATCAGAATAAGAAAGATCGCCATAAACATTGACTTTACCTTTCCGGTGATTGACATTGAGACTGGCCTGGCTCAGCAGATCTATAGAATAACCTAAGGTCGCGGAGTAAGAGCCATTGGTTCCCATTGCATTGTTTTCCTTCAACACGATATTGATATACCCTGCATTACCCTCTGCATCCAGATTGGCAGGAGGGGTTGTGATCAGCTCTATCTTCTCTATGTTATCAGCGTTCATGCCCGCCAGCATTTGAACCACACCGGCGATCGGCATGCGCGTGATCTTTCCATTGATCATCAACATCACTCCATCTTTCCCGTTCATGGAAATGAGACTGTTCTGGTGATCAACACTGATCCCCGGGGAACGTTCGAGAATCTGCAAGGCCGTATTGCCTGCGGAAGTAACGCTGTTCTCAACGTTGATAATCAGCCGGTCAATTTTCTGTTCAAGCAGTGGCTTTTTCACTGCCACAGTTACCGCTGTTAAATCCACCCTGTTGACATTTAGGTGAATTGTCCCTAAATCTTTTTGCCCTTCCGAGTTCGTCAACTCAAATGCCTGGCCGGAGCGCTGATGATACCCTGCGCAGCTCGCTGTTGTAAAGTACTTACCTGCAGATAAGTTTGTGAAAGAAAACGCTCCTGACGCTGCGGTTACGGTCCCCTTTACTAATGAAGAATCCGTAGCTTTCAACAGCAGAATATTTACAGCCGCCACGGGGCTTCCCGTGCTATCCTTAACACTACCATAGATGGATGATTGCGCATGGCCGGCATGTTGCATGTCGGGGCTGAGCCAGTAGCAAAGACTTAGTATCAATGCCCTTATACCGCGTAGACTTGTCATCAAACAGGAGTTTGGAGTGAAGAATTATGGCCAATCTCAGATTCCGGACAAGCAATACTCTTGCGGAGAATGAATCATTATTGATTCATCAGGCGAATACATCAAGGCAAGAGCAAAAACGGTTTTTGGCTATTGAATTACAGACAGGAGGGTGCAGGTGACCGAAGAAAGCGGGTCAGCAGGCGGATGCTACTATCAGTTGAAATAAGCGGGTGGCGGCAATTAAATTAGCAGGGAATCAAGTGGCGGATTGGCGAGCTCCGTGAGGATACGGATCGTTATCCTAAGTTAGTGATTTTAGCGCGATATATCTGTTCCTAAATCTGTGAATAATCACAATGCCAGGAGCCCGCAATACAAACTTTCACATAAAAAAAGGTTTAAGGTTTAGGAGGTTAGTTGATCATTTCGGCTACGTTATGCAAAGCCAGCAGCTGGATGTTGTCCAAAGCCAACAGTTGTATGTTGTATTAAGCGACCAGCTAGAAGTTGTGCTATCCCAACAGCTGTTTTATGGGTTATTTATGAAATGTCTTTATACCCAGGTAGAAAGTACCGTACTTCATGGCCAGGCTCACAAATAACAACATCAGGGATTCTGTTGCCCGGGCGTTTATTATACCACCAAGGTCCGTCACCATTTCCCGGTGCCAGCCAAATTCTGAGACCAGGAAAGAAGTGACTGTTTGTTTTGCATCGGCACTTTCTCCACATATGAATAACTCATTCTGATCATTGTTGATCTTGCCAGGATCTACCATTATCTCATAGTTAACCGTGTTGAGCGCTTTTACGACAGAAGTCCCGGGCAACAACCTATGAATTTCTTCTCCCAATGAATTGTCATTGCCGATCGTTAGCCTCGGCGGCATGCCGTTAGAAAAATCCAGGGGATTAGCAACATCAACCAATATCTTATTATTCAATCCTTCGCTACCGACGGACCTGATAGCATCGAGGGAAGCGATTCCCATGGTACAATTAAAAACGATATCTCCAAAAGAGGCCGCTTCTTGGAAGTTCCCTTCGTAACTCCTCCCATTGTGTTGACTCTTCCATTCTTTAGAATTTTCGCTTGAGCCGGAGCGCGAACCAAGCATCACTTCATGACCGTTTTGTACAAGGCGGCTGCCTAAAGTAGCGCCAACAATGCCTGTTCCTAAGATTCCAATCCTCATGCGGTTTAATTATTAATTGAATTTACGCTGGAGCACATCCCTGGCAAATACCACAATTGGGGTACATCAATATTTATTCGTATCTTATTAAGAATATTCAGAATATGACGTCTATAGATGTCCGACATCTTTCTGATGAACAACAAGCGCTGACGCTCGATGCCTGTAACAGGGTGTCCAATTCAGCGGGCACTTCAAATTATTTTAAAGAGCTTGAGAAATATGCAGATGTCCTCGACCAGGTTGGTCTGCATGCCGAAAGTCGTGATAAATTTCAGCAGATCATCAATGAAACAGATCACAAAATAACTATCGCGAGGTGTCACCGGAAGATTATTGCATCACATAACGCACAGAGAAATTTCCCCGCTGCTTCCAGGTCATTCGACGAAGCCCTTCAAGCCATTAAACATATACCGATCAGCACCCAGGAAGCTATTGACGAATTTTTCCGGATACACATAGAGGGTGGTTTTGTGAATTACTTTCTTTATGACTACGATAAGGTAGAAGATTCCGTCCGGGAACTCAGGCGCCTGCAGGACTCTATGAAAGATGTAAATTTAAAGATAGGGTTCATGCATGTTGTTGGCCTGTCGTCACTAATCCGGTATCGCTGGTATAAGATGCCGGAAGAAGCTTTTACGCATGCAGAGTACTTTCTGCAATTCGCCCGTTCCTGTAGTGATCCTGTTAGATTAGGGTTTGCCACTTGCCATGCCGGTTTCATTTATTTATGGAACGAAGAAATTACTATCTCACGCCAGTATTTTATGGAAGCAGTTGGGTTTCTGAGGGAGAAACATTATGGTCCTTTGCTTATGGCATATAATTACCTGGCGGTGGGTTATAGAATGCAAAACAATATCAGCATGACCGAACAATGGGCAAATCTTACCCTCGAAAAAGCAACTCAAACGGGCAATCTTTCTTATGTGCCTTATGCAAAAGCTCACCTTGCCTGGATACATGCTAAAAGAAACAACTGGCTTTATGCGGAAGATTATGCAAGACAGGCAAAAGACCATTGGAATGCGGAACCGCTGATCTTTTCTTATGCTTTTGTGCTCATTGACTGCATGGTTAGAAAAAATAATACAGAAGAGGGAGGGAAGTACGCTTATATGTTAATACATCCAAAGGTTAAAAAACTACCGGAATCCGTTACCAAACCACTCCAGGCTGCTGTGTCATCATGGATCAGGGCCGACAAGCCAGCAACCATCACCAACCTCACAAATGCGATATTAGCATCGAAAATCAGTGGCTACTATTGATGAGTCATCACATCACGATATTGCATAGTCGTCCGGCAGTTGGAGAAACCCTTGCATGGTCGCTCAGATTTGCATCAGGATATTCCGCCACATATGTGAATGACGGAGCTGAAACTCAAACAACAAGGGTCAACACCTCGATTTTATTGACCGACTATATCAACCTTGAAAGATTATCCCAATCAGCTCCCATCTATCATTGTCCTGTAATGTTATTAATTGATGATATCCAGGATACGAAAGCGCTTGATGTGATAAACACCGGACTCGCGGGAATTATAGATTTATCAAGAGGCCCTCAATCATTGATTGAAAAAGTGAATCAGGTTTTAGAAAACAGATCAGACGAGCAGCATGTGTTGCTGCAACAGCTATTGCATCAAAAAAATGGGGGCCCGAAAAAAGCTGATGACGACTATCATCTGACAGTTAAGGAGAAACAAGTTCTCAAACAACTAAGAGAAGGCGTGCATTTAAAAAAGATCGCGCATACCACTGGCACCTCATATGAAACAGTGAGAACACATGTAAAACATATATACCGGAAGCTTGGGGTGATGTCAATATCAGAGGCGGTTATAAAAGCAATGAAGATGGATCTTGAATGAATCCTTCAAATGTGAATGAACTTTATTAACAAACGACAGTTGTCCTCATCACCATCAAAGACAACGCTTCTTAAAACGTGTTCTTAGTTATATATTTGACCGATGTACCCGAAAGAACCTGGAGTCTACCCAAAAAAGAAATTAGCACAAATCGCAGGCTTGTTTTATCTCATCGTTATCTCAACCGGTTTATTTGCCGAGATTTTCGTCAGGCAGAAATTGAGAATACACGGTGATCCCCTTGAAATAGCCAATCACCTGAGGAATTCCGAAATGTTATCGCGCTTAGGGTTAGTTGCGGACCTTGTTAATTTCATCTGCGGACTTCCGGTTATACTGATCGTCTATATCTTATTCGAGCACGTAAACAAATTTCTTATCCGTCTTGCGTTGCTTTTTGTAATTATACAAACGGCAATCATCGCCACCAACTTATTGAATCAAATTTCACCGCTGCTCTTATTAGGGAATAATGCCTACATGAAATCCTTTGAGCCGGGTCAGTTAGCTGCCCTATCGATGCATGCACTCGATCTGCAGGCACAGGGTTATGGCATCGGCCTGGTTTTCTTTGGTTGCTATTGTATTATAGTGGGATATCTTATAATGAAGTCAACGCTTGTGCCACGTTTCCTGGGATTTCTTTACGCACTTGCAGGAATCAGCTATCTGGCCAACACATTTATCATGATCATGTCAAGGGATTTTGCAAACCCTCTGTTTCCTTATTTCGCAGCAGTTGCATTCGTCGGCGAGTTTTCCCTTTGTCTATGGTTATTAATTAAGGGAGTTAAAGATCAACAGGAAATAATGACGACCTGATGAACAACAAGAGGTTTTCGGAAGATTACAATTTGATTATTTTCTTTCGCCTGATACAGGAATCAATCTTGCCGATAAATCCGGATCAGCCATATCCTTATCAAAAGGAAACATGGGCCGCCTGATGCGTTTATACGGCAGTTGCTCGATAGCCTGGTCAACACCACCGGGCGTTAGTGCCATGATCCAGTCTGCCCGCATGGCATACAATTCAGGTTGAAGGTAGCCAATCTTCACTACCACGATATCCGTTTTCCTGGGTGCAAGATTCAGCCTTGTAAAATCTATCTCGTCGTGATAAGGTTTTCTTTTTTCTGTTACGATGATGTAGAGGCTGCCCGACTTGATCACTACTTCAACCACGGCATCTTTATCCCCTTTAACTATCGAATGAACAGTGCCCTTGATATGCGCCGGGGGCGAAAATCTTGAATCAACTTTTGCACCGGCATATCCATCCACCCTTCCCCCAATTCCCGCTTCAAGTGCCTTAGCTACCAGCTCGGGACCGGGAATAGACGCATAGATCAGGGAAGGCCCATTGGCTGTTTTAAATCTTGAATCGTTAAGTAACTGATTGAGTGTCCAGGTAACATCTCCTGCGCCACCGGCCGTTGGGTTGTCGCCCATGTCACTTATGAAAAACGGGTGTTTGGAACTGTTGACTGCCGAGTCCAGTGTTTGTTTCCATGGCAGGGTCGGCGCAACAAAACCAAATTCCTTTCTTGCGTTCCAGAAGCGTGTCGCTAATTGCTCAGCAGCAGTTGTGACGGCTGTTTTATCGTCGCCGGTCACCATCACGACGGCATGATTGCGTGGTTCATCTGCCCAGGCATATCCGATCCAGATCGCGGCGTCGGTTACTCCTTGCCGTTTGGAAGCCGGATCAACCTCCGCATAAATCGATTTACCCGGTTCGATCCTTGTGCTTGTTTTTTCGCCGGGTAATAACACGGGTATAGGTATCCAGGCTTTGAATGCAGGTTTACCTTTGCCGGTTTCAATCCGTTGCAGTAAGTTTTCAACCGCACGGCGTTTTGTGTCCATCGCGTCTTCATGAGGTGCCATCCGATAGCACGTAATGAGATCTGAATTTCCGGCGAGTGACTCGGAAACATTTCCGTGAAGGTCCATCGATGTGGAGACGAGGGTTTCATATCCAACCACTTCACGGATTCGTTTTAACAGATCACCTTCAGGATCATCAAGGCCCACTACACTCATTGCGCCATGGATATCGAAAAACAGCCCATCATAAGGCATATGTTTTTTTAATGAGTCGAGTAACCTGTTCGATAGTGCATCATAGGCCTCGCGTGTAACCGCCCCTCCGGGGAGCGACTTACCAACCAATGCAGGTAGCCACTCCGCGCGCTTGCGGATCGATGAGTCAGCGGCCATAAATGGATAGTTCCTGAAAATATCAGATCCATATTTAGCATGAAAAGCAGCAGAGTCAGTTAATGCAGGTGAAAAGGTACTCGACTCGATACCCAGGCCGGCGATGGCAATCCGAGGCAGGCGTTTGGAGCCCGATGTGTTGTTATCTGGCTCATCCTTGCAGCCAACCAGGAATACAACAAATGCCAGTGCGGTTATGATAATTGATCTATTCAACTTTGAAGTTTTGATCAAGATACCGATATAAGGTTATACAATGGCCAACTGTTAGCGGTTTTCAAAACAATAATGCAATGGTCGCCATCGGTAAAAACATTTTCCGGCTATCGGGGAGAAGAATAAAATCGTAGCGCTTATAAAACGTGATCGCATCTTCGTCAATCGGATCGACAACTACTGACATTGAACCGACTTCTGATGACGCAAAATAGCTTCTCTTTAAAGCATCTATCAGTATCGCTTCTCCTAATCCCTGGCGATGATAAGTTTTACTGATGGCCAATCTGCCCAATAATATTGCGGGCAGGTTTGTGTAGGCAGGTGGTAACTTTGTAATAATCTCCTGCGGCAGCAGTCCCCGCTCCACAGCAGCAGACGAAAGCGTGTAATAGCCTTTGATTTCTTTCTTATCAGGAAGAATAAAACAGGCTGAAAGTTTTCTTTTTACATCCTGTCTTACCTGTTTATGTAAATAAGCATCCAGGATCGGTTTTCCGCAGTTGAATGGCTCTCTCTTATACGAAGAATCGAGGGGCACCGTTATATAACTCATTTTTGCTTAGCCAATTTGTTGTATTTCTTCGCGGCAGCAATGAGTTTTTTACCTGGTCTGGAGGGGTTTAACAACGCATCAAAGAAGATTTCCTGATCGCGCTTTGATGCAATAATGGCATTATGAGTTTTGACAATTTCATCTGCTTTGCTTTGAGCAGAAATAATCACAAATTCAGTCAATGTCCGGTAACCGCCCAAATTTGCAGCATACTCAAAAAATTCCTTTTGCGCTTTGGGGAGTCTTGTATCAAACCTCGCTGTCTCTTTGTCCATAATCTAAGTTTTGCAAATACTAATGTACGGTAAATATCCGTACAAATAATCCAGTACCGGCAGCCAAGATATTAAAATGCAGGCCCTCTTCAAAGGAATGGTCCTGACAAGCTTCTGCCCCAAACCCAAAATGCCGGCTTCCACCACAAAAAACCGGGCTTTCATCACCTCCCCTCTGCGTTTCAGACTGTTGTTGATACTTTAGTATTCAGCCTGCTACCGCTCGTCATCATTTCGGGGATATAAGTTAATCATCCTGTAATATTTGAACGGGCCGGGCGACAAAAACAACAAACCAAACCGGATCTGCGATGCATGGCATCATGTATTGCATTTACCAGCCTGGCCAGGAAAAAGAAAGCCAGCGAATGTTTTCAGTGTCTGTTCAACAAATCATACTGCTATGTTTAAAAACTTCTTCCTTACCGCCTGGCGAAATCTATCCAAGAATAAATTATTTACCGTCCTACATGTATTTGGCCTGGCGCTGGGGATGTCGTTGTGCCTGCTCTATATCGCATGGCTGGTCTTTATATTCAGCTATGACGACTTTCATCCGGACAGGGACAGGATCTACCGGGTTAACAGCCTATTGCAAAACAATGAAGAAAATCCATACCTGGCTTCGGCGCCGCTGGAGGTCGCCCACCATCTCAAAACGGACATATCCGGGGTAGAAAAAGTCATCCGCATCAATGAATTTCTTGGCGGCCAGATGATTTACGGCGATAAAAAAATCTATGTTAATGGCTACTTTGCTGATCCGGCATTTTTCCAGGTATTTAATTTCCCGTTGATCAAAGGCGATAAAGCGACAGCACTTAGCCAGCCAAACTCCATCGTTATTTCTGAAACTGAAGCAAAGAAATTCTTTGGTAATAATGAACCGATGGGTCAGTTCATCAAAGCCGGGCCTTATGGCGACCTGATGGTTACCGGCATATTCAAAGATGTTCCCCCCAACTCGCATATGCAGTTCGGCGCGATTGCATCTTTTTCTACCTACGAATCACATTTGAAAACGTTGACGCCTGTGAAGCTCGACATCAGGCAGCCATTCATGGATTCTTATATCTACATTCTGTTGTCCAAAAATGCCGTGCCCGACAACATACAACAATCGCTGAACAAGATCACGAAGCAGCGCTACACAAAAAAAGATTTCAAGGCTTCATTTAAATTACAACGACTGGATAAAATCGCCCCCGGACCAGCGATCGTGAATTCAATCGGGCCAACCTGGGACTATCTCTCCATATTCCTAACCGGCTCCATCACATTATTGATATTGATACCAGCCTGTTCTAACTATATTAATTTATCTATCTCGCAGTCGCTGGAGCGGATGCGGGAAATAGGCGTAAGAAAGGTGTTGGGCAGCCAAAGAAAACATATTATGTTGATGTTTATCGTAGAGGCAACCGTAGTGTCACTACTGGCACTGATCTTTTCATACCTCATATATGAAGTACTACGGAGAGACTACATTTATGAAATCGTGGAGACAGTGCAACTCGATCTAACACCCACTATCGCTACCATTGCGGGCTTTATTGCGTTCGCACTGCTCGTTGGCATTACCGCAGGCGCTATCCCGGCGCTATATTTTCTGAAAGTCACACCGCTCAATGCTTTGAAAGGCAAGGAACTGAAGTCGAGTGGTCGCTCATGGTTTCGAAAAGTGATCTTAACCACACAATTCATACTTTCTCTTGGCTTTACGATGTCGGTGCTGATCATGATCCGCCAGTATAACTATTCGGTAAATTATGATTTTGGGTTTGAACAGGGCAACATACTTGATGTCGAACTGCAGAACATCGATCCCCAGATTTTCGTGAACGAATACTCAAAGCTATCGCCTGTAAAAAAGGTGTCTTTATCATCTCATGTATTAGGAATAGGCTCTGCACCCGAACAATTTGTAAAGGTTTCACATGGCGTTGATTCGATCGAGGCGTCATCAATCGCCATCAACGAGGCTTTTATATCGAATATGAAGCTGGAGTTGCTTGCAGGATCTGATTTCTCTTCCAAGGCTTCTGAAAATGCGCGACAGATTATCATCAATGAAGAGCTGGCAAAAATGTTAAGTCCAAGGGATCCTTTTGCGGCAATCGACAGGTCCCTGATCCTGGGAGATGGGTCGGAGGTGAGGATCATTGGCATCCTGAAGAACTTCCATTACTCGGGACTAAAAGAAATAATCAAAAGTTTCTTTTTTGAATACCGGTCAGATAAGTTCATGTATGCGAATTTAAAACTGCAAACAGCCAATCTTGCCAGCGTGCTGCCTGTTATGGAATCTACCTGGAAAAAAATTGGTGGTGAGGGCAAGTTTACCTCGCAGCTTTTTTCAGATGAGATCAAGGATGCGTTTAGCTATTATATGATGATTGTGAAGCTCTGGGGTTTCCTGGGCCTATTGGCAATAACCGTGGCTTGCATGGGTTTGCTTGGTTCCGTGTCATTTACCACAAGAAAACGTTTCAAAGAGATCAGTATCCGGAAGGTAATGGGTGCTTCGACACGAAACCTTGTCCTGATGTTGTCAAAAGATTTTTTGATCCTGTTAGTGATAGCAAGTCTCATCACGATCCCGCTCGTGTATTTTATGTTTGATTACCTGTTGTCGACGATCCAGTCATACAATATCCAGATTGGTATCTTCGAAATCGGCACCAGCCTGGGGATTGTGCTTGTATTAGGACTCACCACGATCCTGTCGCAGACCTTGAAGGCCGCGAATAGAAATCCGGTCGATAATCTGAGGACGGAGTAGACTGCCGTCAGTCCAACGCAATAGTCAGATTGATCATTTATTTAGTTTGCAGCCCGTATGCTTTCCAACGTGTAAGCAAAGCAATGCTCTTCCGATTCCTCTTTGAGGAACCGAAAGGGAATGGCCTTGAAAATAATAAATGCTGTTATTAAATCAACTTTCTTCTTCCCTGATCAGGCTTTTGAGAGAGCTTGCCATTTCCGGAGTCACGTTCACGCCATGCACTTCGCTTGCATGTTTACCAGCCTGTTGCAATACCTCTTCATCAGTGTTGGCTTTGATAACTCCTTTGCAATCGAAACCGGCATCGGCACAGTATAAAACTTTCATGTTGTAACGTTTAAAAGTGATTATTGGTGAACCTGAAAATAATTCCGAGCAAAACCACAATCAGTTTTCATTTACGGCTATACCTGAGGTTTGATACTAATTTAAATTTATCCAATTTTGACAAAAATTCCAAGAGGAAAAATTGACCTTTAATTGTCGAAATCTTGCCCCGCTGTGTGCCACCGATATACGTGCAATCTGAAGACTATTGAGTGGTTTGCACCCGAGGGTTTTTCGATTAACTTAGATGGATTATGATATTCCGTAAAGAGTTTATTGTTACTGGCTTTAAACCCTTTCACCAATATGCTATCAATTCAAGTTGGGAAACGGCTAAAGAGGTGAAGCGGAAAAGAAATGAAGTGCTGATTCAACAACTTACTGTTGAACACAGGACAGTACAGGAGGAAATTACTGGAATTTTAACTGACCAATCATGCAAGGTGTTATTGCTTGCTGGCCTCGCAGACATTAATTTGGTACACCTGGAAATGCGTGCCAGAAAGCCCATAGAATTGTCAGACACTCCGGGTCCCGACATGTTACATGGCGTTTGGCCATGGGAAGAAAACCTCCATGGCCTTAGGAGGCTTGGAATTCAAGCGGAGTTTTCTAATGATGCCGGGGCATACGTGTGCGAATGTGCTTACTGGTCCGCACTAAATTTTCGAAGATTATACGGTTATCCGTTATGTGTTTCTTTTTTCCATGTACCCTTGTTCAACGAACAATGGAATGAAGAGCTTTTGTCTGATGCGGTTCTACTTTCGCTCGACACCGCGATTCAGACCATACAAGGTGAGATCGAACCTTAAATGGTGATAGACAACATTTCCTGGAAATTTACTGACAGGAGCGCTCTTCCATCCGTAGGGATATTTTGTGGTGCCATCATCGCGTATTATACAGTGGATTCCAGCTCGTCATTTTTCCCATGCCAGTACTTCGGAGACCACTTATTTACAATCGGCTGAATTTCCCAGATCCCGATGATCGGCAGCAGAAGATAAAATATAAACATAACGGCACTTTCCCATGAAAATTTGCCGTCATTTACGGACACTGATAGCGTTCGGGCTGCGAACCAGATGGAGTGTAGTAAGGCGAATATTGCATAACCCTGGAAAATCCCAAAAACCACAGTATTGGTCTCCGGAAGATTATACAGGTCATGAGACTGGGCCAGCATAATCGTCGTCACAACTGAGAAGACACAAAGGTAAATGATATTAAAAGCAAGCAGGCCGGTACTATTTGAAGCAATGCCTATTGCCGCGAGTCTTTTTTGACCATAAGAACCAATTGACCAGACCCACGCCCAAAAGATCAATGTCATGATCAATCCGGGTGCAATACCGACATGACCTGGTATGGTAGAAAAAAAGTAAAAAAACAGCAGGATCAGGAAGAGCTGCCAATGTTTTAACGGAAGTATCAGTTGCATATAAAATGAATCAAGGGTTTCCGGGTGATAAGGCCCGCTATTTGACGTATTTTAGTCTCTTTGAGTCAACAATTTGTGTGACTATTTTTCAAGAAGAATGTTTTTGACCCGGATTCTGCAAAGAGAATACGCATAACACTTTGCCTATTCATTTTCCGCTCCTATCTTGCCCTCCCTGATCCATTCGTATTGCCAACAATGCCGGGCGTGTCCGGTTCACTCATTATCCTCTACTTTACCAAAACCAAAGAGCTGCATCAACGAAGCGGATCTTAATCCCGGCGGATCAGTTCCTCGCACAAAGCAACTCAGTTAAATTTCGGCACATTTACTTTCAACTCAAACATAAACAGTCTCCCGATCGATGGGGATCCGACAGCCTCCATTTGTCTCGAATTGAGCAAATTTGTGATCGCCATATTAACACTCAGCATTTGGTTGATTTTATATCCTGCATGTAAATCAAATGAAATAAAACCACCCAGGGGACCCCAGTCAAAATTTTTCAGATAGTATTTCGGCTGACCTGATTTATCTTCCCAGTATACTCTTCCTCTGCTTCCTTTGCCTGCCTCAGTGCCGATCTGAGGCCCACCATAAAAATCATATTGTTGTATAAGGCGGGTGGAAATATTGATAAACATTTTCTTCTTAAGAAGTTCCTGGAAGTTTAAACCAATCATGCCTTTATTCCTGGGGGCATTCAGGCTTCTTTCTTCCAACGACACATATTCATCTCCATTCGCATCATTCCTAATATTGTCATCAGTAATATCTGATCCGAACCAGGAGTATTGCAACTGAAGGCTGATAAAATTATTTATTGAATAATTCACACCAACATCAAGACCGTAACTGCGCACTTCCCCGTAATTTAAGTTGCAGGAAAAAGATGCACTGTCCAGGATATCATCAACTACTCTTCCCGGGTTGGAAGGCCGCAGAGCTTGCCCAAACGCTGAGATGGCCCTGCCGCCAATGGGTTGGGCCGGACCTATAAAATTATTACTCTTATTGTAATAGGAAGTAATATCAACAAATAGCTTTTTTGCAATCATACCTTTATACCCAAATTCCCACGAATCAATTTCCTCTACCTTTAAAGGAGTTGTGGTTAGATAGTTTCCGGGTATTTCACTCATTTTTGATTTGTTTGGTTGATAGACGATGCCTTCACCATTTCCGAAATAGCTCCTGTTAATATTTGCATATTGTGAAAGTATATTAGGGGTCGAATAGGCTTTTCCCCAGGTTATCCTGAAAGTATTATCGCCAAGGGTTTTACTTAATGCCAGCTTAGGAGAAATGAAACCGCCAAAATTGCTATGATGATCAAACCGCATGGCCCCAATAAAACGAAAGGTCCACGGCAATGATTTTTCGAGTTGTATTACGGCGCCGTATTGGGTAATCCTGATGCGATGGAAACTGTCAAGCAGGTTAACGCCGAAACCGTTCGGCCGCTCCAATTGATAATTCAGACCTGCTATCATCAATAACCCGGCCTTTTGAAACGTTTGATTGTATTGGGCGTCGGCATTCATCCTGCCGCTTTTTTCTTTATTTAAAACCAGCGCGGAATCTTCCGCAAGTTCAGGAGGCAATGGGTTTGGCTTATGAGTAAGATTCCAAAATGTTCTTGTGTATGTAGGTATCTGATACGTTTTGCCAATATTTCCCAAAGTATTGGAAATAGCAAAGAAGTAGCGTGGATTAACCAACCTGGCCTGGTAAAATCCATGTGTAACATCTCTGACCTGGACACGCCCGGGCTGAAGAAGATTACTTTTGCCCAAACCACCTGAAACGATGATATCAGTTTTGGGTGTTAATCGATAATAAACCTGGCCTTCTGCACGGATGTGCCTGAAATTAAAATCCACGTTATGTTCCTTAGTAGCATTGCCATAAGGCGGATAAGGGGTAACATATACAGTGTCATACCAGTTGTACTCTTTTCCTGAAGCGTATTCCCCGGTGATTTTATAAGCCCATTTATCATTGATCTTTTCTGCATGCCTCAGGCGACTGCTGAATTGATGATGGTTCCCTGCACTAACTGCTACAGTTGTTCCCTGGCATTTTCGTGGATCTTTCGTTTTAACATTGAAGATGGCATTCAGTGCATTCGGGCCATATAATGCAGCCTGTGGTCCAAAAACGATTTCAAGACTTTCAATATCATCCTTAATATAGCTGCCCATGTTAAAAATCGGTGGATTGGCACTAAGCGCCGCCCTGTTCAGGCGGCCATCAACCAACTGAACAACTTTGAGATTTCCGCCACTGTTGAAATTCCGCGCATTAAATGATATCCAGTCAACACCCGACCGGATAAATTGAAGTCCATTAACCCTGGAAGCCATCTCATTGATATTTGAGCCGGCAAACTGTTCAAAATCCTTTACCCCAAAAACACTGATAGAGGCCGGTGCATTTACAATCCTTTCCGGGCGTGCTGTTGCGGTCAGGACGACGGTACTGCCCACCCGGACATCGACGTTCATCAACACGTTTACAAAGGAAGTGCTATCGTCAACAACCTCAACCAATATTTTAGCCTGTTCATACCCTACATAGGAAATGATTAGCGTTAGCTTACCCGGTTTAACGTTCTGTATTAAAAAAGTTCCATCATTGTTTGCAAGTGTTGATGCTGGAGATCCTTTGATAGCAAAGGCTGAAGATTCTTTTATAGCAATAGTGGCTCCGGCGAGAGCTTCATGGGTTTCTCTTTCAATCACCTTTCCCCTGATAATGCCTTGTGATAGCAAAAGATAATGAACTGCAGTCAGACCAACAGTAAATAAGAACTTTTTCATCGAATAGCTTTTTAGTGATTGTAAATAAGAATCTTACTTTAGTCAATCGCCGCTTAAGCTTTTCAGTAGGTTTGGGGATATAAATGAAGAGAACCAGGCTCGCCCATTTTGATTCTATCCAATTAGTTTTACAAAATTGTTGCGATAATACTTTCCAATTGGCAGCTCTGTACCACCTATTTCAATCATTTCATTGGTGAAAGATTTTATCTTATTGATGGCAATGATGAACGATCGATGGATCCGGATAAAATCATTTCCGCTTAACATCGCTTCAATAGAGGAAATCGTCTGCCGGGTAATATAGCTCTTATCTACTGTAAAGACTTTTACATAGTCTCTTGCACTTTCAACGTATAGTATATCTGCCAATAAGATTTTAGCAAGCTTTCTGTCAACCCGTAGATAAATAAAATCTGTTCCGGTTTTTCGTGATGAGTTACCGGCTGTATCACTTAGTTCATCAACTTTTTTAGGAAAAGCTTTATTCACAGCCCTGAGAAATCTTTCAAACCTGACCGGCTTTAAAAGATAATCCACTGCGTCCAGGTCAAAGCCGTCCAATGCATACTCTTTATAGGCTGTAGTAAATATAATTTTAGGAGGGTTTTGTAACGACTGTACAAACTCAGTTCCCAGTAATTCAGGCATTTGAATATCCAGGAATATAAGATCAATGCGATGATTCTGTAAAAACAGCAAAGCCTGGATAGCACTGCTGCATTCACCCGCGAGATCAAGCGTCGGAACTCTTTCGATATACCGACGTATAACGTCCCTGGCGTTTGGCTCGTCATCTACTACCAGGCAACGCGTTGCATTATTTCGAATATCAGGCATAGGTAGAGGTGGAGGTTATTGTTTTTGTTTGAATATGTTCAAATTGATCTATCCTCACAAGCTCCATCTTAAGCTCAACAACAAAAGTTTCATCGTCTTCAGTTATCTGCAGGGTATACCGGTTCCGATACAATAGTTCAAGCCTTTTTCTGACATTCCCGATTCCTGTACCTTTACGGTCATTTGGTTCACCAGCAGTCGTTTTTCTTCCATTCATTATCGTCAAAAAAAGAGTGGTATCAGTTAGTTCAATTTTTAAGTTGATCCAGGGATGTTTGAGCATCTTACTTGTTCCATGTTTGAAACAATTTTCGACAAAGGGCAATATCAGGAGTGGTGTGATGTAAATGTCGCCGGTATTCGAAGGCATCAATACTATAAGATCCAGCTTCTCATCATACCTGATTTTTTCAAGATTGATATAATCAGAGACCATCTTCAATTCACTTTCTAAGTTTACCAATTCCCGATTGCCTTCAACTAAAACATATCGTAGGATATGTGAAAGCTCCCTGATCATTTTTGCACTCTCCGGTGATTCATGTTGGGTTTTGGAATAGATATTATTTAGGGTATTAAATAAAAAATGCGGATGAACCTGCGCTGTCAATAATTGCAGTTGTGCTTCGGTTTTTTCTTTAAGCAATTCCAGGCTTCTCTTTTCTTTGAGATGCCAATACTTTATAAGCCTGATGCTGCAGGCAGCCATAGCTACCATTACAGTTCCTTTTATCGTAACAATCCTGGCCAGCACAATATTGGCATTGAACGTTCTCGGCTTAGTTAGTCTGAATTGTTCAGGTAAAATGCCAATCGTAAAGTTCGCTAATACATAATTCAATAGAATAAAAGAGAGCACTGCTGCTGCACACAGGAATAAAACGATCCAAAAAAAAGCAAGAACATACCTGTTCTTTAATATATACCTGGGTAAAATGAAATCAATTAATACATAAGTAAATAAAATCTGCGGAATCAGCATGTGAAACGCTTCCAATACCGGATATAAGACTTTCCGGAATAGCTGTATCTCTGGTGCCCCTGATCCCATTGCATGAAAAAAAGTGAAATAAAGCCAGTAGCAAAACCAAAACAACAGATGCCGCTTAACACGATCTGATTTTTTATCTGAAAATATAAAATCTTTGCTGATCATTGCTTTTGCTGCTTTAATAATACCACTTCTTTACCGTTGACCATAATCAGCAACGGCGGCGTTACTTTCCGTTGACCCATATTCAGCAACGGCAGCCTCACTCACGTGATTACGACCCCAGGCATACTCACCTTGCTATTTGCAGATAACTGAACAGGTATAGCTGATGTAATCCTTGCCAGCTCAAGCCTCAGATTAACTATAAACACATCTTCATCTTCATTTATCTGGAGATCATGTTTGCCGGGGTATAATAGTTCAAGTCTTTTTTTTACGGTTTGCATTCCTATTCCGTCCCTGTCAGTATTTGCATCCTTGGTTGTTTTTTTCCCATTCATTAGCTTCATAACGAGAGCTGTATCCTGCAACTCGATCTTTAAATTGATCCATGGTTTGTTTTGCGTATCACTGATTCCATGTTCAAAGCAATTCTCAACAAAAGGCAATAATAGCAAGGGTGTGATGTATAAATCTGATGTTTTTGAAGGAAGTAAAATGTGGAGATCAAGCTCTTTATCATACCTCAGCTTTTCAAGATGAAGATAATCGGTAAGCATCTGCAATTCCTTATCCAGGGGGACCAGTTCATGTTTACCTTCATCTAAAACATAGCGTAGGATTTGAGAAAGCTCCATGATCATTTTAGCTCCTTCCGGTGATTCATCCTGTGCCCTGGAATAGATGTTATTTAGCGTATTGAATAAAAAATGCGGATGAACCTGCGCTGTCAATAATTGTAATTGAGCTTCGGTTTTTTCTTTAAGCAATTCTAGATTTCTTTTTTCCTGTAGATGCCAATGCTTGAAAAGCCGGATACTGCATACTGCTGTAGCCGCTACCAGTGTTCCTTTAGAATACGAAACCAAATTTACCCAAAGGTTACCGGGTACCTGGTAGACACTGGTGCCAGGGAAAACATAATTTGCCAGGATAAAACCAAGAGCGCCTGTTGCAAACACAAAAAAAATAATCCAGAAAAACGAAAAAAAGTATTTGTTCTTCAATACAAACGCCGGCAAAATGAAACCAATTAATGCATACGCGAAAAACATCTGTGGAATTATGTCCTGGAATGTTTTCAATGCCACGTTTGGAAGATTACTGAAATAGTTGCGGCCAGGAGAATAACCAGGAAGAAAAGCATTAAATATCCAGAAGCAAAGCCAAAACAGCAGGTGTCGCTTAATGCGATCAGACTTTCGCTCAGAGAATATAAAATCCCGGCTTAGCATATGTGTTATCTAAATTAAGTTTTTTAGATGAAAGTGGATCCTGGGCAAGGTCTGTTTGAGACAGAAGCCTACAAATGAGAGACAAAATCATTTTATACAAGACAAAAGCCGGCTATTAATGCCGGAATAAATTGTCGATTCCGGGGCACTTTATGCAGTGGGTTTCCTGGTAATCATCGCATTTACAAAATATCCGCTTTGTGGAGAAGTAGTTTTGATCGGGTGACTGATTTCTCAACAATCGACTCATTTTCATAAACCCTCAAACAAACATTATGATAAAAGTCAGCATGCTACGGGCAATGATAATTGTAACCCTGGCGGTCTCGGTGTATTCGTGCCGGAAAGGAAAAGTGGACGTAGTATATAACTCATCGTCCGGACATCTTGAAAATGATATGGTGTTGTACTGGAATGCAAAGGCAGATACAGTACTTAGTGTTCTGAACCCTCCTACCCAGGCAAGATATTTTGCCATGATTCAGATTGCGGTACATGATGCCCTGAATGCTATAAAGCCAAAGTATGAGCCATTCGCATTGTTGAATACAAGGGAAAACAAAGCATCTCCGGATGCGGCAGTCGCCAGTGCGGCTTATCACACCATTATTAAATTGAATGTCCAGCGAACATATCCCGCACTTGCATGGTACACTGAATGCCTGGAAAGAATACCGGATGCTGAAGGTAAAGAGCTGGGCAAGGCATTGGGCGAAAAAGCAGCTGATGCTATTATTGCCAAACGTTCTTCGGATAATTTTGCTATTGCCCGCCAGATATTAGCTGTGCCGGATGGTGTATTGCCGGGTGAGTATAAGTCAACACTACCACACAGCCTTCCAGGCAGACCAAGAATAAAATCGTTGCATCTATGGGGCACGAATATGGCGCCATTCGTAGTAAATACTAATTACCAATTCCGGCCGGGACCTCCGTTCCCTGTGAGTTCTCCTGAATATGTCGCGGATTACATGGAAGTGAAAGCTAAGGGTGCAAGGGTAGCCCATACCCGCTCTGCAGATGAAACAGAGATTGGTGGGTTTTGGGTTGAACGCGCAAATATTGGTTGGAACC
>NZ_JBTLQG010000053.1:0-27161 GCF_054461535.1 Flavitalea antarctica
TAAAACTGTTTAATCCTTATGATTTGTATTCGAAAAATCCAACACCACCGGTTTGGGAAGAACTCAAACCTTATTACACTGCGTTGGTTGCAAAGTATCTTCCAAAGACATTGAAATTTTAAATAGAATCCGGTTAACGGGTTTAATTGAAGGGAACCGGTTATCGCCAATAGCGTAACCGGTTTTTCTTTTTAAATTCACCACCGCGCTTCCTTTTTGCATGGCTCTTAAATTTTCAAATGTGAACAAGTTCCTCTTTTTTGTATTGTTGGTCTTCACATCTTATACGGGCGTTATTGCGCAGACGGATTCGGTGTTTTTGTTTGCCTATTTTAGACAAAATGGGGAAGATGGATTGCACCTGGCCGCCAGTGATGATGGTTTCACATATAAAGCGTTGCGTTCAGACAGCTCGTTTCTGCGGCCAACGGTAAGCAAGGATAAACTTATGCGGGATCCCTGCATCATCCGCGGCGCTGATGGAAACTTTCATATGGTATGGACAGTCAGCTGGAACGATAAAGGAATCGGTTATGCAAATTCCATTGACCTCGTTACCTGGAGCAGCCAGCAATTCATACCTGTTATGAGCCATGAATCGGGTTCGCGGAATTGCTGGGCACCGGAAATCATTTATGACAACGGAACCTATATGATATACTGGGCCTCGACCATTCCCGGTAAATTCCCTGCCACTGATACCACCGGCGATGAAAAATACAATCACCGGATATATTATGTTACAACGAAAGACTTCAGGACTTTCACCAGGGCTGCTATTTTATATGATCAGGGTTTCAATGTGATAGATGCAACAATAACCAAACGCGGGAATACTTTTTTTATGTTTCTGAAAGATGAGACCCGGTACCCACCGAAGAAAACCTTACATGTAGCCACCAGTACAGGATTAACTTCAGGCTATACAAAACCCTCACCGCCAATTACAGGAAACTACTGGGCTGAAGGACCTACGGTGATCAATAAAGGTGCTAAATGGCTGATGTATTTTGATAAGTACACAGAGCACCGGTATGGGATGCTTGAATCGACTGATCTTGTAAACTGGACAGACATCTCTGATAAACTGACTATTCCACAGGGCCTGAGACATGGCACGGTACTGAAAATTTCACGGCAGGAATTACTAAAGTTACAAACGCCAGATAAGTGATATGTACTTATCGGATTACTGATATATTCCTGCCCGGCCACGATAACTTCTTCACCTTGTTTGATAAAAGAATAAAAGACGAATTCTGGGTCACCTTCGGGAAGTATATGGCCTTACATCATTCTGTGACGGGTGAAAAAGTGAATTGGATAAATTATAAAACGGGTGTTAAACAGGTCAGGTTTCGCCTCGAGGCAGATGAAAAGAGTGCCGGCATTTACATTGAATTTTCAAACGCTGATTTAGACCTGCAGATAAAGTTATTTAACCAGTTAGTGAATGTGGATATGCCATTACTAACCCAGTATACAGACGCTGGCTGGCAGTCGGAACTGCATAGACAAATGGCCGACGGACGAATCGTTTCAAGAGTTCTCCAGGAACACTATGGAGTTAATGTGTATTTTAAATCTGACTGGCCTGCTATAATTTCATTTCTGAAAAGTAAGTTGACCGGCATAGACAGGTTCTGGGCAGAACAGAAAGATATTTATGCGCTGATTGAAGGATCGGGAGGTAAGTCTTTCTAACACGAGCCCGGCCAGCTTTGTGTCTGCTGCGCTCAATAATAAAAACTGGCATGATTCTTTATTAGTATAAAGAGAATTTATCTGCTACTATCTAACAAACTTTCACAGATAAGTAGTTCGTAGCCCCGCCATTACATAACTCCCGAACTGTAGAGCAACTCTTAATCATTATTGTTTACCTAAAAACTTGAATATTATGAAAAAGCTATTATTAGCGGCAGGAATCGGTATGTGCATATTCGCCATGGCAACTACAGACACTAATGCAGGGAGCTATGAATACCGTGAACTGATCCAGGATACTTTGCCAAAGAAAAAAGATACAACTAAACCTAAGAAAGATGACTCTCTTAGAGTGCAGTTAGTATCTCCGGTCAAATAAAGGTTTGAAAGGTCAATCAACGAGCCGGTCACTAGTGGCCGGTTCGCTTGTGTCCGGGTGATAGCTGTTAACACGTGCCAGGATGGCTCTTAAACCCGTGGCAGCGTTTAAAGCCGGTGAATGCTTTATAGCATGAGCTTAATTTTCCTCCTCTTTTTTTTCTTCAACAATTCCGTGGATACGCCTGTACATAAATGACAAGGTTTGCATGTTCCATCCTTCGAAGCGACCACGCTGCACAACCAGATCATTGTCATAGGTAGGATTAAGAAAATAATGGAAAGCAAAGTGAGCCTTGGGTTGCTGCCATCCAATCATTTGTCCGAATCTTAAAACATTAAACACGAGTGTATCATTCCATCTTTCAACAGTGTAGTAATTGTCGGCAAACTTTTTAAGCCGGGCAACTTCTTCCTTATTTTCTACTGAGTCCAGTTCTTGCTCGTTTTTACTAAAGTAGTTGAACGAAACAGGTCTACCGGCCCCATCAAACACCGAGAGATGACCAATATAATATCCGGTGTCGACGCTGGCCACGCTATACCACAGCAGGTTATTGAAAGGAGTAGGAGTTGTGAAATAATCGGATGGCGTCACTCCGAGGCCGGACAATGAATTGCTGAGATGTTTTCCCACAATGATCTTGTTGTGGATACTCAGTCCCAGGTAAAAAAATGAAAACATCAGGGCAGTTCCGGCAATTCTTTTTTGTCGCAAAGGGTTTGCACGATAGTTAAAGAGAACCAGGGCCGCTAACAATGGCCATAGAGAAAAAAGCGGATCAGCCACATAAAGCAGGTTCATGGAAAATCGGGCAGATGAGAAAGGTTCGAGGAGACCGGTACCATACGCATTGCAGGTATCCAGTAAATCATGGAGTACAACCTGGATAAAAAAGAACAGGTAAAAATAACTGTAACTGATCGTTTGTCTCTTGTACAAACGCCAACATATATACGCCAGTAAACCAGAGGCCAGTATTGCAAATAATAGTGAGTGCGTAATTCCCCTGTGAGCAATCAGCTCTTCCGGTAAAGAGAGGAACAAACCTCCCACAGCATCAATATCCGGTAAACTTGCGGCGGCCAGGCCCCATACGAGCCCTTTTCTTCCGATTTTCTTTCCAAGCATCACCTCACCCATACAGGCACCTATAGCGATATGTGTGATAGAATCCATGCGGATATGTATTAAATTAAGTCTCCGGTCATAAATATCCCGAAAAGTTCGCAAGATTCGGGTTTAAGAGGTGATGAATGATAAATACATTTGTTGAGGAACGATGTTATTATGAAGACACAAGAGATCAACTATCAACGGATCGCAACAGCAATCGCCTACATCAGAAATAATTTCAGGGAACAGCCGGACCTTGATAAGGTTGCAGCTGAGATACATCTCAGTCCATTCCATTTTCAAAAGATGTTTTCAGAATGGGCAGGTGTTAGTCCCAAAAAATTTTTGCAGTACCTGACGGTTGAACACGCAAAAAACATATTGAGGCAAAATAAAGCCACTAATGCAGATGTTGCCTTTGAAACAGGTTTATCCGGTACAGGTCGGCTACATGATCTGTTCATTAGTATTGAAGGCATGACACCCGGTGAATACAGAAATGGTGGGCAGGACCTGCTCATCAACTACAGTTTTGCTGCTAGTCCATTCGGGCGGGTTTTAACAGGCTCCACCAGCAAAGGCATCTGTTTTATGGCTTTTGCAGATGAAGATGCTACTGCACTGGAATCGCTTAAACTTAAATTTCCCAAGGCGGCTTACAGGCAGTCTACTGACCGTAACCAGCAAAATGCATTATCTGTATTCACCAGGGATGGGCAAAGTTTGACTAAGATTAAGCTTCATCTGAAAGGATCTCCGTTTCAATTGAAGGTTTGGGAGACTTTGCTCCGGATACCTTCGGGAAATCTGGAAACATATGGCGGGATTGCCAGCAAGGTCCAGAACCCTGCAGCTTCCAGGGCAGTCGGAACTGCGATCGGAGAAAATCCGGTCGCATACCTGATCCCTTGTCACCGTGTTATCCAGGCTGCGGGAAGGATGGGCGGATATCACTGGGGGCAAACCCGTAAAGCAGCAATGATTGGTTGGGAGGCGGCACAACTCGAACCAGTTGGGTCCTGAGAGTGTTGGTATGTGTACAGCATAATCTGACTAAAAGTAATGGAAGCGAAAAGCCTCATCACCCATCATGGAAAAGCCTTGTTATACGAAGATTTCTTCCCTGAACCAGCGGCAACAGAACTGTTCAGCCAACTCAGGGAACAAGTACCCTGGCGCCAGGAACCGATCAAAATGTTTGGAAAGGAAATCATGCAACCCCGCATGACCTGTTGGTTCAGTGATCCCGGAATCAGTTATAGTTACTCGGGAATTACCATGAACGCGCACCCGTGGATACCACCCTTGCTTGAGATCAAAGCCCGCATTGAACAGTTGGCGGGTGTGCGGTTCAACGGAGCGCTCCTGAATTTTTACCGCGACGGGAATGACAGCATGGGCTGGCACCGCGATAATGAAAAAGAATTGGGGAAAAATCCGGTCATAGCCTCGGTGAGCTTCGGAAGCGAAAGGCTTTTCCAGTTTCGTGATCATCTCACCAAAAAAGAGTCGGTATCGGTAAACCTATCTCATGGAAGTCTCCTGATAATGAGCGGGGAAAGTCAGCAATATTGGGAGCACCGGATCCCTAAACAGCCCGGGATTTCGGCTCCACGGGTTAATATCACGTTCCGGATCATCGGGCTTGCCCTTAACCCTGCCGGAATTCGCTAATCAAAACACGGCATGATCTTCGTTCATAATTTTCTAAGGTCTTGTTAAAAGTGCTGCCGGGGATTGCCGGGCCAAACTTTTACACGTCTTTGATCGTACTTTAATCTCAAATTCTATCTCCGAATATGCAAATGTCAAAAAGCTCTTTTCTCGCCCTGTGTGCGGCTGGAATTGTCGTGATGGCTTCCTGTAAAAAGGAAACTTCTTCAAATGCTGGTACCCCTCCCGTTGACTCTTCACGGACAGTCTCGGCAAATGACAAAATGAAGGACACCGTAATTGGTTATACGCGTGACATTTATCTCTGGTATGAACAAATTCCGGCGAATTTTAATGCACGGAGTTATACGGATCCTACCAAAATCATGACAGCGATACGTCAATATAGTGTTGAGCCAGGGTTTACCAAGCCAGTGGACAGGTGGAGTTTCGCTATGAAAAAAACGGAATGGGATAATGTAAGTTCAGGTATAGCAGGCGATTTTGGGATTGATGTCATTTTCCGGGGCGACGGCGATCTGCGGGTTAAATCTGTGGAAAAAGAGTCTCCCGCCGGAAAAGCAGGAGTCAGGAGGGGGTGGAGAATCACCAAACTGAACGGAAGTTCCAATATGACAAGTGCTAACTCAAACGCTATAGTTGACGCGGTTTTTTATAGTCAGAGCACTGTGTTTGAATTCCAGAAACCGGATGGCACCAGTATGACTTCTACTCTGGCAGCTACTACCTATCAGCAAAACCCAATCTTTCTCGACACAGTTTACACGGCCGGGGCTAATAAGGTCGGTTACCTGGTCTTTAATTCTTTTCTTGGAGATACTTCTCAGATATATAATAGCTTCCAGCGTATTTTTAGCCGTTTTTCCGGTGAAAATGTCAGGGATGTAATAGTTGACCTTCGTTATAATGGAGGTGGATATGTTTCCATGCAGGAAAAACTGGCCAATTACCTGGTAAGGCCATCCGCTACCGGCCAGTTGATGATGAAGGAGGAATTTAATAAGAACTATGCGAAATGGAATGAAAGTATAAACTTTTCAAAACTTGGGTCTTTAAGTCCGGCCCGCGTGTTCTTCATTGTAAGTAATAGTACTGCATCTGCAAGTGAATTGCTGATTAATAATCTTAAGCCTTATGTGGATGTGAAGGTTGTGGGACCAACGCCAACTTATGGCAAACCTGTTGGTTATTTCCCGATTGGTGTCGGAGACTGGTATATATTCCCGGTATCATTCAGAAGCACTAATAAAGATGGCCAGGGCAACTATTTTGACGGAATTCCTTTAGACAGTAAGTCTGCCGACGGAGTTGACAAGGATTGGGGTAACGTCCAGGAGAATTCCCTGGCAAACGTGCTCTCATATATCTCTTCCGGTAATTTCATACCGCTTTCAACTACCAGGAGCGTTGGAACCAGTGAAGACCTTTCGAATAAAAATAAATTATTTAATGAGCGTACGTTTAAGGGTGCTGTGATAAGTCCCCGGACTATAAAACCTTAATAAAATTCATTAACATTACAATGGCCGGCACAGATCTACTGTAACCGGCCATTGTTATGTGCTTTATAAGTTATATATGATTAAGCAAATAAATTTCCTGATTGCAATCTGTTCCCTTTTGTTAGCGAATGTCACCCCGGTGTTGTGCCAGGATGACCTGCCGGATTTCCGCAATAAGAAAGACAACTTCAGCAAGGTCAGAGAAAAAGATATCAGGAATGACCTGGCAAGTTTTGCCATCGCCGGGATCGAAGAGCGAATTGGTAAAAAGCCTTTGAAAGATATACCGGCACGTAATTACAGTGGAAGTAATTTATTATTCCAGGAAGGGAATATAAAAGTCAACATTACCGCGGGAATTTTCGACCCATCGAAACACCGTCTCGATTCAGTCGAGAAATACCTCGTTAAGATCGACAAAAAACCATATTTCGGTAACTATGGCAGTGTTCCCCGTTATACTATTTCTTCGGTTACGCTTTACATTGATAAAGACACTATCCCTGTTCCGCAAACCGCTTTATTTGATTTATATAGCCCGACTTTCGCGTATCGCGACGGAGGCGGTATCCCCAAAACTTTTAATGCTGTATACCTTTCGGAAGATAAGCGTACTATATATGTATATATGCTTAATAAGGAGGACCGGGGCAGCTATGAAGTGACCTGGATATTCAGGGATAAGAAATACCTGCGCCGCGTTGTCGACTCAAATATTCTTAAATAAAAAAAATATTCCCGCATCTGAACAATTAGTACAACAGTACACCGTTAATATATCGGTTTTTCATAGGATATTGGATTTTAAAACGGGGCTGGATTTTTATCCTGGCCCTTCTTTTTTTTTAGCCCATCCTTGCCGCCATCAGCGCGCTTAAATCTCTCCAGTGTTTTAACTTCAAGCAACAATAACTTCTCCGGTATAATTCCGTCAACTTCTATCTGGCCCAATAGCCGGGCGTAGAACTGTTGACAGGCAAAGCCCATCTCCGTTTATCATAACTTTCTTAAATTCACCCAACACTTTTTTAAAACTAATTACTCATCACTCACAATTCCTTCATCCTTGGATACAAATTTTTTTCAGATAGAACAGGACACCGCCTGGCAGCCCGCAGACACCAAAATCGAAAGACAGGTATATGGGTACAGCGATGAAGTTATGATGGTTAAGGTACGATTTGAAAAGGGTGGTATAGGCACCATGCATCAGCATCCGCATACGCAGGTGACTTATGTGGAATCCGGAGCATTTGAAATGACCATCGGGAATGAGAAAAGAATAATCCGCAAAGGAGATGGCTATTTTGTTCCACCTAATATTTTGCACGGATGTGTTTGTCTCGAAGCAGGTATGCTGATCGATTGTTTCACTCCTAAACGCGCCGATTTTCTTTAACTCCTGGCATTGCTTACATACTGAAGATCTCCTTGCGGTGGAGCTGACGTGTAGTATGGCAATGGTGTCCGGCTAATTAAATGTATTTTCAATTTTTTGTTGCTATGAACCCGATCAGATTGCTGCTTCAAACGATGCTTGTTTTGCTTACTATCACAGCGGATTGTCAGACGACGGCTACCGATCGTTATTTGAAGTTATGGTATGAGGCTCCGGCAACGGCTTGGGAAGAAGCACTGCCACTTGGAAACGGAAAAACCGGGGCAATGATTTTTGGCGGCATAAAAGAAGAGCGATATCAACTGAATGACAATACACTTTGGTCAGGCTATCCGGAGCCTGGCAATAATCCTGGTGCGGCCGCGCTGCTTCCCCAGGTGAGAGAACGAATATTCAAATCTGATTTTGACTCCGCCGCGACAATCTGGAAAAAAATGCAGGGGCCTTATTCTGCCAGGTATCTTCCGCTGGCTGACCTGAGAATCAGTTTTGCAAGCACCGGGAAAATCACCGATTATAAGAGAGAGCTTGATCTCAATGATGCAATTTCGTTTGTCCGATACCGTGAGAACGGCAGTTTATATACCCGGGAAAGTTTTATAAGTCATCCTGACCGCCTGATGATATCCCGGTTTACTTCCGGGAGAGCCGGCGGGCTCACCTTCAGTCTCCGGATCAACAGTAAGTTGAGATACAAAGTGGTCAAAAGCCAGGAAGGATATTTGATACTATCCGGCAAGGCACCAAAATATGTGGCTAACCGCGACTTTGAAAAACCCCAGATTATTTATGAAGATCATCCAGGCGGTGAGGGTATGAACTTCCAGGTTCATGTGAAGGTCACGACTGAAGGGGGAACTATATCAACAGATGATTCAACTATAACAGTGAGCGGCAGCCGGACAGCAACCATTTATGTTTCAGGTGCGACCAGCTTCAACGGGTTTGATAAATCACCTGGTAAAAATGGTAAGGACCCTGGAATTGAAGCATCGCAAAATCTTGCAAGCGTACTATCAAAAAAATATTCGGATGTAAAGCAGCGTCATGTAAACGACTATCGGGCTTTGTTCGGAAGGGTGAGACTTAAGCTTGCTGCGGACACTCAATTGTTAAAGTTGCCTACGGATCAAAGGCTCAGGCAATTCAGCTCCAAGCCGGTTGATCAGCAGCTCGCGGTATTATATTACCAGTTTGGCCGGTACCTGATGATTGCTTCTTCCAGGCCAGGCTCAAGACCTGCGAACCTGCAGGGGATATGGAATGATCACATTCAACCTCCATGGGGAAGTAACTATACGACCAATATCAACACTGAAATGAATTACTGGCCGGCAGAAAATACAAACCTCAGCGAATGCCACGAGCCGCTTTTTAATTTTTTGAAGGAACTGAATGCCAATGGTAAGGTTACAGCGCAGGTTAACTATGGTATAAATGAGGGATGGACGGCACATCATAATTCTGACCTCTGGGCCAAGACATCACCGCCGGGCGGATTTGAATGGGATCCACGTTCCACGCCCCGTTGGAGCTGCTGGCCGATGGCAGGTGCCTGGCTAAGTACGCATCTTTGGGAGCATTATCAATTCACAAGGGATCCTGTTTTTCTCAGGCAATATCAACCGGTGATGAAAGGCGCTGCTGCATTTTTGCTCAACTGGCTGGTAGAGGATCCACAAACCGGATACCTGGTAACCAATCCATCCACATCGCCTGAAAACACGGTCAAAATAAATGGAAAAGAATATGATCTGAGTATGGCGAGTACCATGGACATGTCTATCACCAGGGAACTTTTCAACGCGATGATAGAGACTGACTCTATCCTGGGTATCAACGACGGGTTCCGGGCAAAGCTTATAAAAGCAAGATCGAAATTATATCCTTATCATATTGGGAAAAGGGGACAAATCCAGGAATGGTTCAAAGACTGGGATGTTGAGACTGATAAACACCGCCACATTTCCCATTTATTTGGGCTATTCCCGGGTAACCAGATCAACCCGATCCTGACTCCGGAACTCAGTCAGGCCGCAAGACAGACCCTGACCGAGAGAGGCGATGAAAGTACGGGTTGGTCTATGGCCTGGAAAATTAATTGGTGGGCAAGGTTGTATGATGGGGATCATGCTTATAAGATATTGAAGGACGCGTTCAGATTTATTGAACCAGACAAAACAAAGGCAACCATGAGTGGGGGTGGAACCTATCCCAATCTCTTCGATGCACATCCGCCTTTCCAGATCGACGGCAATTTTGGCGCAACGGCCGGGATCACCGAAATGCTGGTGCAAAGCCATCGTGGCAGTATAGATTTATTACCGGCGCTTCCTTCTGCCTGGTCGGACGGGTCCATCAGCGGCGTAAAGGCCCGGGGTAATTTTATTGTAAACATTGAATGGAAAGATGGTCAATTGAAGCAGGCGGAGATAGTATCAATGCAGGATGACAGCTGTATTGTCAGTTATAAAAAACCAATTAAGGCAGTGGGAACCGGTTTCAACATTGTAACAACAGGAATTGATAAACAGGCTAAACCCGAATTTGTAATTGTTGCTGGTGTTGCTGCCAGTACCGTGGTGCCGGCACGTTACAATATCAAGTTTAAGGCTGAAAAAGGAAAACGTTATATAATTCTCGTTGATTAACTAACCAGGAACAGCAATGATGAACAACAACAAGCTTCTTCTTCCGCGATTATCCATTACTGTTATATTCCTCCTGGCTTCATTTTTTTGCTGGTCACAGGTAGGTAAATCCGGTAACGATATCCATACCAGGGTTCCCGGGGTACTGAAACACCATATACTCAAGGAGGCAGAATGGGCGCTTGCGCAGGAACCTGAAACCGTTACTGCTGCTTTTTCCCCAAGAAGTGCGGGAGGAAAACATGATTTTTTTTCAGAGGGAGATTACTGGTGGCCCGATGAAGCGAATCCGGATAGTCCATATGTTCAACGCGACGGACTTACAAACCCCGATAATTTTGTGGCGCATCGGAAGGCGATGATCAGGTTTAGCAGGATAGTTGGTGCCCTTGCTTCCGCGTATATACTCACCGGTAACAACAAGTATGCAGCCAGGGCCATGGTTCACTGCCGTGCATGGTTTGTTGATACTGCTACACTCATGAACCCTAACCTGCTTTTTGCACAGGCAATAAAAGGCCGGGCAACCGGTCGGGGAATAGGTATTATAGATACTATTCATTTTATGGAGGTGGTCCAGGGAATGATGGTCTTTCAAAAATCCGGTGCAGCCAGCAAAGGCGACCTTGAAAAATGTAAGCAATGGTTCGAATCATACCTCAACTGGCTTACTACCCATCCGTATGGAAAAGCCGAAATGAATGCAGCAAACAATCATGGAACATGTTGGGTAATGCAGGTTGCATCATTTTCAAAGTTCACGGGTAATCATAAGCTGCAGGAGTTTTGCAGGGAAAGGTATAAGTCGGTGTTGTTGCCGGGCCAGATGAGTGCTGACGGCAGTTTTCCGCTTGAACTCAGAAGAACGAAACCTTACGGATATTCTATTTTCAATCTTGATGCCATGGTGATGATCTGCCAAATCCTTTCTATCCCCGTAGATGATCTTTGGGTATATGAAACTCCGTCGGGCCAATCTGTGAAAAAAGGAATTACTTATCTTTTTCCTTATATAAAAGAAAAACATAAATGGCCGTTGAAGCCCGATGTTATGTACTGGGAAGAGTGGCCGGTTGCTCAGCCTTTTCTTATTTTCGGGGCCGCAAAGTTTGGTAAGGAAGATTGGTTCGAGGTTTGGAAAAAGCTTGATCACTCGCCAGTGAATGATGAAGTGATCCGGAATCTGCCTGTGCGCAATCCACTGATATGGTTTGCAATCTGACTTAGCCCGGTCGAAGGTTAATGGTATTTCCGTTCAGTCATAAATGCGATAATTCCGGTAATTCGATATGTCCGCTTAAATTTTTTAGTTCCCCCCAGGCGCAAAGTAAGATCCGGTATCATTATTTGGGCACCTGCAACAGTAACCAGCCGGCAAGATCCTGCGCTGCTTTGTCATTATCAAATCCCGGGGTTAATCTTCCATTGCAATACTCATTGTAAAACCATGGATCTCCCACTGCGAATACAGTACCCTTACCCAGTTTGGCTGTGGCCATGATCACTTCACCTTTGTCTGTGAAAGCTGACTTGGCTTTGCGGCTTAGTTTGAGCGTGCAGATGTCTTTGATATACATTTTTTTTGCTGTCTTGAAGATCGGGTGACCTTCAGGCACGGTGAGCGCTGCCATCTCAAATTCATCGCCTTTTACTTTATTCCGCAGGTCATTATTAAAATGAATACCGAATTTTCTAGCCAGTTGATTAAAATGCTTTAGTTCCGTGTTTGCGCTGTCGTTGGCCAGAAGCACCAGAACTCCACCATCTTTTACCCAATTAGTAATTGCTTTGATATGATCTGATTCGATATAGTTGGGCTGACCGGTTTCTTTTTCCGTGTCAGGATCAACAATGATATAAATGCCGGTGGATTTGAGATTTTTTGCTGTTGGGGCCGCGTCCATACTTTTGGTTTCCGCTCCAAGCTGCCGGAATATATGTCCCCAGATTGAATATCCCGTTTGGGCAGTATCTTCCCAGGTATAATGAAAGCGTTCTGCCTGGCCGCTTTTAGCCTTGCGGAATTCCCTGTTAAAAAAATAATCCAATGAAACAACTTGCGATACGGAGGTTAAGCCTGAAAAAAGCAGAAAAAGCAGAGCAGGGATTTTCATTATAACGTTTTTGATTCAATACCAAGGCAGGAATTATGCCTGAATTTTTTTTTTTATGTCTTAGCCGGAACACGACCGCTGACAATTTATGGTATGTTTCGTTGGGATTGCAATTTATCTCCTGTAACGTTTGAGGAGTTTCCTATGGCAATACCAACGAATTTTCTCATTTTGCGATATTATTGTAACCGGGGCAGATTCACTTATGTTTACAAAGTAAACATACATCCCGCAGCCCTCTTTTACGGATTAATTGTTCATATAAAAAAATTACCATTCATGTCTTCCCGCAGAAAATTTTTACAAATGACAGCCCTGTCTGTTACAGCCACAGGCCTGAATTCATTTGTCTCGAACGCTTCGCCAGTATTTGAACACGCAAAAACAAGTTATAACCTCGGTATGGCCGGGTACACGTTCCGGCATTTCGACGTGGATCAAAGCATTGCTATGATGAAGCGTACCGGTGTGAAAGAACTTTCCATCAAGGATTTCCATCTTCCTCTCGACAGTTCTCCGGAGAAGATCAAAGAGGTTAAGGATAAATACAATGCAGCTGGTATCACCATCTATGCTGCCGGGGTTATCTATTTTAAAACCAAGGAGGAGCTTGACCGGGCGTTTACATACGCGAAACATCTTGGTGTAGACCTCATTGTTGGGGTGCCAACCGTGGAATTATTGCCATACACAGAAGAAAAGGTAAAAGAATTTAATATCAGGCTAGCGGTGCATAATCACGGACCGGAAGACAAATTGTATCCCAGCCCTGCGGATGCCTTTTCAAAGATCAACAAACTCGACAAGAGAATCGGGCTCTGCCTTGATATCGGCCATTCACTGCGCGCCGGAACTGATCCTGCTAAGGCTGTGATTGATTATGCGCCCAGGCTGTTTGATCTGCACATCAAGGATCTCATTAGTAATGCAAAAGATGCAAAAGGCATTGAAGTCGGCCGTGGCGTGATTGACATTCCCTCAGTAATAAGGGCGTTGAAGAAAATAAATTTTAAGGGGAAAGCAAGCCTGGAATATGAATTGGATATGAAAGATCCGTTACCCGGAATCGCGGAATCAGTCGGATATTGGCATGGGGTCACTAAAATAGTGGGATAAATTAATTATGGAGTTCAGACAATTAGGGCAGACAGACATAAAACTATCAGCAATAACCTTTGGCGCCTGGGCTATAGGCGGATGGATGTGGGGCGGTTCAGTAAAAAAGGATGCGCTTGAAGCTATCAAAGCTTCATATGACGCAGGCGTAACAACTATTGACACCGCACCTGTTTATGGCCAGGGTTATAGTGAGGAGCTGGTTGGTGAAGCGATCAAGGACATCCCGAGGGATAAGGTCCAGATCCTGACGAAATTCGGTATGCGTTGGGACGAGAAGAAAGGTGACTTCGCTTTTAAAAGTGAGGATAATAACGGTAATCCGATAGAGGTGTACAGGTATGCAGGAAAGGAAAGCGTTATTCATGAATGTGAGGCAAGTCTGAAGCGCCTTGGTACTGATTATATTGATCTTTTGCAGATTCATTGGGCAGATCCGACTACACCAATCGGAGAGACTATGGAAGCTTTGAACCAGTTACTGCTTGACGGAAAAATTCGTGCTGCCGGTGTTTGTAATTATAGCAAGGCGCAAATGGAAGAAGCTGAAAAAACAATTAACCTGGCTTCTAACCAGGTCCCCTACAGCATGGTCGAGCGAACCATCGAAGCTGAACTTGTTCCTTACTGCCTCCAGAACCAGAAATCAATTATAGCATACAGCCCGTTACAAAGAGGAATTCTCACTGGCAAAATCAAACCGGGACATCAGTTTGCGGCCGGCGATCACCGGCCCACCACAAAGTTTTACAAGCCCGAAAATATTGAGCGTATTAGCCATTTACTGGAAACCCTGGAACCCCTGGCTCTGGAAAAAGGTGTTACATTATCACAACTTGTTATCAGGTGGACTATCGATCAACCGGGAATCACTGTGGCGTTGGTTGGCGCAAGGGATGCTGCACAGGCGGTTCAAAACGCCGAAGCGGTTAACTTAAAACTGACGGAAGAGGAGATAACGCTTATCAATAAACGAATTGGTAAACTCGAGCTGGTTTAAGATCCGACTTTACGAAAAATGATTATATAATACTAAATGACGGGATGAATTATTAAATTGTTCATTCTTATTCACTTAATATTGATAAATGTCATTTTTAAATCCGGGTTCAGCAACCGCAGGCAAAACAATGTATACACCTGCGGTGCATCTTATAAGTGATGGCAAACAAGCTGTCTCCAATAAAGTACTTCTCTATATACTTTTTCTTCTCAAGATAATTCTCCCCTTTCTTATACAGGACGGATATTATCAGCCCCACCGTGATGAATTTCTCTATCTCGCCGAGGGTAAACATCTCGCCTGGGGGTATTTGGAAGTGCCACCGGTACTTTCGGTTTTTGCATGGCTGATACACCTGGCCGGTGGAGGGGAATTCTGGATAAAATTATGGCCAAACCTGGTTGGCGGGTTTTGCTGGTTTTTGGTAGGCAGAACGATCCTTGATTTTAAGGGAGGGAAATTTGCACTTGTCCTGGGGTTTCTTCCATTTATTTTTGGCGGGTATCTCCGGGTTTTCCATTTGTTTCAGCCAAACTTTATTGAGATCTTTTTCTGGACCCTTATCGGTTTCAGCCTGGTAAAGTTTATCTCAACCCAAAAAACAAAGTGGCTATATTTTTTTGGAATAAGCCTGGGCCTTGGTATGTTGAGTAAGTATACCGTTGCTTTTTATATCATCGCATTATTGGGTGGACTGTTGTTCACAGATCAGCGGAAGATATTTCGGAATCCTCATTTTTACGGAGCAGCGGCTATAGCTCTCGTGATCTTCCTCCCAAATTTTATCTGGCAATACCAGCATAAGTTCCCGGTAATTACTCACATGAACGAATTGAAGGAAACCCAGCTTCAATACAACGAAACCGGTGAGTTCATCACCAGCCAGTTTATGATGAACCTACCGGCGGTTTTTGTATGGCTCGCGGGACTAGTTTACCTTATATTTTCTCCAAAGGGTCGCCCTTTCCGGTTTTATGCCTGGGCGTTTTTTATCGTTGTTTTGCTGATGATTTATTTTAAGGGTAAGGGTTATTACATTCTCGGGATCTATCCTTTGCTTTTTGCTTTTGGGGCGACCTGGCTGGAAAGGCTAACCGAGGTTTCATGGCGCTGGACCAGGTATGCGATGCTGGTTTTCGCAATAGGAACCGGACTTGTGGCCGTACCGATCCTGTTGCCCGTAGCAAAGCCTGATAACCTCGTTAAATATTACGAAACGATTGGCTCGTATAAAGCAGGCGATTATAAATGGGAAGATCTGAAGCAGCATCCATTGCCGCAGGATTTTGCGGATATGATGGGTTGGAAAGAAATCACTGCAATGACCGCCCGGGCGTATGCCGGTATTCCGGAACCCCAAAAGTCGAGAACCATCGTAATCGGCTCCAGTTATGCCTTTGCAGGTGCTCTAAATTATTATGGCCCCGCACTGGGTCTACCGGAAGTTTACAGCACGAATGCGTCTTTTTTATTATGGCTCCCTGAGAAATTCGACTTTGATCATATGCTGTATGTCGACGATGATTATTCAAGAGAAAACCCAATCTTCAGGCAATTTTCGAAAGTGACGGAACTGGGCAAACTAGATTTGCCTATGTTCAGGGAAGATGGTACAAGGGTTTTTTTGTTTGAAAATGCGAATGATTCACTCCACATTATTCTTGACGGTTATATCAAAACACTTAAAGGCAAATTTTTGCGTTGAGTTGCTATCTTTGAGCGCTTCCGGCCTGGCCGTTGCTTAAACGGATTAAAGCGGAACAAAAAGGATCGAAACCAAGAAATGAGTTATTTACCCACCTGGCAGGCAGACTTTGATAAGTACAAAATCTGTGTGCTCATCCCTACTTACAATAATGCAGGCAGCATCGCCCAGGTCATTAACGACTTAACGCGGTATACCACAAATATCCTGGTTGTTAATGATGGTTCTACAGATAACACAGCTGAATTATTAGCCGGCTTTCCAATTGTACAGGTGTTAAGTTATTCTCCCAACCGTGGGAAAGGCTGGGCATTGAGACAGGGGTTTAAATTTGCTTCCGGGCTCGGATACAAGTATGCCATTACCATTGATTCGGATGGTCAGCATTATGCGGAAGACCTGCCTTTGTTCGTAACTGATCTGAAAACAAAGGGAGATGCGATCATCCTCGGGGCAAGAAACATGGATCAAAGTTCAGTTCCGGGTAAAAGCAGCACCGGGAACAAGATCTCCAGTTTCTGGTTTCATGTTGAAACGGGTGTTAAGATGGCTGATACCCAGACCGGTTACCGGCTGTATCCGATTTATCTTCTCAGCAACAGGACCTGGATCACACGGAAATATGAGTTTGAAATAGAGGTGCTCGTCCGTTCATCATGGAGCGGGATAGCGATTCGCTCAATTCCTGTAAAAGTATATTATGCTCCTAAAGGTGAACGTGTGTCGCATTTTCGTCCTTTCAAAGATTTCACCCGTATCACAATACTGAACACCATCCTTGTTTTTATTACGTTTTTGTGGATAAAACCGAGGGATTTTTTCCGGTTGATTTTTCAAAAAAAAAAATTGATGGAGGTATTGCGGAATCAACTCTTTAATACGGGTCAGTCGGACCTCCGAAAAGCCTGCTCCGTTGCATTCGGTGTATTTATGGGCATCATTCCAATCTGGGGCTTTCAGTTGGTGACGGCAATTTTTCTCGCTATGCTTTTCCGGCTCAACAAAGCACTTGTGATTATTGCGGCTAACATAAGTATCCCGCCAATGATACCCCTGATTATTTTTTTAAGTTATAAGATGGGGGCATGGTGGATGGGTGACAGGGTCATGAGTCTGACATTCAGCAGGGATATTAACCTTGAAACCATAAAAGCAAATCTTGAACAATATATATATGGAAGTATAACGCTCGCGATTGTTGCGGCCATTCTGTCGGGGCTGATAGCATGGGTCCTTTTAAAAATGGGCGGGCAGTCATCATCCCGGCAAGTGGTGGAAAAACAATGACAGCTAAACGAATTTCCGTACCCGGTTGTAAGTTTATGTAAATGCAGAATCTCTTTTCATATATATATAGTTATTTCAGGAAAAATCCTGTCATCTTTTACGTGTTCTTCTTAGGCACCCTGGCCGTTGCCGGCGTTTTCGCTGCAGGTGTCAGGTTTGAAGAAGACATATCAAGCATATTGCCGAAGGATAAAAAAATTGAAAAGCTTACCCGGGTCTTCAATAACTCCAAGTTTGCCGACAGGCTTGTGATAACTATATCGTCAGTAGATTCAAATACTGTCAACTCCCCTGATTCACTGGTTGCTTTTGCCGGACTGTTTTCAGAAGAAGTAAAAAATAAGCTTGGAACTTATATCAGCAGATTCCAGGATAAAGTGGAAGACGAAAAAACGATCCAGCTGATTGATGCGGTGAGTGCTCACCTGCCGCTGTACCTTGATGAAAAGGATTATAAAACCATCGATAGCCTGGTTACACCTGAACGGGTCAGGGCCACACTTGAAAGAAACATCCGCACCCTGACTTCGCCGGCAGGGCTTGCATTGAAAACACTAATTGCGCGTGATCCTGTAGGTATCAACACACTTGGGCTTGCAAAAATGCAGGGCTTACAGTATGATGAGAATTTCGAACTGTATGATAACTATGTAGTGAGCCGGGATTACCGGCACCTCCTGCTTTTCATCACCCCGAAATATGCTCCTGCCAATACAGGTAAAAATGCCGAAATGCTGGAAGGTCTTGACCGCATTATCGACAGCCTTGGCAAAACTTTCCCTCAAGTGGAAACAAGCTATTTTGGAGCAGTTGCTGTTTCAGTTGGGAACGCGCTGCAGTTGAGAAAAGATTCATTGTATACACAAGGCTTCACTATACTTTTTATCGTTTTTTTTCTTGGTTTTTATTTCAGGAAAAAAAGAGCCCCTTTTATTATACTGATACCGGTCATTTACGGTGTGGCTTTTTCGCTGGCGATGATCTATTTTATCCAGGGGAAAATTTCGGTGATAGCCCTCGGTACCGGTTCCATTGTGCTTGGTATAGCCGTAAATTATTCTCTCCACGTTTACAATCATTACCGGCATAACCCCGACATGAAAAAAGTGCTGGCCGATCTGGCCATGCCACTTACCATAGGAAGTCTTACAACGGTCGGCGGTTTTTTTTGCCTGCAGTTTGTAGAGTCTGAAATGTTAAGGGATCTCGGGCTTTTTGCCGCGTTTAGCCTGATCGGAGCGTCACTTTGCTCGCTGATTTTTTTGCCGCAGTTTATAGGAACGGAAAAAAAACAGGTCTTACATAAGCCGACCTGGATAGATAAAATCGCGGATTACCGTCCCGAAAGAAATAAGCCCGTTATTATATGCATTGCTGTACTCACCATCGTATTTGCCATGTACGCGGGAGATGTTCAGTTCGAACCTGATATGATCAGGATGAATTATATGTCTGATAAGCTGCGGGAGTCAGAAAAAAAATTAAATGATGTTAATGCTTATGCCCTTCAGTCGGTTTACCTGGTAACTGAAGGAAATACGCTTGATGAAGCCTTGCGTAAAAATGAAAGGCTTGCATCTGAAATAGAAAAACTCAAAAAGGAGGGAAGCATATCCCGTTATGCCGGCGTTTCTTCGCTGATACTTTCAGATTCGTTGCAGGCAGAGAAGATTTCCAGGTGGAACAACTACTGGACTCCAACCCGGAAGTCCAGTCTGCTAAAGGTTCTTGAAACCGAAGGTGCTAAACTTAAATTCCGTCCTGCAGCTTTCGAACAGTTTAAAGCAATGCTGGATCAGGAATTCGAACCGCTCGACTCTGCAAGCCGGCAAAACTTCAGACAAAATTTCCTGGATGATTTTATTACTGTGAATGAAAGCCAGGTCACGGTAGTCACGCTGGCGAAGGTGGAGCCGGGTAAAAAGAACCTGGTATATGATTATTTCGAGGGCAATGATGAAATAACAGTTCTTGACAAACAGTACCTGACCGGCGCATTTGTTGGCATCATTAATGACGACTTCAACAAGATAGCATGGATGAGTGCCCTGCTGGTTTTTTCAGTGTTGCTTATCACCTATGGCCGTATTGAGCTGGCATTGGTATCCTTCATACCAATGATGATAACCTGGATTTGGATCCTTGGCCTTATGGCTATTGCCGGGATAAATTTCAACATCATAAATATCATTATTTCCGCGCTCATCTTTGGTCTTGGAGATGATTACAGCTTATTCATCATGGATGGGTTGGTGCAGGAATATAAAACAGGTAAGAAAAACCTTTCATCTTTTAAATCGTCTATCGTTCTTTCTGCAATCACTACTATTGCCGGCCTGGGGGTCCTGATCTTTGCCAAACATCCTGCACTCCGGTCAATAGCGCTTGTTTCAATCATCGGTATTGGTTCAGTGGCCATTATTTCGCAGGTCTTAATACCATTCCTGTTTGATTTCCTCATAACGAGGAGGGTCAAACGTAGATTTGCGCCCTGGACCTTATTGTCTTTGCTGATTTCGGTGTTTGCATTTGCTTACTTTGTGCTTGCGGGTTCCGTGGTACTGCTCATGGGTTTCATAATTCTGCAATTAAACCCATTTTTCAGGAAACAGTCAAGGTCGCTTTATCATTTCATATTAATGATGTTTAACAGGTCCATTGTTTACATCATGTTTAATTTCCGCAAAAGGATCATAAACCCTCAAAACGAGAAGTTAACTACCCCGGTGGTTTTGATTGCGAACCACCAGTCGTTCCTGGACATTCTTGAGATTACCATGCTGCATCCCAAACTGATTATGTTTATCAAACAGGATGTGTTTGATTCTCCATTGATGGGCCCTGTTGTGAGGATGGCGGGGTACTACCCGGTATCATCAGGTGGTGAGGAAAGTGTGGATGTTTTGAAAAGCCGGGTTAATGAAGGTTATTCTATTTTCATTTTTCCCGAGGGAACCAGGAGACCGGATGGAGTAATCACAAGGTTTCATAAGGGCGCATTTTTGCTGGCGGAGAAACTTGGGCTGGATATTCAACCTGTCTTGTTGCACGGTACCAGCATGACCCTGACAAAGAAAGATCTATTGTTGAAGAATTCGCCAACTACCGTGAAATATCTTCCCAGGATCAAAGCGGGGGATAAATCTTTCGGGAACGGATATGCCGAGCAGGCAAAACTCGTTGGAAGATATATGCGGCAGGAGTATGAAAAGTTAAGAACTGAAGTAGAAAAGCCGGCTTATTTCAGGGAACAACTGATCTATAACTACCTATATAAAGGACCGGTGCTGGAATGGTATATGCGGATCAAAACCAGGCTCGAGAACAACTATGAGTTGTTTGATAAGATGGTGCCCCGTGAAGGGAAGATCCTCGATATCGGATGTGGATATGGGTTTATGGATTATATGTTGCATTTTGTATCACCGGCGCGGGATATAACCGGGATCGATTACGATGAAGAAAAGATTACCACCGCTAACCATTGTTATCTCCGGACAGAACACATACGGTTTCATGCAACTGATGCGATGGAATTTCCTTTTCAGCATTATGATACAATAATACTCGCGGATATGTTACATTATCTGCAGCCGGAACAGCAAAAGATATTGATCGAAAAATGCTTCAGACATACAAATGAAGATGGGATAGTTATCATCCGGGATGGAAATAAGGACCTTGAAGAAAGGCATAAAGGCACCAGGCTCACTGAATTCTTTTCAACAAAACTTATAGGTTTCAATAAAACATCGGGCAAGTCGCTTTCATTTCTTTCAGGTGATTTTATCAGGGAGCTGGCATTGGCAAATGGCTTTGAGTGCCGGGAAATAGACAATACGAAATTTACCTCGAACATCGTTTTTGTATTGAAAAATGCGCAACGCAAAGACGCCGGGGCAGCTGGTTAACAAGGTACAACCCGGAACGACGCATTACTTTAAGACCTGGGAATGGCCCATTAGAATTATCTGAAACAATTCATATCTTGGAAAATATAAACCTGATGTTCGTGCTCAATGGAGAAATATGATGTCATAATTATCGGCGCTGGTATCGGTGGTTTAATTGCTGCCAACCTTCTTGTTATGGAAGGATATAAGGTTTGTGTGCTTGAGAAGAACAAACAGATCGGCGGTGCCTTACAGGTTTACGTGCGAAACCGGGTGATTTTTGATACAGGTGTGCACTACCTGGGCGGCCTGGACCCCGGTCAGAACCTTCACAGGATTTTCAGCTATCTGGGGATAATTGACAAGCTCAGGCTCAAACGCATGCCGGATGTTTTTGACACCATATTGATTGGTGATGATGAGAAGGAATATAAAATGGCCCAGGGATATGATCGTTTTATTGAATTGTTGAGTGCAGATTTTCCGGGTGAAGAAAATGCCATCAGAACCTATTGTGACAAGCTCAGGGAAATCTGTAGTAAGTTTCCTCTTTATAATTTACGTTCGGGTGGAACCTATGAGGAAAAAGCCGAAGTGATGGGCCTGGATGCTAAAGCGTATATAGCTTCGCTGACTGACAATGAGAAATTACAGGCAGTACTTGCAGGCAATAATCTATTATATGCGGGACAGCCTGAAAAGACACCCTTTTATGTGCATGCGCTTATACTAAACAGCTATATAGAGAGCAGCTGGAAATGTGTAGACGGCGGTTCCCAGATTTCGAAACTCATCCGGAGAAATATTCATGCTCTCGGAGGTGTAGTGAAAACGCATGCCGAGGTGTCATCAATTGTTGAGGAGGATGGCCGCATTACTCATGTTAAATTGAAGGACGGCTCCATTCTGCTGGCCGACTCTTTTGTCTCCAATGTACATCCGGCACAAACCCTGGAGATGTTGGAATCTGCTGTCATCCGCAACAGTTTTCGCAGCAGGGTGAAGTTGCTAAAAAATTCGACCTCTTCTTTTTCTGTTGACATCATTCTTAAGCCAGGCTGCTTTCCTGAGCTGCCCAGCAATTATTACTACCATAAGAAGGGGAGGATCTGGAACGCGACAGACTATTCCGGTGAAGAATGGCCATTGGTTTATGCTTTATTTATGCCTTGTTTTTCAGACCACGGATCCATTGATCCCGGTTCAAAAACACGCTATGCAAAGGCCGTCAGTATTTTGACCTATATGAAGTATGACGAGGTTGCCGAATGGGAGGAAACCTTCAATACCATTTCCGATGAGGTAAGTCGGGGCCAGCAATACGAAGCTTTTAAAAAGGAGAGGGCTGAAAGATTGATTGATCTCGTCACCGAAAAGTTCCCCACTTTGCGCGACTGTATCGATAAATATTTCACCGCAACACCGCTTACTTACCGCGATTATATGGGAAATGGTGATGGTACTATGTATGGAATTGCTAAAGATTTCCAGGATCCGTTAAAAACCATGATATCTCCCCGAACAAAACTCCCTAATTTTTATTTTACAGGTCAGAATCTCAACATGCATGGTATTCTCGGAGCGGCGATGAGCGCTGTGTCTACCTGCAACGCAATTTTAGGTAACGAGGATCTCATCGACCGTATCAGGAACGCATAAAAACAAGCCTTGAAAAATAAGCAAATAAAGAAACCCCGTTCTGCAGGAAGAAAGATCCTTGTGGGTTTGATGTATTTCCTGGGGGTATTGCTCGTGTTGATTGTGACAGGCATCATATACCTGGTGATTGTGTCCAGGGTTGACCCACCGGAAATTGAAGATCAGCGCAGCCTGCAGCTAAAACGGAAGGACCTTGGAAACGGTCTCTATACGCTTAATAACAGCTGGTTCCGTAAAAGTAAGACCGGTCTTTATGAGCTCTATGTTGAAGGAAATCCATTCGATATGGGAGTGATCAATGGAAAACTAACCCGGGAACTCGTTGTTCGCCAGGAAGATCACTTTACTGAGCAGATCAACAAGATGATCCCATCTACTTTTTATCAACATTTTCTTAAATATGTTATCGGTTGGTTCAATCGTAAGCTTGATAAAAATGTTTCGGAAGAATATAAAGACGAGATCTACGGAGTGTCGGCGTCAGCCTCCGACAACTATGAATATATAGGGTCCAAATACCAGCGCATTCTTAATTATCACGCTGCTCACGACATCGGTCATGCTTTACAAAGCATGGCCCTCGTAGGATGTACCTCATTCGGAACATGGAACGATCAGTCCCGGGACAGCAATATGATCATTGGCCGCAACTTCGATTTTTATGTAGGGGATAAATTTGCAGAAGAGAAGATCGTGGCTTTTTACAATCCCGAAAAAGGGTATAAACTGATGACGGTGACCTGGGGCGGATTTGTGGGGGCCGTTTCTGGCATGAATGAAAAAGGAATAACCATCACCATCAACGCCGCCAAAACGGACCTGCCAACGGGATCTGCAACCCCGGTTTCACTGGTAGCACGCGAAATTTTACAATACGCGAAAAATATAGATGAAGCGATTGCAATTACCCGCAGGCGAAAAATGTTTGTTTCAGAATCATTCCTGGTGGGTTCCGCTTCGGATAACAGGGCAATCGTTATAGAGAAAACTCCTGACTCGCTTGGTATATACAATCCGGAGCAAAACTATATAGTTTGTGCAAATCACTTCCAGAGCAAGGGGCTGGCCGGGTTAAAATCCAACGAACAACAGATGAAGGAAAGCGCGTCTCCCTACCGGTATAAAAGGCTTATGCAGCTCCTTGAAAATAATGGAAAAAACACTGTTGAGAAAACTGTAAACATTCTGAGAGACCGGAAAGGCATTGACAACGCTGATATCGGTATGGGTAATGAAAAGGCGATAAACCAGTTGATCGCGCATCACTCCATCGTATTTGAACCCAGGAAATTGATCGTCTGGGTAAGTACGTCTCCATGGCAGCTTGGTCAATACATCGCTTATGATTTGAATAAGGTTTTTGCATTAAAAGGGAAAACAAATAACGACGAAATCATGGAAGCCGATCTGACTATTCCTGCAGATTCTTTTTTAACCACGCGTGCATTCCACGATTTTGAAAAATATCGTAACTATAAACAGCTGGTAGCGGTTGATGGTACTGTTAATACGGACAGCCTTGTTGCCACGAACCCCAATCTTTATCATACCTATGTGCTTGCCGGTGACTACTCGTTCAATCACGGGCGTTATGAGCAGGCCAGATCATATTACAATACCGCACTTACCAAGGAGATTGCTACTAAAGCCGAAGAAAATCATATTCGCGCCCAGCTCAAAAAAATTGACGACGTTACCCCCGGCCGCAGTAAGTAGGGCCCATCAATGCTGCAAACAAGAATTATTGCACTACACCACTTTATCTCTAAATTGCGCCATATTCAATCAAAAGAACACAGCAAGGAAATAGTATTCTCCAGCAAAAATATAAATCATGAAGGGCGTTGGGATCGACATGATCGAAGTTTCAAGAGTAGCAAAAAAAATTGGAAAAGAATCGGGTTTCAGAGAGATGGTTTTTTCGGAACAGGAAATACAATATTGTGAACCCAAAGCCAATAAGGCTGAACATTATGCTGCAAGGTTCGCCGCTAAAGAAGCTTTTCTTAAGGCTATTGGTACGGGATGGAAAAACGGTACTGCATTTAATGAAATAGAAGTGAGGCATGATGAGGAGGGTAGCCCCGAACTCCACCTTCTCGGAGAAACTGCAAAGACGCTTGCACCGATAAGTATCAATAAAATTCATGTTTCTTTATCACATCTTAAATCGATCGCATCCGCGGTAGTTGTAATAGAATAACCTGGTTATTCTAAAAGTCGTAACATGTATTCACCCGGCGCCGCATACCAGTCAAAAGAATCTACAAGGCTCATGCAGGAAAAAAAGCTGCAGGAACTCCTTGAATATGTAAACAGGCAATCAGCCTTTTACAGGGATCTGTTCAGGAAAAATGAAATTGATGTTGAAAAGATCAACACTATAGATGATCTGCGGTTGATACCTCCAACAACAAAAGAAGATCTGCAACAGTATAATGATGATTTTCTTTGCGTATCAAAAAGTAAAATTGTTGAATTCAGTTCTACCTCGGGAACCCTTGGCAAACCCGTTACTGTTGCACTTACTGAATCGGATCTTCAACGTTTAGCTTTCAATGAATACCTTTCTTTCCTTTGTGCGGATGGTACCCCCGGCGATATTTATCAGCTAATGCTTACACTCGACCGTCAGTTCATGGCGGGTATTGCTTATTATTCTGGCATAAGAAAGATGGGAGCCGGCATCATCAGGGTAGGCCCGGGTGTCCCTTCAATGCAATGGGAAACCATTCAGCGATTGAAGCCCACGGCGATCGTGGCCGTTCCTTCCTTTATTGTTAAACTTATCCAATACGCAAAGGAACACCGGATCGATGTTAATCAGACTTCCGTAAAAAAAGCGATTTGTATTGGCGAGAATATCCGGAACAACGACTTTACCCTGAACATCCTCGGAAAAAAAATTACCGATGAATGGGATATTCATCTCTATTCTACCTATGCGTCTACAGAAATGCAAACCGCGTTTACAGAATGTGGCCATGGGCGAGGCGGACATTTTCATCCTGAACTTGTGATCGTGGAATTGCTGGATGAACAGGATATGCAGGTGGCCCCGGGACAACCGGGCGAGGTTACAGTAACCACACTCGGCATTGAGGGTATGCCGCTTATCAGGTATAAAACAGGTGATATCTGTACGTATTTTGATGATATGTGTGCCTGCGGGCGCCCGGGCATGCGACTCTCGCCGGTGATGGGTAGAAAAAAACAGATGATCAAATACAAGGGTACTACTTTATATCCACCGGCTTTATTTGATCTGCTGAACGAGATGGAAGAAATAACGGATTATGTGGTCGAAGTATATTCGAACGATATAGGTATGGATGAAGTGTTACTACACCTCGTGCCCGTTAATTCGGCAGAAGAAACAGATCGGAAAATCAGGGCTTATCTTCAGGCTCGTCTAAGGGTTAGCCCTCATGTAACCTATACTTCTGCTTTGGAAATTCAGAAAATGCAATTTCCTGAAACGGTTCGTAAGGCCGTAAAATTTCTTGATAAGAGATAAGCTGGGTTTCTATTCCACAATTGATCTTCTGATTTCAGCATAACAACAAATACATATCACAGTTCATGCTCTCTTCGGGGCTGAATCTGATTTGTTTGGATTACTTTTGCATGTTTTCTCAGAGTCTGTTACGAGAGCAGGTCGAAACAAGTCTAACCAAAATAAATTCTTGCAACCCTATGGTAATTCTAGGCGGAAATCAGCTGACTTTAAATGACTTCAACAATATCCTGTTCAACCAGGAAAAAGTGTCACTTGACGAAGCTGCTTTACTGAATGTTTCTGAGAACCATTCTTTTTTGCGTCGTTTTTCGGACCACAAACTGATCTACGGTATCAATACAGGATTTGGCCCAATGGCCCAGTTTAAGGTGAGCCCGGAAAACGTGCTGCAGCTGCAGTATAACCTGATCCGCAGCCATAGTTCGGGAGGTGGTAA
>NZ_JBTLQG010000054.1:0-24714 GCF_054461535.1 Flavitalea antarctica
GTATATGGTCTCATCATCTACCCTTGCCCGGATCAGTCCTGGCACTGCTGCAGGTTTTTTCCTATATACATCTGGTGGCGCCGTTGTGAATACAGGAAGCTCCCAATTCACGGGAGATATCGGCAGTGTTAATGGCCCCATTAACGGGTTCATGCCATCTTCAACAGTAACAGGAAACATAGTGCTGGGGGGAACCGTAGCCGGTTTGGGAAATGGCGAAACCATCGCTACCGGCGTTCATTTCATGGTGACAGCTTTTCCCGCACTCACAAATGGTTTCCTCTCCATTGCCAGATCATGTGATAAAGTAAACACCTACTAACTTCTTATCAGATAGTTCAACACACAATTCTTCTAATAAACCAAACATTTGACCAACTAAAAATTTAATTATGAAAACAAAATTTACGACGAGACCAATGTTACTCCTCGTTAGCTTAATCTTATTCGCGTTTGGATGTAAAAAAGGGGACGATGATCCTGGCAAGATCGGCGTTTGCCCGGAAGTGCTCTCAACTACACCTGCTAACCTGGCTACCGATGTAGTGCTTAACAGTAAGGTTATTGTAAGGTTTAATGAAGCAATGAATCCTGCGTCTTTCAATTCAACTTCTTATATCGTTAAGCAAGGTGCTAATGTAATTGCAGGCACAATAAGTTATGCGGATACATCTGCGATGTTTTCCCCGGCTGCAGACTTATTACCACTTACCGTTTATACAGTTACAATGAAAGCAGGAGTAAAAGATCCGTCACAGAACACGATGATTGACGACTATACCTGGAGTTTTACTACAGGCAAACTCATTGATGTAATTGCGCCAACCGTAGTTACTACAGACCCTGCGAACGCGGCGGTGGATGTAGCTGTTGCAAAGGTTATAGCGGTCAACTTCAGTGAAGAAATGGATGTTGCTTCCTTACAAACAAACATCCTGGTGACCAATACAACTGCTGGCGGAACCGCAGTTAACGGCGTGATTTCCTATTCAGGTACAACCGCATATTTTACACCAACTGTAGCGTTGACTAACAATAACCAGTACACTGTTACCATTACAACAGGAGCAAAAGATCTTCCGGGTAATGCGCTTGCAGCAAATTTCAGCTCTTCTTTCACTACCATTGCTATTCCGGATCTTCCGCCGACAGTGACACTTACCAATCCTTCCAACCTGGCAACACTTGTTGAGCCAAATGCAGTGATCTCGGCAACTTTTAATGAAGATGTTAACGGTTCAACGGTCACGTTGAGCAGTTTTACACTGACAGCTGGCGGGGTGCCTGTAACAGGTACAGTAGCTACTACGGGTAGCATCTCTACTTTTACTCCGGCGAACAATCTGTTGTTTAATACTCAATACACAGCTACACTTACAACTGCCATCAAGGATCTTGGTGGAAATAACCTTATTTCAGCACATAGCTGGACGTTTACGACCAAACCGCCAATAGTAGTCGCGCCTCCGGTCGGCACGCTCATTAATTTTGGTGTCTTCGGTGGAACTGCAGGAATAACGAACCAGGGCATAAATACTATTATCAACGGTGGGGGAATTGCCACTACTGCTGAGTCAACACTTATCACTGGTTTTCATGATGGCTTAACTCAGGCTATTTACACTGAGACAACCTTAAATATAGGAAATGTCACCGGCGGTATTTATACAGCACCACCTATGCCCGGTGATGCTACATCTTTTGCTAAAGCAACGCAGGGTTTAGCCGACGCAAACGATGCGTATATATCTATCTCTCCCGCTGCGCGACCTGGCGGTATTGATCCCGGAGCAGGCGAACTTGGTGGCCTCACCTTAACATCGGGAGTTTACAAGTCAGCCGGGGGTTCATTCAACATTACCAATGGTGATCTGACACTTGATGCAAAAGGCGACGCAAATGCTGTCTTTATCTTCCAGGCGCCAACAAGTCTTACCGTTGGAATTGCAGGACCAGCAGGGGCAATGAGTGTGCTGTTGATCAACGGTGCCCAGGCAAAAAATGTTTTCTGGTGGGTAGGAAGTGCTGCAACCATCAATGGTGCGGGCGGAGGTGTTATGTCAGGCACAATCATTAGTTCCGCAGGTGTTACCCTGTCGACAGCAGGCAATACCGTACAAACGGTCCTTAACGGAAAAGCGATCTCGCTTGTTGGGTCGGTGACCATGGTAAATACAACCATCAACGTTCAATAATAACATCAGGAATTAAATCTCCATTTCACAAATAACAGTCAATAACAATCTATATGTCATCATCCAATAATATAATTCCAAAATTCGCCCTTGTGGCTTGCACATTATTGTCAACCCAGGCAACTACACATGGCCAGGAGACTGTCCGGCCGCGTCCAACATGGTGGTTCGGGTTTTCCGGCGCTGCAAATGTTAATACGTACGACGGCAAAACGCAAATGCTTAATAGCAGTCGCACTACACCAACGCCGTTCCATAAAGGAACAAGCGTGAAACCATATCTTTCCTTGCTTACGGAGTACAGGCCAGGTAAGGTGTTCGGTGGAATGCTCAATATTGCCTATGATAACCGCGGTGGGAAATTTGATGATGTGATTGCCCCATGCGATTGTCCGGCCACATTGCAAACCAATCTTAGTTATTTTAATATCGAGCCGGCTTTACGCATCGCACCATTTGGTTCATCTTTCTATTTGTTCGCCGGTCCGGTAATTGGTTTTAATGTTGCAAAATCTTTCAGCTATACCCAGGAAAAGCAGGCTGATTTAAAAGGCGAATGGAGTGATGTGAGAAAAACGGTGTTGGCCGCCCAGGCCGGCGCAGGAATAGATTTGCCCATCTCCCGTAAATCAAGTTCAACTCAAGTGACCTTGTCACCATTCGTATCCTTTCAATCAAATATTGGTCGTGATCCACGCAGCGTGGAATCCTGGTCAACCAACACTTTCCGTGGTGGCATAGCACTGAAGTTTGGTAAAGTGAAGAAAGATGTAAAAGATAAGCCAGAGCCAGAAACCGCACCAATAGCCGCTTCGCCTGCCGAAGTTCAATTTTCAGTTCGCGCACCTTTATCTGTTCCTTCCAATCGCCCAGTAAAAGAAACGTTTCCGCTCATTAACGGAGTGTTCTTTGACAAAGGTTCATTAGAAATACCAGCACGTTATGTCCGGTTAACGCCACAAGACGCAGCGTCTTTCAGGGAAGAAGGATTGCAGGAATCACAGCCGGAAGATCTGACTTCTGGCAGATCATCAAGGCAGATGGCCGTGTATCATAATGTTCTTAATATAGTGGGGGACAGGATGCGCTCGCACCCGACCAGTACCATTTCATTACGCGGAACATCGGAAACAAACGCCGGTGATGCTAAACGAATGGCTGAAAACATCCGCACTTACCTGGGTAATTCTTTTGGCATTGATGCATCGAGGATCACAGTTGATGGTAAGAAAGCAAGTGTTATATCAACGAGGAAAGCACTTGATAAGACTGAGATGGGACTACTTACTGAAACTGATCGTATGGTTAAAATTTCAAGCCCTTCTTCGGATCTGCTGTTGCAGGTGGGAGGCGCATCTTCTGCATGGATGAAACCTGTAGAGATTAAAGCGGTACAGGCAGATCCTGTGGACAGCCATGTAATCTTCACTGCCGGCGGAGCAGATTCACTGCTTAGTTCATGGACATTACAGGTTACGGATGACAAAGGAACGACTCAGAACTTCGGCCCTTTCACTTCAGATCAGACTTCTGTTTCGGGAAAATCAATTTTAGGAAACGACGCTAACGGCGACTATAAAATCTTACTGACAGGTACGACCAAAGACGGCCGGACCATCACCAGGGAAAGTTCTCTCAGGTTGGTAAAAGCCACTGAGAACGGGCAGCAAGGCCTGAGATACAGCGTACTGTTCGATTTCGACAAAGCGAGCACAGTTGAGGGCTATCACAAATTCCTCGAAGAGGTGGTCTCCCCGCTTATCGTTGCAAACGACCGGGTCGTAATTCACGGCCATACGGATGTTGTAGGAAATGGCAATTACAATCTGGCGCTTTCCAATGAACGCGCGGCCGGTACACAAAAAGTAATTGAAGCTGCCTTATTGAAAAAAGGCATCACAGGTGTTAAGTTTGATACTTACGGGTTCGGCAAGGATGCAGCGATGTCGCCTTTTGCGAATAATCTTCCGGAAGAATTATACTATAACAGGACTGTAATTATCGACATCGTTCCGGAAAAGAAATAAACTTACTTAGAGATCTTCTCAGGTCAAATGAGAATTGGTGGTCCCCTTGAAGCCAGATAAGCTGGTTTTTGAGGGGACTTTTTTTGTGACCAACATCTTTGCCCAGATCATGGCCATCATTCGCAGTCGAAACGCTCTATCAATGATTCATGCAGGGGCAAAACCTCGTGTATCCGGATCATCTCGCCAGTTTCTCCAGGAGTTCTTTGTCTTCAACTAAGAGACGTTGAAGATGATCGCCTGAAAACAGAGACTGCGTTTTTTCCGTTGATAACTGTTTCAGAAAGGATAATAAATCCAGCAACGCACTTTCGGAGAAATGATCTAGTGTCTTTGCAATTTCCTGCTTGATTTCTTCTTTTGACATAGAGTCTGTATAAGACAACGAAGTTATTCTGTGGTCGGCCTTCGGCTTGAAAAAGCCTGTTTTCCAAAAGCTATCACTTCTCAATCGGCAAAATAATACGACCAATTCATATGATTGGTAGGGTAGTTTTCATAATTACCTTTTACGCCTGTGTCCCCCAATGTATTGTAAACAACCACCTCGGTAGCGTTCCAATGCCAGAGTCGCTCAATAGTGAGTTCGAAAGAGCTGTTTCGTTTCACATATTGGCAGGCTCTCGTACCCATGACATTGAATGTTGGAATATCCTGGATATACTTTCCTATAACGGATTCTAAAGTCTCGGGATATTCGCCGTTCTCTGTCTTGTATTTTTCAATTGCTGCAATCAGAGGTTCCGTGTTTATGATAGCTCGTTCCCGGGTTATTCCTGCTGCTTTTTCCAGCACAAATTTGGAACTGAGCAAAGCAATAGCAGGAATCAAAACAATATATAAAGGGGCAGGATTAAAGCTATACTGAGTCTTCTTTTTGAGTTTTTGGATACGATAAATAAAGAAGGCCGTGATTGAAATAATGATTGTTAACGGCAAGATGCTGAATGCGTCGCCGTTGAGAATTAATGATGCTAATTTCAGCGGCACAAACAGGACAACAGGACTCAGTGTCAACAACGATGGATAATAACCATTCGTCCAACGGTTGAGTCGTTGACCGTTTTTGTTTCGGATTTCGATGATCAGCCAAATCAAACCGAAAAGCAAAAAAGGCAATCCAATGTATCCTATCGTTTGGGCAAAACGTGATATGCCAGGAGAAAAATCGTTAGTTGAACCCGGTAAAAACGGTGCAACAGGAGCTATTGCAACTAAAAGTAGTACCAGTAAAAGTAGTAACCAGTTTCTGGATTGCATTGTACTACGGTTTACATTAAAAATAAGTTTTGGTTTTGCCATTGAAAGCATTTCAAGATACAGTCGCCTTCGGGCAATGGCCGGTCCGTATTTTTGCAAATCACGCTGATACTTTTCCAGCAGATCGCCTTCAATTTCTTCGCGAAAATCACGGTGAACAATGAAGCTCAACACTGAGATTACCCAACCCGGTGGTTGTTTCTCAAACTGATCCATAATTCAATCCAGGGTTTGGTATTGCTTCCCAGAGACTATTACGTTTTTCCCTGTTTTCAGCTAATGTTGTTTTACCAATCGAAGTGATGGTGTAATAGCGTTTGCGTTTTCCCCCGCGCTCTTTTGTAGCTTCGCCAAACTCAGATGTTACCCAGCCTTTTTCTTCCATCCGTTTAAGAACAGCTTGTACAGCGCCAATTGCTGCGGACCTATCCGTTCGGTTTTCCAGCTCTTCGATGATACCAATACTATAAGCCTTGCCATTCATTATGGCTACGATAAGAAGTATCAACTCTTCAAATTCTCCCATGGTCTTTTCCGACCAAATATAGCAATATTCCTGATATTTACCACTTTTGTAGTATTAATCGTGATCCTGCAGTTCCCATGCTCTCAGATTCCCATTGAGTCAGCATAGCAATTGGCGAAGAGTTAACTTTAGGTTCGAGATTCAAAAGAGGTGCTGTGTACCTCCAAATAATCTCGAGTGTCTTTTTATAAGTATCGTAATTCTCCTCAGTTATTTTTAGCATGATAGACCAAATAGTTTTGGTGTCCTCGAAATTTCAAGCTTCATTTCTTCTTTTGACATCGTGTCGATTAAAAACATCGAACGTATCAAATCCTGAACATCTTCGAATTGCCTAAACACATTGAATGAAAGTTATTCCTTGATCCTGGTTTTGATCGCTTTTTCTATGTAGTCAATGATCTCCTGATTTTCTAAAGGATCATAAACCCGTTGCCCCTGCTGATGAAACAGTAGGTCAGCTATTTCGCCTGGCTCTTTATTTTCAATGTAATATAAATGTTGAATGTCCTGAACGACGGTAAGCACGTACTGTTTAAATTCATTTGCTCTTTTAAGTGCTTCTACATCGTTGTTTATCACTTTGTGTCTTTCCCAGGAAGGCAAGTCTGTTGTTAAATACTCACAGTCGACAGGCAGTTTTTCAATTCGGTCAGGTGGAACTTTACCATTTCCATTGCAATAGGCACATTTCCCCGGAGCCCAGAACAATTCTTGCTTAAGTCGCTTAATATCTTCAAGATCGACTTTACCTTTCCCGGCGCATCGCGGACAATCAACCATATTAGTTCTGAATATTCTGTTTAGAAAGTTCATAAGTAAGGTGAAAATTATTGTTTGAATTAACGTGTGACAGTGCGATTCTTGGCAACGGCAATTTCGGTGATGGCAACCATCGATTAATATTGATTACACATAAAATCGACTCCACGATTTTTGTAAAGTGCTATGTTGCCCCAGGTTTATGAATAGGTAACACCATCGATTGTAACCGGTTGTTGTCGGTTCACTGACAGCCAAGACTGAGAAGTCCTTCATCGGTGGCCATATAAAACACTCCTCCAAGGGATAAAGAAACAGGTATTGAATCCAACCAACTCTCGAAAAAGGATGCCTCGAAAAAAGTAAGCACTACAAGTGCGACACCTATTGCGGTTGTGATTGCTTTTAACCAAAAACTACTTGAGTGCATAATTTTTCAGGATGGCTCTTAACGTGGAGGTGCTGGCGAACGCACACTGATCCAAGTAAGCCATTTAGTCACTTGCAATACTGTCTGTCGCGAGAAAAGCTTCAACGTCAGTCTTGCTGTACTTAACAGCGATAGATGTTGCTTTATTGCCTGGATCAACAAGATTTGGTCGGAAGCCATTAATTAGTCATCTAATTTAAAGTGAGGATTGTAAATTAAACCAATATGGTTCCCAAATGGGTCTTTAACAGTTGCAGTAATTATTTCTCCCCCAACATTATATGGATTTTCATTTTCTGTTGCTCCTAATTGAATTAGTCGGTCGTAAACTTCTTGAACATTTGCTACACCCCAATAAGCAACTACACTTTCAATTTTGTCCACAGTCGGAACTTCTTCTGGTTGAAGCCCTAGTTCGTATCCTTGAATGTTGAATCCGACATAATAAGGTTCGTTGAAATAAGGATTTGTTTCAAAAGCTTTTGAGTACCATTCTGTCGCTTTTTGGATGTCTCCAACTTTGTAAATTGTCGTTCTAAGTCCTAACATATTTTGTGTTCTTTGTTTTTCTGTCGCGTAGCCAGATGCTCTTTTCGACACGACACCGGCTGCCCGCTTTTGCCAGGCATCTATGTAAAGCGATCACTCGAGCTGCCTAATTTTGACATGGGATACATCGTTCAATATTATCCACTAAAATCTAAGTCTATGAATTCTCAAATGATCACTACATCAAAGTTATTTATTGGTATAGACTTACACGAAAAAAGTTGGCGGGCACATCTCAGAACTGATATCTCCAACCACAAGAGCTTTAAGGTGGCTCACTCGCATCTACATCTTAGGATGATTAACTGTTGATTCAGGGGGATTGCTCCAGCCGGGCCACTATACTTGAACACGTTTACTTCGGGAATTACCAAATTTTAAAGTCCTAATCCTTCACGAAAAGGGACATCCAGGTTAGTAACACTATTATATGGATAAGAATTTCCGGTTTAACATTCCTTCCTCTCACAGATTTGAAAACATCAACTATCAACCAGATAATGTTTACAATCAGCAAAAGGAAAAACAATAAAAATGCAGGCCCAGGATTGTGCGGACCTGAAGGGGAAAACCTTTCAGCACTCCAAACACCGAGGAGTATTCCTAAATAAATGAGGATGGGCCGGAAAATCCTGCTCCACTTCCGGAAACTATCCGAATTTGTATTTATCATGACGCAAATGACTAGCTTTTAGTCTGGCAGCTAACATGGAAGTAGGGCGAAGGCGGGCATAGCTGGGCAGTGCATTCCACATTATACCCCCTGCCCGCTTTTGCCAATACCATATTAGCTGCCGTATCTATGATCGGTTTGGCAAAATCCTGATTTCAGAATACTTCGCCGCTAAACGATTATCTATATGATTAATGCCGTTTGTAAGCTGATTAGTGACAAACAATTCTTTGTTGACTGAAGCCTTTGTTACACCTTTGCTTTCAGTAATGAAAATCCCGGGTCGCGCAAGACCGCATGTTTTAGGCAGGCTATTTATTTGCCCATTCTACATATTCTTTATTATTTGCAAACCGGCTAAAAGTAATACTTCGTAGCCGACCCTCTATTTGCTCCCTACTCCAGCTGGTTTCTGAAATAATCGTTTCAGATTGTCTCGAGCTAAAGTTTGCCAAAATTCGTAATTGAGAGTTGAGGAGATTAAAGCCAAACCTTTCGTTGTCCAGCCACCTTGGTTTCTCAAAAATTCTTTCCCAATCCACAAAATGCAAAAAAGTATCTATAATTGTAACTTCAAATAATGCGACCGGGCCTATGCCAAAGAACTCAGCGATTATCGGTACTTTACCGTCTTTGTCAAATGAAATTTTGACTCTTGCTTTTAAATTTCTGTTTTTATTTGTTTTCAGTTGTGAGTACCAGACAAAATTACCTTTATCAGCGACTGAAAGCTTATAGGCTTTGTCAAATTGATTTGTTTCCCATCCTTCAATCTCCGCGATAGTCATTAAAGAGTCACAAATGATCTTAAGAAAAAACCCTATTTTTTCTTCATCACTGAGATCCAGGGAAGTGTCTATCTTATTTTTAATCCAGATTGACTTAATGCTGAAGTCCGAATGAGCTCTCTCCTCATCACTCAAATGGATATTAACTCTCTTTCTAAAAAGACTCTTATTATAATCAAGATTCTTTGAAAATATAAGGGTTGCCCTGACCGCGCAGTCGCCAATCCAACTTAAGTTAATATTCTCTTCCGAGTAGATTGTTATGTAAGGAGTAATTGTTGTCATTAGCTTGCTTAATAACTGTGAAAGTATCAGCTCAGGCAAGCGAAATTATGTTTACCGTGCCAGGATTTACCCCTGCTTTTGCCAATACCATATTGTATGTCGTTTATGATGTTAAGAGGCTTTTCGCATATTGGACGTTCTCCTGCAGCAGTGTATCGATTCTCTCGAATTCCCCGCGCTCAACGTATTTTTTTATTGTCTTAAATTTATTGACACGGCTTGGCTTTACTTGAAAGGCATTCATTGCCTTTTCGTATTGCTTACACTTTAAATAAAAATACCCTTTGTGGAGAAATGTTGAATTCTTCCAGATAAATTGGTGGTGATCGCTCTCTATCAGCTCTGGAAATTTCGATTCGACATTAGCTAATTGAAAAAATGGCAAGACGTCGTTGAAAAGAATTGTCTTAATCTCGGGTAGAGAAGAGAATGCGGCTTCGGGTGAATTGCAATACCACCATTCATCCCGATTCTCTTCAGTGAAGTTCCCGATTCTTCCCCCAGGTTCCAAGACACTAAACGAACAACCTGGTACAAAAAGACCTTGCTGGACTACGTTAATGGTACACTTTTCGTTTAACGATCTCACGCCCATTTGAAAGTGGAGAAATTGCAATAAATCGGCATGAGTGAATCTAAAAAGAGACGAATTGCCGTGAAATTGGAATCCAAATTCAGCTAATGCAATTCCAATCTCTTTCTTGATGATTTGAAATCCTGAAATACTTTTTATTGGCATAAAACGGCAAATGGCATACAACGTGGAAGTATCGGCGAAGGCGGGCAACAACTTGGTGTTTAAGTTACTTGTTGCTGGCTGCCCGCTTTTGCCAATACCATGTTCTGTGGTGTTCATTGTTCAGGAGAGGAAAGAAAATATCGTTTATGGCTCTTGACAAAATCTCCATAGACAATAGTTGTATCACCACTTGTGACTTGAACATAGGATCCAGCGTTAATATTGAAAAGATACTCAATTTTGTCTTGAATGAGTTTGCCTTGCACTGAACAACTTAAATTTGAGAATGCGAGATCCCATACAGTCCCGCTTATTTCTTCAGAAAACTTTATCACCTGCTCAACCTGCTTCGTAGTCAGAGTCCATCTCGCACATTTTGCAGTATCCTTATCTGTAGTATTGCGCTGGATCTCACTTCCTTGAACAATAACTCGAAATGGCTTGTGATTATCAAACAATCTAATGATTCTTAAAGGCGTTGTATCGATTATTGGCGCGCTGATCATAAATAACTGAACCTTGTTGATTCTGTGATCAACGTTTACGCACAACGAACTAAGAGACAATATTACCGTATAAAAAATTAGTTTAAGCATTTGGAACATGAATGGCACACAACGAACAAGGCTTGCCGAAGGCCGGTGGAAGTTAATGAATGATTTGAATTTATTGCAACCAGGCTTTTGGCAAGCCTATGTTGTGCGTCGTTTGTTGTTCAGTCTTCATCTGGCCATTTCATTGGATATGGCCCTACATCGGAATAGTCAAGCGGAATATCAGGAAGCCATTTATATGGCAAAGCTCCCTCCATGTCTATTCCCAGTTTTTCATAGAGTTCAGGTTCATCCATATAATACCAGGCATCATCTATGAAACATTTTACTGTGCGCCGCTCTAAGAAATCGAACGTGTGAGTGTTAATCTCGAAATTTGATCTCAGCTTAACTCCATTCTTTAAAATGATAACTCCAGCGCAGACATAATGTCTACCATCTAAAGGAATTTTTTTCTTTGACCAAGGGCTTGCCGAACACGGACCAACTCTAACATCTGCTTTTCCGGGTTGTAAAAATGATATTGGAGCTCCATAGGCTTCAATGTCTTTGAGTCTAAGTGGCATGCAGGGTTTTTAAATGACGCCCAACGTAAAGGTATTAGCGAAGGCGGGCAATAATTTGGTTTTTACATTACTTGGTGCTGACTGCCCGCTTTTGCCAATACCATGTTAGCGGCAGATTTTTTCAGTCCCAAAACTTTTCTATTTCTATAGTTTCTCTTGTCGAAATCTTAGTTCCGTCAGCAAGGTATGTATGTTCATATTTAAGTACCCTCCGTCCCGAAAAAGCAGGATAAAATCTTACTGAAGCAACTACCCTTTCTGTTGAATCATATACAAATCGTTCATATGAGTAAACTTTCCATGTAAAGATTTGGCGGTCGTCATCATCTGAAGACCTCGCTAGTTCCCATCGCTCCACAAATTCAGGTCGCCCTCGAGTATTGAAATATTCAGTTTTCTCAAAGCCGTAATGTCTATCCGATTGATGATCCTCTTTGGTATGTGTCTTTAGTAATTTACCGTCCTTCGATTTAAATTCGACGACAACCGAGTCCTTTCCGTATGCAGTAGTATCAATGGAACGACAGTGTAGCATTACGTTGCTTTCGTACTGGAGCCTTCTTAAACTATCTTTCAATTTATACACAACATATTTAAGACTGTCTAATTGCCTTTTTTGTATTGTTGTGTCAGCCAAACCTTGAGGGAACGAAAGCTTAGCAAATATTAATGCTGTCAAAATTAGGATTGGTCTCATAATTTGCCGCAAACTTGGAAGTATTTCCGAAGGCGGGCATAGCTTGTTAATTCTATCCACATGGTGCCGGCTGCCAGCAACTCGTCCTTCAGCGCTTCATATTGTTCTTCATCCAGGATCTCTCGATTTCTCAGGAATTGTAGGTTCTCCATCTGAGAACCGATGGCAAGCGCTCGATCAACTTGTCCATACTTCCGCAACAGGATGAATTACTATCGGATATGATTGTCCGAGCGAGCTCCAGTACCTATCCCTTATTTAACGAGTGAAATAGAGCTTGATATTTTGATCCTTAGAGGTGTGTACCATAATAACCCTTATTCGTCGCAAAAATGTCGCTAACGTCACTATCGCGCCAATTGCCATTAGCAATAAACCAACCTCAAACCCTGGTCCCATTTGGACCGGCCGCTGGCTTTTACCGAATGTATTAAAAGCGGGATCACTCCGGTTATGAGCTGAATCATTGGCATGCGTTTATCTACTGAACGTGAAAAGCATACGCTGCCTTCAAATTAATTAGCAGTTCGTTGAATCCGTTTGGAAAATCCCTTCGGGCTGAGGAGGGAATAGTGTTGTAAACATCGTTGTTTAGGTCGGTAAGATCATAGCGAAAAAGCAATGAAGCAGCAGGGTAGGGATTCACAACATTTCTGCAAACTTTTAATTCCGCCCAGTCAGGAAGTCTTAAAGCGTAAAATCCTGAATATTTCAGAATTATACCAATCTGGACATCATAGCTAGTTGCGTTGTCACAACCTACATCAAAAGACACAATTGTCCCGTATTTGCTAGTCCTAAGGTCTGCTACAGTATTAGCTGGTGTTATAAAATTACAGTATCCGTCTACCGGATCTGCAGGTGTTTGAAACAAAGGAACTACCGAAGCTCCAAAGAATATTTTAAGGGAACTGGACGAGAGTCGTTGATTACTTATCGTGTCTAAAAGTGTTTTGTCAGATGTAATGAATTTAAGCCAAAGTGTATCCCCGATATGATAGACTTTCTTAGCTGGTGTTAACGCCATCCGCTCAACAAAACTTTGTTTCGGTGGGGCAGGTTCCTCTTTATCACATTGAAAGCCTGTGATGACCATTAAGCAAAAGATTGTTGTTAAGTAAGAGAGGTATTTCGACATAGGTGAAATTTTACTTATTGGAGAAGGAGGTCAAAGCTTGATGTTATGTTTAACAAGTACGGGCCGCCCGCTTTCGCCATACTGGCTGTTGCTAATACTCTCATAGTTTTTGTTGAGGAGCACCTTTTCTTTTCCGTCTACAAGAAAGTATGGTTGAAGACGGCCAAAGCTGGTTGTTTTGGTTCAGGTTCAATGGCCCCCGGTTTATGCTGTACCAGGTTAGCTGCCGTCACCTCTTAAATTCTGAAATGGTAGTCGAAGACAAGCCCTTCTTATTTATATATTTCATGAAAACATGTTGCACGACAATTACCTTCAACGTGGAGTTATTGGCGAAGACGGGCAACAATCGGTATTCTGTTCACACGACTTTCGCTGCCCGCTTTTGCCAATACCATGTTACCGGCAAGGCTGCATTTACTCAAGTACCCGCATCAACTTCGTCCACCAACTGACCACAGATGGTTTGATCAGCACAGTATCTGTCCGCTTTTAATTGGATCTTGAAATACTGGTAATACCGCTGAAATTCTGGGCCGAATAAAGACTGCCAAGCCGCGTCCTGTGACTCCACTACGTTGATACTTGAGGTCTTGATAAAAATTAAAAGGTATTTGCCGTGTTGATTATTTCCTCCATTTTTCCAAACCACTAATGCGATTTCGATAAAGCTATCGGTGACTTGCAAAATTTGCTCATCGATATATTCATCGAATTGCACCTGGTCTATTTGACGTACTGCACCAGAATTATTAACTAAATTGAAGGTCACCTCCGCATCTTTAAATTCAAGGCAAACGGGAAATACAAGATCCTCATGGGCGACAGCAATGTTCTTACGTTCAACTAGAGCATCTGCGAAGACATGACTTACAAAATCGTTAAGAGTGAGTGAAAAGTTCCCGTTTTTCGTTTCCGCTTGGAGCACGTTGCTGTCATGAAGGCGGTTAAGATATTTTGAATAAAGTCCGAGCTTACTTTCATCAAGAGTGATGCTGGCATTTCCTTCGTCAATCTTAGAATCGTCGGTGTCTACAAAATGCTGAGCTATGGACGGCGCTATTTTCTGAACGGTTATCATTAGGTTGTTTAATTCACAACAGTTGCCTTGTCGGTAACGTGGAAGTTTTGGCGAAAGCGGACAAGAGTTAGTGTTTTCTTCAACATGAAACTGGCTGTCCGCTTTTGCCAATACCATGCTGTAGGCAGTTCAGCCGCGACTGAGGTTGAATCCATCACATCGAAACATATTGCTGTCATTACGTGCCTGACCATACAAAGGAGTTATGTCCCCATTTCTTTGATTTTCGACAGGTGAAAAGCCAAGCTGAACACCACTTTTTAGTATGGTCACCTTTACTCTATCTAATGGACCGAATTTGGGGTGATCTACGCTGAAATTTATCCGCTCGATATTTAGTTGCTCTAGTACAAACGAAAGCGACAATTTGTCTGGCTCTGAAAAAATCCATCTTTCTAGTTCTAAACTGTCACCCCCATCGAGGCTATCCATCTACTCTGAATGAATTAAGACCAGCTCATTTGCATCAAAATGAAATTCAAAATCACCATAACACCAAATATCTGTATTGTAAACTTCAGAAGCGATTTCTAAGTCATCGGGATCGGGAAAGTTTGCAAGGATCCAGGACTTGCTTTGCCCGAGCTTTATATAGTCGAATTTGCCAGTTTTAAAAAAGTCCAACAAATTCAAATTAATTCTATGATTCAGTTGCATAAGTGAAAATTACCCCTAACAATTGTTACCGGGTGGTGGTTCAAGAATTGCCTACAACGGAGAGGGCTTTGCGTTCGGGCGGGTTTCAAAGCACAAAGTTTCATTTATTACTAAAGTTCGTTAGTAGCACAAAGCTCCAAGTTTGCACATCACCCCGCCTGACGCAAAACTCGTGTTAGTGGCAGTTGTTATTCGTTAGATTTGAAAGTTTTATAAACTAGTCAATTTCAATATTACTTTTCTTTGTCTTTATAAATGCTGTTAGAATTAAAAATGTCAAAATGTACATTATGATTTGAATAGTAAAAACGGGATAAAGAAGATTAGCTTCCCCATAACGATATCCAAAACTAATGATAGATACTGGGAACGTTATCAATAAGCCAAACAAAGACCATTTTCCATAAAATGGGTCAGCTGGATAAACCGAGCACACTGATAACGTACCGAATCCAACATATGATAGCGCAATATAAAACGCCAATTTTCGGTTTCGAAGATATTTTATCATACTTCTATTTTCGTTGTTTCTGCGATTGCCACTAACGCGGAAGTATTGGCGAAGGCGGGCATAGCAAGATGTTGTGTGCGACATGTAACTGGCCGCCCGCTTTTGCCAATACCATGTTGGGCGAAGCCTGGTTATAAGCGCGTTAGTTGCCACATTCCAAAAGGGTTCTCAAAAAGTTCACAGCCTTTGTTTGGCTGATCGTTTTCAGCTTCAACTCGATACTTTTCCGAGTCGATCTCCCGACTGAAAGTTTGTCCATTAGAGATAGATGGTTTGTCTACAATTTGATAGAAATTGAAAATACGGATAAGCCTTACCGCATGTTGAAACTCTTCCCCACGAACAATTGTATCCTTGAGACCAAAATTGTGCATCCCGCACGAGTAGGTGGAGCCTTCGTCATTAGCTATCGAATCTAAAACAAACATGTCGTAAAGATGACTTTCACTGAAAGACTCAAGGAAACTACTCCATTGTTCCTGTTCAAAAGCTTTGCCAGCCGTCTCAACTTTGACTCCTAAGCCACCGGCTTTAAGAATTGCTTCGCCTGCGCAAGCAATATTTGCTGCATCCTTCAAAGTTCCACCCTTCCCTAGTAAATAGAGTACTTGCGAATGATCATTTATCCGGTTTAAAAAAGACTCAGACACCCTGTTCACCAACCCTGCATATGCGAACGACTTTCGCATATTTTCATCGCGCGTGCGAAATTCAAGTTCGAAAAACCGCTGCGATTTTGTATGCATCAATACCTTCCCTGCAGCGATATATTCCCCACTGGTTGCTTCAAGTAGTCGTACAATAAACTCGTTCCAATCCTTCCATTCCCCAGGTATGCATAATATTGATTGAAAATCCGACAATGGTTCTGCTTTGCTATTAGTGCGCTTTTTAAATGGCCACATAGTTAGGGTACGTAAGGTTGCGCCCAAGGTGGAAGTATTGGCGAAGGCGGGCACATCTTGATGTTTTGTTCGACACGACACTGGCCGCCCGCTTTGCCAATACCATGTTATGTGCCGCGGTGCCTTTCGTGAGGAATAATAATTACTCCTGGTTTCAACTTTTTGCTACCTAAATACTTTTTAATATCTGAGGCTGATTCTTTTAGAACGATGTAAGTGTTATTCGAAGCAGTCAAGACAAAAACGGCAATAGGGTATTTTGTAAAGTTCTGTTGATACCGAAGATTTTTGTCAAACGTTAGTTAGGCATCGAAATTTTCCTCAAGCATCAGTTTAAGGAGTGCGCCGTTCTTGATGCCATTCCAACCTTTGTCTCTCACGGTAAAAATCTCATGCTCTGGGAAATCTTCTTTCAATCGATTAGGCAAATTCTCATCAAGCAACAGACGCATATAATTCTTCGATGTTCTTGGAACTGAAAATTTTGTTAGCAGCCTCCAGTAGGTCAACTGCTTGTTGGCGAGATACAGATGGGAAGTCTGCAAGGAATTCATCTAGTGGCACACCGGACTCCAGGTGATCGAATAAGGTCTCAATTGGCACCCTCGTTCCAGCGAAGACTGGCTGACCGCCTAGAATCTCGTCATCAATAGTGATTAACTTCTTAATGTCCATACCCTAAAGTTACAATTTTTTATTCTCCGACGGCCGTGGCACATAACGTGAAAGTATTGGCGAAGGCGGGCAACAACTTGGTGTTTTGTTCGCCATGGTATTAGCTGCCCGCTTTTGCCTATACCATGTTAGGTGAAGTAAAAGTCACTCAAACTTTATCTGGTATCTTGTCTTTTGGGGCTTTTTACTTATTGAACTTTCCCACGTGTCGACTGCTAATAATCCTTGATCATTGTACTCGTATAATGTCGTAGAAGAAACTCCATTTGAAGATTTTTCATAAACCTTTTTCAGCGTACCTGTGTCATTATAATCGTAAGTCGTTGTAATTGTTGTGTTGAAAAAATAAACTTTTGTTTTTTTCTCAATTAGCTGACCCTTGTCACTGTACTTATAGTTAATTCTTTCTTCTTTACCTCTAGAATCATGTGATCTCTCTTCCTGTATTAGCAAATTATTGCTAGTGTCATACTTGTACTCTGATAATGTGTTTCCCATTGTTTTAGATGTCTGTGTCTCCCGAGTAAGATTTCCATTTTCATTATACTCAAATGTCCTAGTAGCATAAACTTGGTCATCTGAAATGTATTCCTTTTTAATGACTTGACTTTTGTCATTATTGTAATACTTTGAAGTTGAATTTATTTCGCCACTGCTTGTGAATGTCCGCTCTTCGATAAGCTTCGAAGAGTCGTTATAAAAAAACTCTCTGTCAATCTGAAGCTGATTCTCGTGATCTAATGAACCTTCCTTGATAACATCTCCTTTGTCGTTATAGAACTTGATGCCTTTTATATATCCTTGACCGTCAATAGTCGTTATTGACTTTATTTTGAAGTTGACAATGTCGCTCTTACTAAATTCCTGACCAACAGAAGCCTTAACGAGATAGAAGGAAAATAAAATTAATAAATATGTTGATCTCATGGGTTGTCTAATTATTGCACCTAACGTGGAAGTATTGGCGAAGGCGGGCATGGCTTGATGTTTTGTTCGACACGACACTGGCCGCCCGCTTTTGCCAATACCATGTTAGGCGAGGACGGACTACTCTACATCCACGCCGCTTGTTTGAAGAATGGTTTCAACCAAGCTATATACGACACCAGTATTCCAATCGTCAAGAAACTCAAAAGACTGATAAACGTCTGGTTTCGATTTAGAATAAATAGCATAGTATGTAGAGTAGAGCTGTGTTCCAACATCGGCCCACAGCAATAACTTTTTTTGTTTAGGTAATTCGATTCCTCTATTTCTCACGATAATTTTTTTGTGACGCCACTCTTCCCTTGCTTGATTTTGGCTATTAACTCTCTGCACAAATCATCGAAATAATAATTGGAAAGCGCCTCAAGGATTTGGGAGTATTTATTCCAGATAGCTGCCTTATTTATACCATAAAGTGATTTCAGCCTTATTGAAAGTATCTCTCCCGATTTAGCCATAACGTCAATGCAATAAATTCGTCCGATTATAAATTCTACACCTTTTATCCATTTCACACCATATCGAAAAGCGGCAATATCGCTCTTGTCTAATTTTAACCAGATTTCCCTTTCAGAGTCTTCCAACCCCATTGTCAAGAAATGAGAATCAACAACGAGTTTATGCCGTCGATCAAGTATTGTCGGTTTAAAGACTATTTCTAGCACTTAGAAATTTTTGATGGAGTTTTCGCCTAACGTGGAAGTATTGGCGAAGGCTGGCATAGTTTACTGTTTCGTTCCGCATGGAACTGGCCGCCCGCTTTTGCCAATACCATGTTGTGCGTCGCATTTTACCTCGAAATGTAACTCACAAAAAGCCAGCGTACTGTCGCATTGCGTAATTGCTGGAATAAATATCTTCTCCAGTGATCTATATCTCAAAAACTATCTGCGTCATTTACTATTGTCTATGCTACTGCTCCTTCTCACTTTTTGCAACATATCGATCATAGAAGACACCTGTACCTTTTGCGTCTATTCTCCCAACAATTACTTCCAGGGAACTTTTGCTTAATTCAATATCCGGTCGCAAATGAATATGTTCTCTTGCTCCGATAGGAAGGTCAGTTATACTATCTTGGTTTAAGTCCGCTATTTGTATTAATATTTTTGCAAAAGATCTAAGCCCCTCGGGATTCCCGTGAATCAAGATGTTTTGCCATTTTTCGATTTCTCCTTCAAATTCTTCTTCAAAATCTGCAACAAATATGTCCAGATGTCCAGTTATCTCGTGTTTATGTTTTTTCATGTTACCGTAAATGTGTCACCAATTATTATCTTATTCGCGTTGTCCGAAGTGACGCACAACGTGGAAGTATTGGCGAAAGGCGGGCAACACATGGTGCTGTGTTCGACATGGTCTCTGCCGCCCGCTTTTGCCAATACCATGTTGTGCGTTCGTGCTTGGTTCCACACCTAAAGTCGTTTACATTCCATTTTGTTGGTTCACTACTTTTTGCCTATCTGACATTATCAATTCGTCCATCGTCACAGGATCAAAATCGTCAGCCATAACAAAGAACTTAGTAGTCACGGTATTCTCTTCGCCATATACTTTGTCAATAGAAAACGTTTGTCCAGGTACACTTTTGTCGATTTTATCAGCAAGCATATCTTTTAATTTTTTCAAATCCGCAATTGTCCCGCCGATAGCATTTCGATTAATTACACTTTGATCCTCCAGCGTAATAATTTTCAAATACATATATGGGCCATAGTGTTCATGTTCTGAAAAATGATTGTTGTTGTCGTTATTTACATAGTCGTCAATCAGCTTTACAAAATTCAAAAGTCCCTGTTTATGTCCGAAAAACCTCCACTGGTTTACAGAAGCACCCTCATCAAAGTCATAATGAAAACCTAGCTGCCTCCATTCATCCACAATCATTTGGACAATATCAACTTTCCTGTCTGTCATATAAATTACATCGGTTTGTTTTGCTTCAGCATAACGCACAACGTGGAAGTATTGGCGAAGGCGGGCAAAGTTTGATATGCTCTCTGACACGTAACTGGCCGCCCGCTTTTGCCAATACCATGTTGTGTGCTGCTCTTGCAGCCGTTCGGCTACCTTCTATCGTTTTGGCTTTTCAGTTTCTCTAAGGCTACAGCCAAACTTTCAAAAAATACATCATGGTCGACTATATCTGTGTCCGTATACAGCCCAAATTGAAGTGAAGACATTGCGGACCTGCATTTCTCACCAACAATTACCAGAGTCGTTGCCGGCGCGGTCTCTTCAAATGAAAGGTCAAGGTCATCGTCCCAATTGTATTCAAGATCAGTGAAGTCCACTATAACGGAAAATGGACGAAAAACCGCCACGCCGGTTCTGTTTACTCCTTTTATTAAGCCGGCGTCTGGACTACCTGCGGAGCCATCTCTATACCTTCCGTGAAAAGAGATGATTAGTGTCTCGATAAGAAGAGTATCACACCACAAACTTATTTTGAATTTGTAGGTGAGGGTCGGACAATATTTGTCAAGCAAAATTTCCTGAAAGATCATCGGGTTTCTAATTAATTCTTTTGCAATACTTCAATTGTTGACTCAGTGGCACACAACGTGGAAGTATTGGCGAAGGCGGGCAACACTCGGTTTATAAATTACATGGTATTCGCTGCCCGCTTTTGCCAATACCATGTTATGGGCAGGCGGCATTAGTTAACGGTTGTCCAGGTGAACGGATTAGAGCTTCATTTCTTGAATTTCTTACAGTTGACGACTTCAGTGTTAACGTTCTTATTCGTCAACCAATCAAGATCTGTTAAATGCGCCTGCGTGTCGAATTGTAGCTCCTTTAAGTAGCTCATTTGATTGATTGGTAGAAGATGCTCAACTGTCAATTGTCTGACCCAAGTAAAAGACAATTTTTCTATTCTTCCAATATTTGGAAGACTTTGATAATTTGTCGCGCTGCCTAACATGAAATGTAATTCTCGCAAATTGTCGATACTGGTAAGGAAATCGTGATTCTTCAAAGTCATTTTTGAAAACGTAACTTTCTTCAGGTTTCTCATTGAACCAATGACTTCCACGTCTTTGAGTTTCTCAAAAAGGAAAAGCTCCTCTACATCTTCTTGCTCAACAATGGATTTAATCGAAATTCCGTTTCCTCCCAGCACTAACTTCACAAGTCGACAATACTTATTTATTTGGTCAATTTGGTTATTTTTATACATGTCAACTTTCAAGGACTTCAAATTTGGTAATTGGCTCAAACATTCCAAATCGTCTACAGCGTCAAAACCATTCAGTCCCAACCCAAGCCCCGGGATGGGTCTTAAGATCAATAATTTATTGTTTATCAATTCGAATGTTCTACTCGTAACCTTGAATGCTTTGGCAAATTGTATGAGTTTCAATTTATTTGTCGAAATGATAGACTTGCAGTCGGCTTCTGTTAGGTCATTGTAAATATTTAGCACCCCCCCATTATCCAAAATAAAGTTCGCTGAATAAGCAACGGTCGAAGCTCGAATTGCCTGACTTCCTTCTACTATTTGTTTAGTTGTCGTTTCCATTGGCGTCATTCCCTAAGCTTGCCCACAACGTGGAAGTATTGGCGAAGGCGGGCATAGATTAGGGTTTTGCTCCATATGTAACTGGCCGCCCGCTTTTGCCAATACCATGTTGCCTGCTGGCTTATTTGAGGACTGCAGATCCTGTCCAACTTTTGGACTGAGCATAAATTGTAGTTCCAAGCAAACTCCAATTGATCGTGCCATTTACTTCGTATTCAAATTTCTGATTGTCGTCTGTGCGATTTATTAGTATCGATATAGGCTTCCAATCTGTGCCACTTTGAAATCCTGACATCCAAGACGTTGCACTGACTGGTATATTATTCTGGAACGTCTTATCCTTACCATATACAATACCTAAACAATACCTGGAAATTAAAGTCTCCTCTAAATCGATTTCAAAGAACAATTTCGACTCATGGTCTAAACTGTCTTGGGCATGAAATTTCCAGGTTTTTATTTGATTAGAATTAGGCTCGTTGTTGTGCGTGTCAGCCTTCGACCCACCAATAAATGATAGCAGTCCGAATACGAAAACTATCGATGTTAACAGTCCGAACTTTTCCTTAATCTGTTTGGTAGCACTGAAACAAATAACTATGAACCAAATGAAAAGCCCAATATTTAATAATCCCCATAACAGGTATAACATAGTCTTTAAGTTTTAGGGTGTTGCAGAGCTTGCAGGCAACGTGGAAGTATTGGCGAAGGCGGGCATAGCTTGATAGTTTGTTCCACTGCAACTGGCCGCCCGCTTTTGCCAATACCATGTTACCTGCCGTTCATTGTTTTATTGTGGACTTTCCTTCGGTATCAAATTGAATTATCACAGGGATGCCGACGTCCGTTACTGGAATTGAAATGCTGTACTTAACTTCTATTGAATCATTTCTGAATCTTAAAGTCGGAAATAATAATGTACCGTAGCTTTCTAGTGCCGGATCCAGAAGTGATTTGAAATCATCTTTTGTAATAACTTTTTTGAAGGCAGTATCTACCCCTTCAAGCACCGTCAATTCCGAGTGGAAATTGTGTGTCTTAAAATCAGATCCTGTGTCGTAATTGTATTTCGCAGGAACTACCAAAGCGCTATCCCAGCTACACAAGTGTCTGAATAGAACGGTGTATGTCCTTTTCTTCGTTGAAAATGATGTGTCGATTGACAATGTCTTAGCATACTCGTCTATAAATTCCTTTCGATAGTCTGGTTTTTCTTCACCTCCGGCGGCATCATCTGTTGACGCGACTGTGTCTGCAACTTTCTTGCTGTCGCCTTTCACAGCTGATGATTCCTTTGTAGAGGATGAACAAGAAAAAAAGCACATTGAAAGCATAATTAGTATTGTACGCATAGGCGAATGGCAGGTAACGTGGAAGTATTGGCGAAGGCGGGCATCACTTACTATTTTGTTCAACACGACACTGGCCCGCCCGCTTTTGCCAATACCATGTTGAGCGTAGTGTGTGAAGTAGGTGTGCTCACAATATCAAGTACCCTGATTCATTTCTGTCAAATTCCCATTGTTTATTTATATGATCGAACCGGAACTGAAACTTCACCTTTCTATAACTATTAACATATCTCCCTCCTTGACTGGCCGCAATCCAGTTACCGGCTGCAAGTAATGCATTTCGGACAGGTCGTTCAATCCTCTGATCACCGGAATAAAAAAGAATGTTGCTAAGCCTTCCGTCTTTCAGAACCGTGAACTGCATCGCGATTGATATTGTGTCTCGTTGCTCGCTGCGGGGAAAGTTTTGATAACGAACTTTGTGCGCAACAATCTTGAATAAACCAGGTTCCCCACTTGGATATTGAGCAAACTGCGACGAATATTTTAACTCTGAAGCTATGTATTGATCTTTCTCCTGTGACCACACTTTTGCCAAGAATAAAACCAACATCAAACATACTAATAGGAACGATTTCACTAAACGCGTTTTTGTGGATTGAGCATTACGCCCAACGTGGAAGTATTGGCGAAGGCGAGCAACAACTTGGTGTTTTGATTGCCATGGTATTCGCTGCCCGCTTTTGCGAATACCATGTTATGTGCAGTCTATTTCCTCTTTAGCACTTTTACCAATCTATCAAAGTCTCTGTTCTCTAATCCCTGTCCATCAATTGTAAATATCTTTTTCCCACAGGAGTCAAACAGATGTATTTGTTTGAACCTACTGAATTTTCGGTTCCAAAGCAGCAAATGCAATAGTGTGTTGTTGTATATCCCGACGGGAAATTCTTTATTAACAATTTTTACGCGTTTTACTTCCTGCAGGTCGATTTTTTTCGAAAAGAATTTGTACCGGTTACTAATTATCAAAGTCCCTTGTATGATATGTATCAGATATCTAGAGAACATTGATAAAGAAAAACATATGATCCCAGTTGATAAGCACAGAATCACCCAGTAGGCCTTCATAAATATACCTTGGGACTCGAGTGCCAGGTACGACAGACCGGCAAAACACATCCCGAGGATAAATAAGGCATTAGACTTTCTATGATCTGGCTTAAATGAATTCATAAGCGATTGCACATAGCGTGGAAGTATTGGCGAAGGCGGGCATCACTCGGTATTTAAACTACTTGTTACTGGCTGCCCGCTTTTGCCAATACCATGTTAGCGGCAGACCATTGTTTCAGAAGGCTAATGCCACTCAATTTCGACGCATTGTCATACTTATTCATGCGTAGGTTAAAGGAAGACACGCGCCAGGAAATTTGATAGCCGGCCATGCTGATCTCGGTCTCCTTTACCTTCAAAGTACCCAAACACTACCGGGTCTGGATCCCCTTTGGCAGAAAAGTACCAAAACATATAACCTTGGTGCATCATGAAAACAAAATCATCTGGATTTATGAAAACATCCATTCCACATTCTCGCAATAATTCTTCTGCGGGACCATTCAAATCTTCAATGTCATTGATTAACTCTGTACCAATCAAATTCTCTGGTCGAGACCTCTGACAGCGTTGGAAAAAATCTTTGTACGATGTGGGCAATGAAATATTTCTCCTCTTTTCTATTTCAAGCAGTTTATCGACCGACACCATAAGGAAATATCTTGTATTAGTATTCAAAGTCACAAGCGCGGTTTGCCGCTAACGGGGATGTATTGCCGAAGGCGGCCCGAAGGTATTTTTAAATTTCATGAATGTTAATGGCCGCTTTTGGCAATAC